>JAWBNW010000027.1:0-7382 GCA_039000685.1 Candidatus Aenigmatarchaeota archaeon
CTTTCGTCAAAACTTATAGAACCCTTAACTATGTCAACATAAACTATATTGACGCCTGGATTTTTGATGTTTATTTTTCTTAGAATTTCTGTTAAAGTATCTGGAGACTCGGAACTTATTATCACAACATCTGGTTGTTTGTAACCCATTTTGTTAACTCACCTCATATTATTTTATGAAATTTTGAGAATTTAAAATTTATAAATCTTATTTCTTCCTATTAATGGATATGTTCAAAAGCAATAAAGGTCAGTTCTTTCCTTACTCAGATACAGCCCCAAGGAGAAAATCCCCAATTTTAACAATTTCCCTAATAATCTTGAATGTCTTCATCTTCTTCTTGAGCTTGACTGATTACGAAAGAATAATTTTTACTTTTGGTTTTATCCCAGCTCAATTTTCTGTTTTAACCCTTTTCACTTCCATGTTTTTACATGGTGGCCTCGACCATTTGTTTGGAAACATGTGGTATCTCTGGATTTTTGGTGATAATGTGGAAGATGCTCTTGGCAAACTCAAGTTTCTTTTGCTCTATTTCTTGTCAGGCCTCTCAGCAGCTTTTTTCCAATTCTTGACAGATCCCTCTTCAACCATACCAAGCATAGGAGCTTCTGGTGCAATCTCTGGCATTCTCGGAGCTTACTTGCTTTTATTCCCAAAAGAAAAAGTCTTGACAAGCATTCAATACACTTTCGTGAGAATCCCGGCTTACATTGTCATAGGTTTTTGGTTCTTGCTTCAATTCATCTTCGGCACAATAACTTTGCTTGGTGTCACAGGAAGCAACATAGCTTTCTGGGCGCACATAGGTGGCTTCTTGTTTGGCCTTGTTTTTACAAGACTCATCGCAAAAAGGAGAAGAAGAAAGCTAAAGTTTGAATTTTGAATCTAGCTTCTTGAAGACTTGGAGCATCTTCAAGCTATCTTGTTCGAGTAGAGGAGACTCTGAAATTATTGTTATGTCGGGATTTCTCTTGAGAATTTCTTCGGCCAAAGGCTTGAAGGCAGGATGAGAATTCAAAGGAACATGAACATCAGCAAATCTTTTTGTATTGACATTGTACTTGACGTTTGAAAAGTGAGAATAAATTTGGTCAAAGTTTTTCAACTTTTCAAGAATTTCTCCATAGTTGATTTCTCCATTGTTTCTAACAAAGAGATGAGCAAAATCAACATTTATCGTGAGTTGCTTGGACTTAACTCTTTTCACCAACTCAAACAGTTCATCCAAGTCGGCAAACTGACTCTCTTTTGCCATGGTTTCATAAGCAAGCAAAGTTTTTTTAATTCCTTTTTCTTTCATTTCTTCTAAAATTTCTTTTGTTATCTCAACCATTTTTTCGAAAGCTTCTTCTCTTGACAAATTCCCATAGTAAGCAGCATGAACCACAACAGCCTTAGCTTCCATTCTTTCCGCTCTATCCAAAGACTCTAAAATTCTCTTCTTTGAAGCTTCAACGGTTGTTTTCTTATCCGAGAGCAAGTTGATGAAGTAAGGGGCATGAACCGTAAGGTTGATTCCAAGATCTTTGGCAAGCTTTCCAACTTCTTCAGCCTTTTTCCGGTCAAGGTAAACATTTCTCACAAACTCGATTTCCATTGCATTTAGCCCAAGCTCAGAAACTTTTCTTATTCCACCTTCTGTCGTTCTATCTTCAGCTACGGTTGGAATTCCAGCAGGACCAAGAAAGATTTTCATATTTTAAGATTAATTTCCAAAAGAAAAATCTTTAGCCCAAAAACTTGAGCAAGAGCTCTAAGGCTATTATACCAATAACAACAAGAACAACCTGCTCAGGTTTTATGGTTAACATCTCTTCCTCTTCTTGATATCTCAACAAGCCTCCAGCTCCCATCGGCATGTATACTCTATCTCTTCTTGCCATAATCTATCTTACTCCTTTAAAAATAAAAAGGCGTGCTGGTTGTAGCCCATCTTTTGTTCAAGGTAGCATTTGTCTAAGCGTTTCAAACTTACACCTCACAGGGGCACCGATCCGTTTCATCTTTGGCAACCTCAACTCAGTTTCCTTCATGGTTAGCAAGGTTGCAAAGTTCCGTTTCTGATATCGGTGCTGCCTTCTCAGGCAGTCTTTCGACACCCTCTCAAGGTGGACGGAACTTCCTCAGTCTTGCTTTGATGCAAGACCGAAGCTACCCAACCAGCTCGCCTAATACTTTAATGAAAAGAAGTATTTATAAAATTAACTTTCATTCTTCTTCGAAATCCTCAACTTTAATTTTGAAATCCTTATCAGACTTTATCTCCTCTCTTTTTTTCAAAATTTCTCTTGCGAGCAACCAGAGCAAAGTTGCTAAAGATCTTTTACCTTTGTTGTTTGCAGGAATTACCAAGTCCACATCTCTCGTCTCATTGAAGCTATTGCACACAGCTATCACAGGAACTCTTGCCTTAACAGCTTCTTCCACAACTTGTTTATCAATCATGGGATCAAGAATGAAAACAACATCTGCTTCTATATATCTTTCAAAAGAGGGGTTTGTCAGAGTTCCAGGCAAGAATCTTCCAACAAAAGCCTGAGCTTTTATCAATTCAGCAAATTTTTTCACACCTTTCTGAACAGGACTTTTCTTGCTGGCGACAATTATATTTTTTGACCTTGCTAAAAAATTTGAAGCAATTCTTATTCTTTCATCGATCTTCCTCAAGTTCAAAACCGCTAAACCGTCGGGTCTAATCTTGTAGATGAATTCCCTCATATCTTCTGTTCTCAGCTTCATTCCCATATGTATGCCAGAAGCCAAGTATTGTTCTCTAGGAATCAAGAGTTTTGCAGGCATTTGCTCAACCTATATAGGTCAACTCTTCTTTCTTACCCGGTTTTTCAGGCGGTGCCAACAATTGGCCCAAGGCCTTCTTCTGCACATCTTCCACTTTCTTGATTAACTCTTCCATTTCTTTCACCTTTTTTCCAAGCCTGGAAGTGTCAATTTTCAAATTCAATATTTTCGTCAAGACATTTAAAATAGATTCTGCACTCTTCGGGTCTGGGATTATAGGAAAGCCGACTGTCTCACCAAGAAGACAAACCCCCTTTATCCCCCTCAGCTTACCGAGACCTATGAAAAGACCAGAAGCCCCAACTATCGTCCCAACTTTATTCACAGATTGAAAATCAATTTCATATTTCTCATATTTCTTTATCAACTCATGATCACTCACAGCCCCCACGACTTTCGGTTTTTCTTTCTCTTCACCTATGCTCAAACCAGCTAGGGCAAAAATTTCTTTCACTCCGAATTTTTCTAGGAAATCAAGGATAGTTTCGACGATTTCATAATGCCCTTCAGGGTCTATGCTTTGACTGTCTCCAATCAAAATGATCAAGTCTCTTTGATTCTTTTCTTTGGCCTTCCAATAGTAGAATTCATTTTTTAGTACATGCACAGAAGAATTTTCTTGAAGCAAAACAAAAGGCATGAAGTGGGAAGAAAAAAGCTCGGCAAATTTCTTTGCTTTCAGTTCTTCCACCAAATAACCGGCAGCAATTCTACCTACATTCCCAATTCCAGGTAAACCTTCCACGAATACAGGATTCTTCAGCTTTGGTTTTTCAAATTCAATTATTTTTGTTACCATAGGCTCACATATAGATTATCTTGTTTGCCTTTTAAATTTATATATTCATTCAAAACCTTATTTAAGGTTTCATTAACAAATTAAAACAATTCTAAGATTTTTCAACTTATTTTGAGAAAGCTTCTTCTAAATTTACCATACTTGTCTTGGGGTGAAAATTTTGGCGGGTGAGGAAGAATGGTCTCAGCCCCACATTTTGGGCATTTTTCTTTGAAAGAATAAATCTTGCAAACTGGACATTTCCTCATCTTCATATATTTATTTTCAAACTCTAAAAGAAAAAACATGAACCCGCTGTTGTTAATTTTGGGTATAATCGATGCTTGCGGCGCTATGATTCTTTATTTTGGTCCAAATTTTCCACTAATTGGGGCACACAGCATTTATTTTGCTTACATGCTTTTAATTAAAGGAATTCTCTCAATTTTCACAAGCTTTCCTCTTGGTTATTTTGATTGGATGGGAATTTTCGATGTGATAGCAGGCTTGATTTTACTTTTAATTTCATTTGGTGTTAATTTTCAAATTTTCTACATCTTTGCGATTTTGTATATTTTCAAGGTTATCTACTGTTTATCGAGAACGATTCTAAACTTTTAGAGCAGATAAGGAGCTGGAAATTTATAATTTAATTTATTCCTTACAGATAAAAATAAACTCATCAATTTTTCATATTCATCAGATGTTAAAGAAATATTCCCTTCTATTATATTCGACACTTCAGGAATAACCTCCTGAATTTTTTTAAAATCATCGGGCAATTCTTTCATTAAAATAGATAATCTGTATGATGGAGGCCTATTTTCATTTAGTAAACTAATATCTTCATTTAGATTATTAAGACTTAACAGTACTCTGTTTTTTAATCCTTGCTCTAAAGGACCACTACATTTTTTCATCTCTAATGCATAACAAATTAGATTAAATGTTATGTATAATCCAAAATATGCTCTTCTATTTTCCAATTCTTCTGGTTCCCAGAGAGACATATATATTAATTTAAAATTATATTTCACCCGATGATCTTATATTTCCCCTCACCATTAGACTTTTCAATAGATTTGATCGCAGCTTCAATTTCTTGGACAAGTTTTTTCTCCAAAGCCTTCGGATCTTTACCTTTTATCTCAATTCTGTATTTGCCCGCAGAAATGTACTTGACAGCAGCACCAGTATTTTTTGCTAGTTCAGAGAGAACATCCTTCAATTTTTTCACACCATCCTTAGCTAAACATTTTAACTCAAGTTCTGCCTTAATCTTAAATTCCTTTTCACGAAAGCCTTCTTCTGCAATTTTCACTATAGCATCAATCCATTCTTGGCTTATGCCAATTTTATTCAATTCTTCTCTAGAACTTTTCGCTCCTTCAAAAACAATAGAAAGATTACCAAATTTTTCTTGAAGCAAGAAGCCAACTTCTTCATAAGCTTGATCCAAATTCTTACCAAGCTCTTTTGCTGCTTGCTCCAGAAGCTTTTCAGCCCTTTGTTCTTTCCTGAAGGCATTCATCTTTTCCTTTTCATCTTGTTTGCTTACCCTCTTCAAGCTCAAGTTCACAAAATTTTTCTGATAGTCGATCTTGATGACTTTTGCAACATATTGCTTGTTTATTTTTACGAAATCACGAATATCATGAACCCACTTACCAGCAACTTCTGTTACATGAATCATTCCCTCAACTTCAGGATATTCCACAAGCTTGCACCAGGCAGCATATGGAGTGAGCTTTTCCACAGTTACTAAAACAAGTTCGCTCCATTGTGGCAAACCTTTCTTTCTCACCATACTTATACTAAATAGAATAAAATAATTAAAGTTTGTTGTTTCAATTAGAGGGTAAATCAAAAATCATCTTCAAGATATTCTAAATTTTCTACATTATCTGATTTAGGTTTTAAAATGCAGGGGGTGGGATTCGAACCCACGAAGGCACTAAGCCACGAGGTCCTAAGCCTCGCGCGATTGACCAGACTACGCGACCCCTGCAATATTTGAGATAAGTTTTCCAGAAATTAAATCTTTGATGTTTTTTAATTCTAAGGCCAAAAGCTATTTTATGAAGAATTTGATCAAAATTCCAAAAGATGTGGAGCTTCCTTTAATAGGCTTAGTTCAAATTGGAATAATTGACAGGGGTACAAACCTTCTGCAAATAAGACCAACTTCTGTTTGTAACTTGAACTGCATTTTTTGCAGCACAGATGCAGGACCATTTTCAAAATATCACACCACAGAATATCTTGTTGAAAATCAATACTTGATAGATTGGTTGAAAGAGGTTATAAAATTCAAGGGTAGAATTCATGCTTTTTTGGATTCTGTTGGTGAAGTCTTAACACATCCAAAAATTCTTGACTTGATTTCAGAAATTTCTCAGCTTGAAGGCGTGGAAAGTGTTGCGATAGAAACAAATGGAACTTTGCTGAATGAAAAAATGGTGAAAGAAATGGAAGAATTGAAATTGGCGAGAATAAACCTCTCTCTTCATGCCTTAGATGAAGAGCTAAACAAAAAATTGGTTGGGTGTCAAGAATATAACACAAAAAGAATTTTGGAGCTAATTAAATTCATCTCAGATAGCAAGATTGATTTGACTTTAACTCCGGTTTGGGTCCCGGGTTTGAACGATCAGGAAATCCCAAAAATCATAGATTTTGCCAAGAAAACGATAAAGAACAAAAAATTCCCAATTTTGGGAATTCAAAAATACGAAGCCCATAAATTTGGAAGGAAGCCTAAGGGAGTGAAACAAATTTCTTGGTTCAATTTCTACAAGCAACTTGAAAAATGGGAAAGAGAATTCAATGTTAAGCTCAAGCTTCAACCTTCAGATTTTGGGATAAAGAAAGCTAGTTCGCTGCCAGTTCAATTCAAAGTTGGGGAAAAAGCTTTGGTTGAAATTAGGACTCAAGGCTGGATGGAAAATGAAATGATAGGAATAGCAAGACAAAGAAGTATAACTATCGTGAATTGTAAAGAAAGCTTGGGCAAGCTTCTAAAAGTAAGAATTTTAAGAAACGCGGACAATATCTACATTGCGAGATAAATGAAAAAAGAGCTTGAGCTTTTGCTCTCTCAGCTTAAGCCTTTGGAAAAACCCAAAATAAAACTTGAACAATATACTATACCAGCGGACTTAGCAGCAGAGATTTTGAACCTTGCTTTTTTATCAAATGACATTAGGGGCAAGAGAGTGGTTGATTTTGGTTGTGGGAGCGGAAGGCTTGCAATAGGGGCGGCTTTGCTTGGTGCTAGAGAAGTAGTGGGAATAGATATTGATGAAGACGCTATCAAGCAAGCTAAAGAAAATTTGAAAACTGCTGAAAATTTAACTGGAAGAAAGCTGAAAGTAAAATTTGTTTGTTGTGATGTAGAAAAATGGAAGGGCAACTGCGACACAGTTTTGCAGAATCCACCTTTTGGGATAAAGGGAATTTACAGCGACAAGATATTTCTAGAGAAAGCTTTAACTTCTGCCAAAAGAATTTATTCTCTACATAGAAACGGGAGAAAAGAAACACGAGATTTCATCATTAAATTTGTTTCTGAGAGAGGAGGTAAAATTGAAAATATAATTAAATTTAAGTTTTTCTTGCCTTACACTTTCAAGTTTCATAAGAGGCCGAAGCTGAGATTTGATGTTGATCTTTATGTGATAAGTCATTAAATTTTTTATAAGTCTTGCAATATTTAAAAATCTTGGTGCCAAAAAGACTACGGTTTGGAAGATAATAGCATTTTTGGTCACATTCTGTGTAGAAATAAGGACAAATACCAAAA
>JAWBNW010000028.1:0-7307 GCA_039000685.1 Candidatus Aenigmatarchaeota archaeon
AGAAAAAGGCAAAGCTGTGGGACAAATAGACAAGAAAGACATAGAAAATGCTTTCAAAGAAAAAGGAATAAGACCACAAAATTTTTTCTGGCTTGAGCTCTTGAGGGGAAGAACTTTTGAAGAATATCTGCAAGATAGGATAATGAGCAGAGTGCAAAGTCATGAGATACAAGTTGGGAAAAAATACACACAAGCAGAAGCAGCAGAGCAAGGAATAATAGACGAAGGCATAAGAAGATCTTTGGAAATAACTTTTGCTGATATAATCGATTATGTTATTTCGCTTGTTAACTCAAGAGACTTGCATTATGGTCCAGAAAGATGGGCTTATTATTTCATTGCAAAATGGATGGAAGAAAACAAAGATCCTTTATGGGAGAAAATAGTTAACGCAAGCATAAAATTCTTTGCAAAAAGGGATGGCATAAGTGTGGAAAAGTGGATGGAGAAAAGAGGAATAAGCCCAGAAAAACTTACGATAGAAGATGAGAATTTCAGGACAACTTACGAAATTTGGGTTCCCGCTGTTTCAGCAAGATACATTTTTGGCCACTTCTTCCCAACAAGAAAAGAATACAAAGACCCAAAAGAACACTTGAGTGAAGATGGCATGATTTTTGCTTTGGAATCGCCGATGGGTGGAAGAGGAATAGAAGAGTGGCTTAGGCTTGCAAACCCTTACCAATACTATTTCTTGGTAGAAGAAGCTAATAAGAAAGCTGGAAAAAATGTTTTTGCAGTTGCCATGGACTTTGAGCACATGTTAAGCTTAAGAATAGATCCAGAAAAAGTCATAGACTTGCTTCCGGAAGATGGTGGTAAGCATGTTAGAGTAATCCACGCGGGCTGGCCTTCCACTTTGGCTCCAGCTCACTTGCCAATAGAAGTTGGCTCTGACCAACAAAAATATTTGTACGAGATGTACTACAAGCTGAGGCAAAAAGGTTTCGGCAAGGATAAAGATTGCTACATAATTTTTGAAAGAGGTGGACCAGAAAGCTTTCAACAATCTGTCATAGCCTTGCAATTGATTATCGAATGCTTAAAAAATGACATACCACCGGAAAAGCTTCTAGAGCATCCTGAATTCTTTGGAATAGATGTAAGGCAAGTGGCATCAGAAGAAAGACAGAGAACTGTGATTAGAGAGCATGGTCTTGATCCTTTGAGAGGGCTGATAGCGGTGCCTGAAGAAACTCATGGCTTCTTTGGAAGAGCTGCTGTTGAAAAAGGAAAAGCAGAAGAGTGGAGGAAAGAAAGATATAGGTAGAAATTTAAGTTTAAGTGTGAAAGATAAATTATGGTCATAGAAAGCTTGGAAGAAGAATTGGAGGATGTTGAATTGGCAAAGAAAGAAGAGCAAGAGCAAGCAGAGCTTCAGAAAAAAGTAATTGAAAAAGTTGTGAAGTTCACGAATGAAGCCAGGAAGCAGTATGGCAATTTGATAAAATCAGTTTTAATTTTCGGCTCTGCTGCTAAAGGGACGATGAAGAAGGGAAGCGATGCTGATGTTTGGGTTATTCTTGATGATACTGCAACCAAAAGCTCAGAAGATTTGGACAAAGTAAGTTCTCAGCTTTATTTGATAGCTCATGAGCTTAAGGATCTTCACATCCAAATCACTTTGCTCACGGAATTCTGGCAATGGGTTAAAGCTGGTTCTCCTGAGCTTGTTAACTTCTTGAGGTATGGTTTGCCAATCTACGACACTGGCTTCATCAAGCCTGTTCAAAGAATGTTGGAAATGGGATTGCTTCCGCCAAGCGAAGAAACAATAAAATTGAAAGCAAGGGCAGGAGAAGTGAGATTCAAAAAAATAAAAGCCGATTTGAAGAGCATGATTTTTGAGTTAAGGTATGCTGCCACTGACATAATTCAGGCTGTTGTGATGCACTACTACAAAGCTCAACCTGACCAAAAAGCAATACCAGAATTTTTGGAGAAACTTGTTGAAGAGAAAAAGCTGGAAAAAGAATACGTGGAAAAATTCAAAGAGCTTGACAAGCTTTGGAAAGATATTGACCATAAAATTGTGAAAGAAGTGGATGCTGCTTATTTTGATAGGGCTCTCAAGCTTACAAAAGAAATAATAGATAGGTTTAATAAATTGCTTCCAGAAGAATTAAAGGGGGAAGAATTGCCTGAGGTTGAGTGAAATGGCTAAGTCAAGAAAAAGTGTGCCTGGCACTTGTAAGTTGAATTATCTTAGATCAGATGGTACTTGTGCTGTTGATCAGCTTTATAGAGAAGATCCTGATGAAGTAAGAAAAATTTTTCCACAATATGCTCAAAAAATAGAAAATGTTCCTGAACTTTACTCAAAGGACGGTAAAAATGATTTGATATTCATCTTATCTGGCGCATATAAACAGCCCCCCCGATATGAATGTAATAGTAATTGTAAATATTTTGTCAGTTCTTCTGACATATCAACAACTTCAGAAAGATCGGTAAGAGAGGTTTAGAATATGGTAGACGAAGCTGAGAAAAAGGAAGAAAAGCCCGAGACGAGGGAGCAAAGATTGAAAGAAGTGGAAGAATTTGCCAAGCAAGTTTTGGAAAAGTATGGCAAGTACATCAAATGCATTGTCATGATGGGTTCTGTTGCAAGGGACGAATTCAAGCCAAAAAGCGATATTGATATTTTTGTTGTTTTAGACGATACTTCTTCCGAAATCACTCCAGAGCTTCAAGAAAAGATTGATGATGACTTAGAGAAAATTGCTGAAAAAATTTCTGACAAGCTTTCGATTCAACCAAGCTATACTTTAACAGAATTCTGGGATTACGCAAGAGTTTGCCACCCAATAATTTACAATTTCATTAAAGAGGGAGTAGCTGTTTATGACACAGGATTTTTTGCCCCAATCAAAAAGCTTCTTGAAATGGGAAGAATTCCTGCGACAAGAGAAGCTATCGAAAGCTACATGGAAGGTGCGCCAAAGAAGCTGATGAGAGCAAAGACTGTAAAGCTTTTAATGCTTGCTGAAGATTGTTATTATGCCATGCTGAATACAGCTCAAGCTGTGTTAATGTTCATGGGTTTGGCTCCTCCTGTTCCAAGCAAAGCTTATGATGATGTGAAAAAGTTTTTGGTTGAGCCTGGGATTTTGGAACCAGAATATGCTGAATGGCTTAAAGAGATAATTGAAATAAGGAAGAAGATAGAGCACAAAGAGCTGATGGATGTTGAAGGTAAGTTTGTTGATGAGTGGATTGAAAAAGCGGAGAAATTTGTGAACAAGATGTTTGGATTGCTTAATGCTCTGGAAATAAGGAAGAGGGAAAAGATTTTGGAAAGAACTTATGAAGTTATGCACAAGGCTGCAATAACAGCTTTAAAGAGTTTGAAGAAGATGCCTGAGAAAGAGGAAGAAGTGCCAATAGCTTTCAAGAGGGAGTTTGTTGATTCAAAGCTTATTGATCCTTATTATGCTGAAGTTTGGTCTAAAATTGTGAACATGAAGAAGCTTGCTGACGAGAAGAAAATAACGGAAATTCCTGATAAAGATGTTTACGAGATGAGGGAGCATGTGAGAAGGCTTATTCACGATTTGGCTAGAGTTTTGAAAGATAAAGGAGTGGAAGAGGAGAAAAATAAAAATTGTTGATTTTCTTTTTTTAATAAAAATTTATAGGAAAATAAATAAATTATGCTCAAAATAAGAGAAGCTACTAAAAAAGACTTAAATCAAATAAAAGAGATGAATTGGAAGTTCTTCAATTTTTATTTAAAAAACAAATTTGATGATCTAATGAAAAAAAGTGAGAAAGCACGAATTTGGGGAAGGCGATTCATAGACAGAACCTTTAGAAATAAGGCATGGAAATATTATGTGGCAGAGAGTGATGGTAAATTAGTTGGATTTATAAGCGGAAAAATTGAAAGATATTTCCCAATTTATGCTCAGAAAAAATATGGCTTTATTTGGCTCATCTACGTGGAAGAATCTTACAGAAATAGAGGAATTGGTAAGAAGTTGCTAAACAAATTTATTACATGGTCAAAGAAAAACAAAGTGGAAATCATAGAAACAGTAATCTCACCCTTTAATGAAATTTCTAAAAAGATGCTCGAATCTTTTGGATTTCAAGAAATAGAAAAAAGATACAGATTGAAATTAAGTGTTTAATTTACTTGATGATAAGAAGAGAAAGCTAAAGCTTAACTTCAACAATTTTTCCCTTCGGCTTCTCTTCAGCAAAAATTTGCGCTCTGAACTTGAAAATTTTTGTGTTTTTATCATAAATATAATCGGGAGTAAGCCCAGCTTTAAAGCAAAGGTTTTCCAAAAATTCTTCTTTTGTCTTGAAGCAATTCCAAACTTGTGGCAAGAATAAGCCGGCAAAAGGTCCATTCTGCAAGATCAAACCATCTTTTCCTGCTTCAATTTTCTCAAAATATTCTTTCGGTTCTTTAACTTCAATCAGCTCAGGTTCAGTTAAAATCGAAACTTCAAAAACTACTTTATCAAATTCTTCTTTTTCTAAAGGTGAAAATCTAGGATCTTCGGAAGCTGCTGCTGTAGCCGCTTTCTGGACAGCTTCACCTAAAGGATAAATTGGATAAGGAAAGCCTATACATCCTCTCAACTCTTTCTCAGGATAAGTTTCTATTGTTACGAAAACGCCTTTCTTAATTTCAAAATCCTTACTGAATTTTTTCTCCACTTTTCTTGTTTCAGCAGCTTTCCTTGCAAGCTTCACAAGCTCTTGACCTTGAGCTAAGCTTAGCATAGTTTTAAATTGGAAAAGGAAGAATAAATTTAAGTCCTTAAGAGCAGAATGTTAATTATGTTTGGAAGTCTTTTGGTGTGGCTCTTTGGTCCAATCTCTTTAGAAGAAAAAGTAAGAAGAGAAGTTGCTAGAGAGTGTGGCGTAGATGAAAATCAACTGCCAAAAATTGAATACAGACCTTTACCTTTCATAGCTAGAATGACAAAATACGGCAAAACAATAATAGGAAAAATTGCCGGAGCTTATGATACCTTGAGACACAAAATTTACATTGATCCATTAGACTATTTATTCTCCAATCTTTATGAAAAGGTAAAGCTCTTAGCTGAAGAATTTTATCACGCTGCTGACAATTTGAAAGGAAAGTTAAAAAACAAGTACAACAGCTTTCGAGATTATATCAAAAACTATCACAGAGATGAAGACGAAATTAGGGCCAAAGAAGGGGCGGAAAGAATAGCTAGAAGGATCCTTGATAATTACGGCTCTTTCTCTTTATACATTTGATAAATTTCAAAAACAATCTTAATTTGTGAAGATTTACACTCTTGGCCATAGCACCAGAAGCTTTGAAGAATTTATTGCAATATTGAAAAAATTTGAAATTCAGCTTGTGGTTGATGTTAGGCGCTTTCCTTCAAGCAAGAAATTTCCTTGGTTCAACGAGGAAATTTTGGAGAAAGAATTGGAAAGAAATCAAATCCAATATTTTCATTTTCTTGACCTTGGTGGCTACAGGAAAGAAGGATATGAAGCTTTCAGCAGAAGTGAAGAATTTTCTCAAGCTTTGAACAAGCTGATAGAAATAGCGGGCAAAAAAACTACAGCAATAGTTTGTGCGGAAAAATTCTGGTGGCGCTGCCATAGAAGATACATTGCTAATGCTTTAGTGGAAAAAGGGTTTGAAGTAATTCACATTTTTGATGAAGAAAAAACTCAAGAGCACAAGCCGAGAGAGAAAGAAATTGAGGAAAAGATGAAGCTCAGGCTTTGGTGTGATAAAAAGGCAAAAAAATTACCTATTGAGTGAGTTCTAAATCTACATATACGTTTCTTGCAACTCTAAAAAGAGGTGAAAGGTGTGATAGTTCATTCGAGATGGGAAGAAATTTGTAGATGTTGTTAAATTGCTTCCTCCTGCTTTACCTAGTGGAAAGAAAATCCTTTGGAAGCAAGTCGATCCTGAGAGAATTGAAGTTTATGTTGACAAAAATTCAGCAAGAGGTGGCAATGCTAAACCGATTGTGATCAAGAGATTTATTGAAATAAATGAATTGCTTTTCGAAGGTTTGGGACTAAGATTTGGGGATGGAATAAAATTGCAAGGTGGGTTACCCAAAGTATATGGATTCTCTAATACCAACTTAGAGCTTATAAAGTATTTTCTGAAATTTGCTAAAGAAAGTTTTGGGATTGAGCCAAAAGAATTTAGAGTCGCCATAACAATGCCACCAAGCTTATCCAGCAAATTGGAAGAAATTGAATCTAACATCTCAAGAGAATTGAGTATTCCTAGGAAAAATTTCTATAAAACTAGAATTTTAGAAAGAAGGAATAAACCGATAATAGATATTAAAATAAATTCCACGTTGCTTGGTTTAATTTTGAATTTGTTGTTTGATAATTTGCAACCACTGTTATTTTCAAATGAACTTTTTTGTGCTGGCATATTAAGAGGTATAATTGCTTCTGAAGCAAACGTAAGTCTTTTACCAGGCCAAAATAAACTAAGAGAAATAACCATAGCTGGAAAAGAAAAATCGAAAAGAGATTTTATTCGACAACTATTATTCAAATTAAAAATCATTCCAGATAAAGATAAAGAAATACCTGGACAAGAATGCGTCTTAATCACAGGCTTGTCCAACTTTAAACTTATTGAAAAATGGAATTTGTGTGTTTTGCAACCCGAAAAACAAAATGATTTCAAAAAAGGTATTTCAAATTTTAAAGTTGTGCAATCAAGAAAAGGTGAATTGAGATTAAAAGTTTTGCAACTTCTCTCTGAAAAGCCTAGAACAAGGCAAGAATTGGGCAAATTATTGAATAGATCTCCAGATACAGTAAAAACAGAAGCTCTTTATATTTTAGAAAAACAAGGCTTGGTAGAAGGGGGAGAAATTACTAGCAAAGCAAGACTATGGAAAATCACGGAAAAGGGATTGAATTTGCTTAAAGATGAAAATGCCCTTGAAAAGCTAAGATCAAAATCGTCTACTCTTCCCTAGCTTTCTTTTCCACTTCCTCTTCAATCCCAAGCTTCTCAACAAGCTCTTTTTGTCTGTTTCTTATGGTCACTTCTGTGACACCTACGATGTCAGCGACTTCTCTTTGTGTCCTCTTTTCCCCAACAAGAACAGATGCAATGTAAATTGCAGCTGCTGCCACTCCAGTTGGTCCTTTACCAGAAGTTATTTCCGACTTCTTGGCTTTCTTCAAAATTTCAATTGCTTTTGCTTGAACTCTATCGCTCAACCCAAGCATTGAGCAGAAACGAGGAACAAAAGTTATCGGATCTGCAGGCAAAATCCTGACATCAAGTTCTCTAGCTATGTAGCGGTAAGTTCTCC
>JAWBNW010000029.1:0-7185 GCA_039000685.1 Candidatus Aenigmatarchaeota archaeon
CTTAAAGCTCTGTTGTAAATTCTAACTTCATCTATTGTACCATTAGCAATATAATGAACATCCACTTTTCCTAAGACTATTGGATTTGAACCATTTGCCAAAGCCCCGATAACAGCAGTTGGCGAAGAAATTACACCATTAGCGATAGTATAAACCTTACTCCCATTAAAAATGATACCAACTTGATTCCATTCAGCGGGAGAAATTGAAAGTGATGGTGCATTGAAATAAGTCCCAGTCGCATTTATAATTTGTGCAAAAACCAACAAGCCACTGCTAGCCACTAATATGCGATTGCCATATTCACTGTAGCCATTTAGACTGGTGATTATTGTATGATAATCTGATTGTACACCACCTGCTGGTCCGTATCTTTTCCACCAAGCCAATGCCGTGAAAGAATTCGGAACAGAAACAACAGAAGAAGACTTAACATAATCATCCACTCCATCAAGCTTCAAAGCTCTTCCAAACTTTCCATCAACCCATTCAGGACATCCAGCTCCAGTCAAAGGTGGATCTGAACAGCTCAAGCTCCCATTGTAAAGTGTACCATAATTTCCATAGCCTGAGCTATCTTCGGCTTTTGTCCCATTTCTTTCATCAAACTTCCAATATCCAATCAAACCAATAGCGTTCATGCCAGCTGTATACTTCAGATTTCCCACTTTCTTCAGCATAGGTGCAGCAAACGGGCTATACTTTAATTCAATCTTGAACTGAAGAGCTCCCGTAAAATTTCCACTAGTGTTAACTATTCTGTAGTTTCCACCTGAAACTTTTAGCACAACACTTCTCAAGCTCCCAGTTCCTTCTGAAGCAACTTCCCTTATCAAATTGTCCAAAAGCTGCGTGTTCTGTTCAGCTTCATTTATCACAGCAGAATCATAAGCTCTCTCGATTGTGGGTTTTGCTATGTTCAATACAATGTAGATTACAGTTATTGTCACTAAAATCAGCAGAACAGCTGAAATGAAAGATGAAATTCCCCTTTTCATTAAATAGAAAATTGTTTTCTTTTAGTTTATTGCTTATCTTCAGACAATTTCCACGGTTTTTGTAAATTCGTCCCTATTTTCTGTCCCAAAGCTAGCCATTTCAAGAACAAAGAAGCTTACGAATCTGCTCTTCCCAATTTCCACGGGAATAGTGATGTTGTAAAATCTGTTTTCTTTTAAGGTTGTGAAATTGACACTTAAAGTATAGTTTACATCTAAGTTGGTATTAAAGACAAAATCTTTCTTCACACTCGCGCCATCGGCAATATCAGAAAAGCTCTGGTTTGAACCATCATAGCTGAAAGTCAAGTTCAAACTATTTATAGTCTCATCCAAAAAATTGAAGATCGTGACATTCAATCCTGTGTTAGAACCAGCTGTAACATTTCTGTAACCTGCTTCAACAGCAACACCTTTGAGTTCTATAGTCTTTACTTTAAGCTTCAACCTTACATAATTCAAATAATTCTCAATTTTCTCACCCTCATTTTTATTGTAAGAATATTCAACAGTTTTGATCAACTCACTTCTTATGTTCAGAAATTCTTTTCTAGCCATACTGCTCTCAAGGTTTCTTTTATTTTCAATTATTTTAGTAAGATCCAAGCTACTCTTGATTAAGAAAAGCACGATTACAACTACAATTCCCGATATCAAGAAAAATTGACCCTTCATGTTCCTCGCCAGATATAGAGTAAAACTTCCCTCGGTTCTACATGGCTTACATTTCCGGCAATAAAATAGCTAACTGAGGCAATTTTTTCAGAATTTATGCTAACGCTCGGGCAAGTTTGGTCACATACTAAAATCTCATACTCAAGACCAAGAGGCAAGAGTTCAGTCAGACTATTCTTTATTTTTTCAGTTTCATTTGCCAAAGCATAGCTAGCAAGCTTGTTCGAGTCGTCCAAACTCTTGAGGGCTTCAAACCCCCTGATCTTCCATATTACAGTTTCCAAATCTGGAATTTTTTCACCTGTTCCGAAGAGGGTGAAATAAGCTGCCAACACGAACAATATTGCAATTAAGACTTCAAAACTTTTCAAAATACCTTTCATGAAATTTCTACCTCAAAGACATAGCCTTTAGGAATTGTTTGTAAAACCTCACCATAATCCAAGCTCTTTAGTGCTTTGAACTTGTCTACAGAGATCATCTGAAACTCTTGGACAGGTGAGGTCTGGAAAGAATAATTTGTTTCATTAACAGGAAAAGCCAAAGAATAGTTTGGGGGCACCACACTTTTTTCAGATGAAAAATAGAGCAAAAAGAATTGGGATTGGTAGGGTTGTAGAGAAACATTAAAGACAATTTCACCAGTTTTGAGATAGCCCCCGCCACAAAAAGTTTGATTGTAAAGCTGAAATGGAACTTCTTGATTGCTTAAATTGTAAAGCCTAAGGGTATTGTTCAAAACTTTTCTGCTACAGCTTGAATCAAAATATACACTCCCGTTTATCGTTATGTTGTTTCTCTGAGTCCCATTTTTCTCTGTAACATTTATAAAAACCCTGTAGAGATTATTCATCAATCCAATTTTCACAGGAGTAAATCCCAAATCTTCCCAATTGTTTGGTATTCCCCTACCAATGAAAAAAGTGTTGAAGAGATCTGAGGCCATCCCTCGCAAATCAGAGGCTTCGGCAATATTTCTATAATTCACAAGATAACTGACCACATAACCAAAAAGAATTCCAACAAAAATAAGAAAAACACCAGTAGCTATGGCAAAATCTATATGAGAGAATGCCATCAACTCACCTTGTTTATATCTATAATTATATCCTGAGAACCCATCACTATGCTGTCTTTTAATGTGCCATTCAAATTGTACCTGTAATACCTCAATGTGCTGTTCAAACCATTCTCGCTCCTTCCTTGCACAAAAACATCAACATTCGGCACTTCCCTTTCCACCTCTACGATGGGTGATTGTGTAGTTCTTAAAATAATCTTAACTCCTGGGGATGTTATCACTTGAGCAGCAGGTGGTTTTCCTTCAATGCTTATGTTTGAAATTTGAATCCAAATCGGATTTGCCATGACTAGGATGACTTCGTAATTTCTTCCAGAAACTTGGGCAGGTAGCTTCAAGTCAATTTCACCAAGTTTTGCGATATCATTCACTCCTGGAGAAAATTTCGAATTTCTCCCACTCTCATAAAGTTTTAATATATTATTGGATATTCCCGTTCCAATTTGATTCAAATTATTTTCAATTTCACTCTTGAGCTGGTCAGTATAAAGGTTGTAAGCTACGACAGAAATGGCAGCAAGAATAATTATACCAAAAAGAATTGCAAACACATTTTCAGCTATCTCGGCTTGACCTTTTGTCATCAATTAAATTTTCATCTCCTGTAATATATTTATTAGCCCAAATCCAAATTTAGATTAATGAAAGGAATTTCCCCTCTCGTGGCATCAGTCCTTTTGATAGCCATAACAATGTCAGTAGCTGGTATCTTGGCCTTCTGGGTTTCAAGCTACACTTCCTCAACTCTGCCAAAAATGAACAGAACAGAAGAATGCAGGTTCTCCAATTTTGAAATATGGAATTGTAGGCTTGATCGCACGACAGGAACGCTTACTTTTGTGTTGCACAACATCGGCCAATATGAAATATTGGACCTCACATCTTTCATAGTTTTGACAGATGGTACTGTGACCCCAATGATAAAATTGAACAGTTCTCTTATAGTTGGTGAATACAAGAGTTTCATCCTCCCCAATTCTACTACCAATGTACCTAGTGAAAAATTCTCAAAACTTATAATTGGTACTGGTGCATGTCCTGATTTAAGCAAGGAAGCGGTTTGCGCATGATGATGACATGAAAGGAATTTCCCCCCTTATAGCTACAATTCTCTTGATAGCCATAACTGTTGCTGTTGGAGGAATCGTGAGCACTTGGATATTTGGTTTCACGAGAACTTCTATAAAAACTGCGGGAGAGCAGGCCAATATTGAAATAATTTGTGGCAATGGCGGAATTTCTCTTTCAAATGTGTGTTATTCAAACAACTATCTCTCTGGCTACATAACAAACACGGGTACAATATCTTTGGGCAATATAACTATTACAATTCTCTACACAAATGCCTCAATTCAAAGGTATTATCTTTCTTTTGTTGGAGGGGCTGTGGTAGCACAGACCTCATGCTGTGGTAACTTGAGTATGCTTGTAAACGAAAAATATATGTTTAATGTCTCGGCAAACGGAAATTACGATAGAATTTATGTTTACACAAACTGCACGGCAAAAGTGACGGACGAAGTAAAAGCTTCTGATATCTTAAGTTGTTAGCCAACAATCGTGAAAACAATCAAACCAACAATCACCATTATCAAGCTATGCTTCACGCCGCTTATCAACCTACCTTCGGCCATCTTCCCCACAGATAAACCTGCAAATGCTCCTTGAATCAAGATAAGGTTCATGAATAAATTTCTGTAATCGCTGCTCAAATTTTGTTGGGGAGCCCCTCCTACCATTTCAACATTGACATTTGTCAAGCTTGGAATTAAGAATTTTCCCATGGCTATGATGACACCAAGGAATACGAAGAAAATTATATAGCCGGTCGTTACTTGAGAATAAAGGTACATGGTCCTCTCAGCTTTAAGTCTCTCTATTTCCATACTCGCATTGCTCAAAGCTTCTAGAGTATCAGTTAAGTTTCCACCAAAACTGTGGCTTTCTATCACGGATGACATAATCCTTTGTATCATTTTAGATTTAGTGGCTTTGGCAAAGTTGTTGAGAACCTTTTCTACAGGTATTCCCCAATCAAGTTGTGCCGCCATTTTTTTCACATAGGGGTTAAGATCCTTGTAATCATTTTTTCTCAAATTTTTAGTGGCTTGTTCGATTGTCATACCACCTCTCATCAGCTCTATGAAATCTCTGAGAAATGCGGGAAACATTGTCTCGATAATCTTGAGCCTTCTATATTTCAGATATTCCAGCATGACAACTGGTACTACAAGCATTATACAGGCAAAAATGTTTATAGCAGAGAAAATGTTTGGGATTTCCTTCAAAAAAATAAAATTGATAGCTATTATTCCGGCTACAACAAACGAGTTCAATATTACCAGTATCAGATATTTTCTTTCTATCTTCATATTTTAACCTCTATTCCTCCCAAGAAGAGCAAAAACCCAATGTTGATAATAGGGACTAAGAGATATATGCTCAATTTCATCAAATCAAAAATACCAAATCCTGCTAGAGTAGGTTGAATCATGTTCATCACAGCAAACAGGGAGATTATGAAAAGTGGGGCGGCAATTAAAATTCCAGTATAGAATTCTGCGATTGTGCTTAACTGTTGAATGAACTTTTCCCTTTTGATTCTCCATTCAAAAAGTGCTTCATCTCCTACAGTTTTCAAGAAAATTTTTATGTTACCACCAGCCTCTACAGTCGTGATAAAACCCAAAAGTATCTGCTTGAATTGATCGCTAGGTGTTTTGTTAGCCACTTCTTTTACTGCTGTTAGGGGATCAACACCAAATTCATCTATATTCTTCACTATTTTTTCCATTTCCCTAGAGATTTCACCATACTCCTTGAACTTGCTGAGAAGTCTGAAAACCACATAAGGAGGAATTCCCGATTCTGCTATGGCCCCCATATGTGTAAGGGCAAAAGGCAAATTTGCTTCTATATCTGCCTTTCTTTTCTCTGCTCTTTGAGAAGGATAAAAAGTGAAAAAAATGAACATGATTATTGCTATGAAAAAAGAAGTGAAAAAAGAATAGAAAATTCTGAGAAAAATTTGAACTTTAATTATGCTTAAGGTAAGGAATGTGACTATAAGACTTGAGGCAAATGTTATGATTGAGAGCAGAATAATTATACTAACATAAGTTCTATAACCAATCTTTATGTCTGCTTTTGGTAAGCTATCTTTGATAACTGAGAAAAATTCTGGATATTTATCCACAACCCAGCCGAGATTTGAAGTTGCAAACCCTTTAATTGAGTCCAACATCATCTTTCCCTTAAAACTTTAAATCCCAAAATTTGCAATAATGAAACTCTCTTCCTCTCTTTCTCCCCTTTCTCTACTTTAGCAGGAATTTCAAACTTTGGTTTATGGGAAATTGTTTCTTCTGGTTTGATTTCTTCCAGTTCTTTTCCATATATTTCGAAAAACTTCTTTTTATCCTTGTGATAAAGGTTTATCATCTTCACGACTTCTGTATATTCTTTAATTCCCTTTGTTCTCATCCAGTTCAAGATTTTCTCTCTTCTATTGATTTCTGTCCAAGCATCTTCCACTTTTCCCCCTCTTGCTAGAGTTATTTTCTCCACCTTTATGCTGTCACTAACCTTCTCATATTCATCGGTTTCAGGGTTCCACCTGAAAACAACCCTATACTTGACTTCATTTGTTTTTGGGTCTACAGATTCTATTTCTGCAACCTCTTTCACTCTTCTTGCAGATTTTCCTTTTTCTCTGGCATGAACCATTACAACCACAACATCCAAACCCTCTATCAAGGTTGGAGAAAGTTCAATCGGCGGAGTTGTCAATCTTTTTATCAAAGTCTCAACCGAACCTGCGTGCATGGTGCTTAGGCTTGGGTGGCCAGAGCTTATACCTTGGAACATGACGTAAGCCTCTTCACCTCTGGTCTCACCAACTATCACATAATCAGGATTTTGTCTGAAACTTTCTTTCAGTAAATCGAAAAGACTCACGCCACCATATTTTTCCCCAGAGGGCATGGGAATGCCAAAACCAGGTCTTGCAAGTGTGGGTACCCAGTGCTCGTTTGGAATCCTTAGCTCCCTCGTATCTTCTATGCTTATTATTTTAGCTTCTGGTGGGATGAACATGCAAAGAGTGTTCAAGAAACTCGTCTTACCAGTAGCAACCCCACCAACAATTAGCATCGAGACACCATGTTCCATTAAATACCAAAAATATGCTAAAATTGAGGGAGAAGCAGTTCCCATCTCTATTTGTTCGATTGGAGAGAAAGGTCTTTCACCAAATTTTCTTATGGTTATCACTGGTCCCCGAGTAGCAACATCAGGTGCTAGAGTTGCAGCAACTCTAGAACCATCTGGTAAAGTTCCATCCAAGATAGGTTCGGCATAACTCACATACCTTCCACATCTTTCAGAGAGTTTGACGACGAGTTCCCTAAGTTCTTCCAAATTTTCAAACAC
>JAWBNW010000003.1:0-33413 GCA_039000685.1 Candidatus Aenigmatarchaeota archaeon
CCGTAAGCGTTTAAAGCAGAGCTTAAGAGCTGCTTGTTATTGCTAAGGCTAAGGTACTCTAAAGTTTTATTCAAGTCTTTAAAAGTCTTAAAAGCTGAGTCTGCTAAGCTTTGGTCTTCAACCCAGGCTTTAGCAAAGCTTACCCAAGTTGAATTACCATTCTGCTGAGGATAATTTTTAATAAAACTATCAGCCTGCTCTTTGCTTAAGCCAGCCTCTTTATAAGGCTTCCTCTCTTGCTCAGGCTTATTGATGAGTTCATTCCAAGCAAGAGTTCCCAATAAAATTCCGGCTGCTCCTCCAACCAAACCATACAACCATCTCTTCCTCCTACTCTTTTTATTCTTCTCTTCTGCATCTAAACTTTCACCATAGGCTCTTAAGGCAGGCATCAACATCATGCTCGCAGCTACAGGAGCAAGATTATTGAAATCTTTTAAAGCAGGCGCATTGTGGTTTAAAGAACTTTGCAGAGCATAAGCTACAGTAGGTAAAAAACAAAAGGCCGCAAACGAGCTTCCATACAAAATCTTCTTATTTCTCTTTTTCCTCCCCACTTCGTCAAATCCTTTTTCAAACTCTCTGCTCAGTTTAACATCTTGCCTAGCAAGCTCTTTAACTGCAATTTCCTTAGCTTTAAGAGCAACATCTTTATAAACAGCTTTAATTTCGTCAGCAAACTCAGAAAAAAGCTTTCTTTCGCCTTTAGCAGAATAAATCCTGAAAACATTAGCAAGCTGGTTTGCAAGCATGAGAGCAGCTTCTTCCTTAGCTCTTTCCCACTCGTTTTCAAACAAGGCTCTCATCGGATGAACTGATTCCAGTTTTTTCTCTAGAAAGTCAGCTGTTCTGAAAAGATAGCTCTCATCGTAAGACTTAGCAGAATAAAAAGCTCTTTCCATTTCTTCAGCTTTAGCAAGATCTTCAAACTGAAGCTTTCCAACCAAATCAGCAAGCTCTTTACTTGCTTTGAAATAATCTCCTATTACTGTAACAGAAGGCTTTCCAGAAGAGTCAAAGCTTATCGCTAAGTTGTCAGTTGTTATAGCTATGTTCTTGGAAGCAAGCTCTTCCAATCTAACTTTTGGAGAGAAAAGCTGCTTGGCAAAAATATTAAACTTTCCTTTTCCAAGACCCTTGCCCAAGCTTTGAAGGCTTAAAGCCATCTATGTCACTATTTATAAGTGGCAATTTCTACTATATAAAGATTTCTATTCTAACAACCACTTCCACAAAGGCTTACAAACTATCTTTTTATTCCCAAGCTTAATCTCATCTTCATAATCCCATGTTATCACAAGCAAATTTTTGCACTTCAGCTCATCACTTGCTTTTATTAAGGCTTTAATTTCCCTTTTCTCAATTTCATCTTTAGCTGAAGCATAAGTCGCTTGAATTAACTGTTTAACTTTCAAACCTTCTTTCAAAACGAAATCCACTTCATTTTTTTGTTGATCTTTCCAGTAAAAGATTTCCACAAGCTTTCCCAGTTCTTTTTTCTTCAATTCGATGAAAACAAGGTTTTCAAGCTTTCTACCGATGTTATCTTCTACAAGTCCAACATCATTAACATAAACTTTTGGTATTGTAAGTAAAGATTTTTTTAAAGAAAAGCTGAACTTTCTCAAGCAAAAAGAGAAGAAAACTTCTTCAAGATATGAAAAGTATTGGTAAAGAGTTTTAATGCTCGCTTCTATCCTTCCTTTGAGTTGGTTAAAAATTCTGTTTAAAGAAAACTCTTTAGCAAAAGATTGTAAAACTGAATACAAAAGAAATCTTGCAACTTCGACATTTTCTATTCTATACCTTTCAACCAAATCTTTATAGAGCACAACATCAATATATTCTCTTGAAAAAGTTTTGTTGTCTATTTTTTTCAAGACAACTTGCGGGAAACCTCCTGTTGTCAAATATTTTTTGAGTAAGTTTTTAATTTTTCCCTCTTCTATACTTGAATACAATTTTTTTTGTTCAATTCCTTCTGTTTTCAAAAATTCTTTAAAACCGAAAGGAAAGACAACAACATCCAAGCTTCTTCCCCTCAATTGGGTTGCTATTTCTTTTGACAAAAGTTTCGAAGAAGATCCTGTGAGGAAAACAAAATATTTTTTCTTCTCTATTAAGCTGTAAACGAAAGATTGCCACCTCTCAAGGTTTTGAATTTCATCCAAGAAAATGTATTCAGGCTCTTTTCCATAAACTTCTACATGCTTTTGTACACATTTGACCAAATCTTCTCTCTTCAGAGATTTAATTTCATCATCTTCAAAGTTTATGAAAAGATAATCTTCATCATCTAGATTAAACTTCTTTATCAGACTGTAGAGAAAGAATGTTTTGCCAGATCTTCTCGGTCCTATCACAGAAAAACCAAATTCTTTTGTTGGATTTACAGAAATTAACCTTTCCACTATTTCTTGCTTTTTTATGCTTTCTTTTTTGTCTACAAAATACTTTTCCATATATTCCATTAGGGATAAACTTTTATTTAAATTTTTAGTCATTAGGGATAAACTTTTTAACCTTTTCATGTAGCGCTTATGTAACCAATAAAAGAAGGATCTTAATGAATAAAATGTTCAAAAAGGATTCAAAAGTAGCCACTTCCACAAAGGCTCACAAACTATTTTTCTTCCCCCAAATTTTATCTCATCTTCATAGTCCCAAGTTATCATCAACAAATTTTTACACTTAAGCTCTTCACTTGCTTTTATCAAAGCCTTTATTTCCCTCTTTTCAACTTCATCTCTACCAGAAGCATAAGTAACTTGAATTAATTGCTTTATTTTCAATCCTTCCTTCAACACAAAATCAACTTCCCCACTCACAACATCGAAATAATAAATTTCACAGTTTCCAAACCTTCTTTTAAGTTCTAGAAAAACAACATTTTCCATCAACCTCCCCCAATCTGTAGAAAACCTTGGGGAAAAGAATTTTATCAAACCATTATCGATAACATAAACTTTCTTCTGTGTTTTTATGGTTTCTTTTAATTTCCTTTCAAACTTTTCAACAGAAAAAATCAAGAAAACGTCTTCCAGCATTTTCACAAACTCTATCACAGTATTTTTTGAAATTTTAATTCCTGAAGATGTTAATAAGTTTTGCAGTTTTGAATAAGTATAGTAAGAAGAAAAATTTGAAACCAAAACCTTTGTCAAGAATTCGAGTGTCTTAATTTTTTTCACTTTGAACCTTTCAACTATGTCCTTGTAAAAAACACCATCTTTTATCGAAATTAGTAAATCTTGATAAAGTTGTGGCTTGAGAACAGGTTCTGGAAAACCACCATTTTCAATATATTCGTTCAGCATTTTAAGCAAAATTCCTCTTTCAGCATAAATTGAGAACTTATTTTCTTCAAATTTCTTAGCTCTAAGAAACTCCTTGAAAGAGAAAGGAAAAACAAAAACACTTACAGCCCTTCCCCTCAATTGAGTAGCAATTTCTTTGCTCAAAAGTTTTGAAGAAGATCCTGTGAGAAAAATTCTGTAGCCTTTATCATAAAGCTCCCTCACACCAATTGGCCAATCTTTCACAACTTGTATTTCATCCAAAAACAAATTTTTTGGTTTTTCTCCATAAAGTTCTTGATATGCAACAATCATATCATTGAAATTTTTGGCAGAAACACCAATTAAACTTCCTCTTTCAAAATTTATGAAAAGACAATCTTTCTTACCGATTTCTTTAATTTTTTGATAAATCAAGTATGTTTTGCCACTTCTCCTAGGCCCAACTATTGTTATAAGATTGTGTTCCGGAATTTCTATTTCTCTTTTCACTAATTCTGGAAGTTCGGATTTTTCGAATTCTGCTATAGCCGCTTTGAATTCCTCTTTCATAATGTATAGTATAGTGAACAAATATTTAAATTTTTGTTCAGTACTCTTTTATGAAAGTTGATTAAATTCTAACAGCCACTTCCACAAAGGCTTACAAACTTTTCCATATATTCCATTAGGGATAAACTTTAAAAAAACAAAATCCATGCTTTTAAGCAACTTCCACAGCTTACACAATTTTCTTATTCTTTAACTTTGCTTCAATCAAAGCTTTAGGCTCAAGCCTTGCAAGCCAAACTAATCTCCACTATATATAAAATATTTCTATTCTCTGTTTTTATTGTAACTACTTCTACCTGTTGAAAAAAGAAAGTTCAAAAGCTTCTTCACCACAAAACCTGTGATTAAAGCACCGGCAACTGCTGCAGAAAGCTTGTAGGGCTCGGGTGCAAGATTGAAAGCATCTATTCCTGCCTTCAAACCAAAAAACACGGGAGCAACATAACCCAAAGCTTTAACCAATCTAGAAGGTTTGTAGTAAGGCTTAAGCTCGCCTTCCTCGTAAGAAATTCCGAGCTCACCAAGTTGGCGAACATTTGCACCAACGGCTGCGCTTTTCTTCCTATTTTTGAGATTGTATTTCCCTCTTCCAAAAAGTTCTATTTCTTCATTAACTGGATATCTTGCATTTCCAACTATGCTGCCACCTTCTACTCCAACACTTGCCTCAAGATTCTCTCACATAATTTTAAGGCGGGAAGTTAAAGATTTAAACCTTAGACTCAATTCACAGTTAATTTCTTTGCTGTTTTCCTAAGCCCAGAGATTAATTGACTATAAAAGTATTTAAAGATTAGTTAATTTCAAAACTTAATAGAAATAAAAAAACTAAATCAATTTCATGAAACCAGAAAAAGATGCTTACGGCCAAGAAATATGGGCTTACTTTAAAGGAAAGGAAAGTTTCGAGATCGTAGAAAGAGATGACGGATATTTTGATGTATCCAGCGGCGCTAAATCGTATTTCTCTGAGTATAAAAATTGGCCAGCACATGAAAAGAAAGTCATGAAGTTTGTAAAAGGTAAAGTTTTGGATGTCGGGTGTGGTGCTGGCAGGCATACTATTTATCTCCAGAAGAAAGGTTTTGATGTTGTTGGAATTGACAACTCACCACTTGCTATAAAAATTTGTAGATTGAGAGGTTTGAAAAAAGCCAAAATTATGTCGATAACTGAAGTTGGTAAATTCAAACCAAATTTTTTTGACACGAGAATTATGATGGGGAATAATTTTGGGTTATTTGGTAGCTTTAAAAGGGCAAAGTTTCTCTTGAAAATCAAAGGAAACGGTATGAAAGTGTTAATTCTTCTAGTAAGATAGAATTTAATTTCACTATCTTTAAACAGGCTTTCGAATACTTGGAAATAAAATCAAACAGAGAACTTTCTTCTTTAATAGCTGCTTGATTCATTCCTGCTTCGGCCATTCAACTCACTTTTTCTTTCTTTTTCAGAATACCAACTCACTAACAGACTCACATACTTCGGCATTCTTTCCAAGACATCTCTATCCATAATGAATCACTCTGTTGGTTTCCTAGTTTCTTCAGGTAAGTAAGACAATTTGGCAAGAACTTTCACTAACAATGCCCTAACTGTATCTGACCTTGCAGGATCTCTTCTGTTTTAGCTTTCTCTAGAGCCTGAAATACTTCTTCTGGCAAGCATATTGATATCGTTTTAACTTTCATGAGTTCTACTGGTAAAATGTTAGTTTTAAATAATACTGTCAGGTATAACAACAATTGTTGATAGTTTATGCAACATCAAGAGATAGTAGAAGCAATACAAGTAGCTAGTAGGAATTGGAAATTATTGGAAAGACTCAACCAGAGTCGATATAATGTCACTAGAATAGCCAAAGAATTGAAGAAAGACAAATCAGTTGTTTCTAGAGATAAGGAACTGCGAAGACAGAGGCTTAGTTCAATCTATTTTTGGATCTGGAAAGGATGGTGAAAGGTTAAATTTACAGAGCTAACAACAAAGGGTAAAAAAGTGATTGAAGCTATAAACCAAGTTAGCGATATAAGGGAAATCAAAAATTTGAACTTACTGAGTTATATACTAACAGTAGAAGTTAAATCATCGAAAGATACAAAGCTATCTGAGAGTGAATTTAGAGAAAATATCCAGGAGAAATTAAAGAATAGACCAAAGAGAATTACTTAATTTGATAGATTATTTTTCAGTTAGTTTAATAGTTTGTTTGGACGCATAACCATCAGATTATTACATAAATTGTTTATTTTACCATTAATGTGCACAAAATAACAAAACATTTGGCAGATTATCTAAATAACAAGTTTATATGTTATATTTAAATCTTTTATCATATTAATTTCATTATAATTTCATTAGGAGTAAGTGATCCTAATGAAATATGCAAAAAAAGAGATTTCGAATTGGTATGATGAAGTACTAGAGCGTGCTGATATTTTAGATAATAGATATCCTCTCAAAGGATGTTATGTGTGGAGGCCTTATGGTTGGCAGATTATGAAGAATATAATGAAGATATGGGACAATGCTCTAGTAAATTCTGGACACCAAGAAGCACGATTCCCCTTACTTATTCCAGAATCACTTTTTGGCAAAGAATCAAAACATCTACGCGGCTTTGAAGAGCAAGTTTATTGGGTTACTCGTGCAGGAAGAAGGGAACTAGATGAAAAATTAATCATTAGACCTACTTCGGAAACAGCAATATATCCCATGTATTCGTTGTGGATAAGATCTCATAAGGATTTACCTCTGAGAATTTATCAAAACAGCAATGTAATGCGTTATGAATCCAAATCAACACGACCATTAATTAGAGACAGAGAAATATTCCCCTGGTTCGAAGCTCATACTGCACATGCCACACTAGAAGATGCAGAAGAACAAATAAAGACAGAAATTAAAGTTTTAAAAGAAATTTTTAATAAATTGTCTCTGCCGTATTTAATTTTAAATAAGCCAAAATGGGAGTTATTTCCTGGAGCCATTTCGGCCATAGAGTTTTATTCTATTCTTCCAAACGGAGTTTTATTAGAAAATGGCAGTGTTAATAATTTAGGTCAGGCATTTTCAAAGGTTTACGATATAAAATTCAGGAAACAAAATGATTCTTATGAATATGTGTGGCAAACTTGCACAGGTAATGGTGAAAGATTACTTGCAGCTGTTATACTAATCCATGGTGATGATTATGGTCTTGTTTTACCACCATCTATTGCACCAATCCATTCTGTAATTGTCCCTATACCCAAAAAAGGAAAACTCTTAAAAATAAAAGAGTTCTCTGAAGAGATTAACGAAAAATTAAATAGAATGCAAATAACTTCTTATTTAGATGTACGCAAAGAAATAACACCTGGAGAAAAATTTTATGATTGGGATTTAAAAGGGGTTCCAACTAGAGTTGAAATTGGTGAGAAAGAAATTGAAAATGATGGACTAACAGTTTATAGGAGGGATATACGTAAAAGAGTATTTATTCATTCTAATGAGATTAACAAATTTTTCTCCTCAGTTTTTGATGACATATCTAATTCTATGATGGCTAAGGCTATCAATAACACTGAATCACTTATAAAAATACTTTATAATTATGATGAATTAAGAAGAATGCTATCTGAAGGATATGTCGCAAAAATAAGTTTTTGCGGATCCAAAGAATGTAGTGATAAAATAAAGGATGATTTTGCAGCTGATGTTGTTGGTTTACTTTATGAAAACATTAGCATGGAAAAAGAAAATTGTATTGTGTGTGGCAAATCTTCTATAGGTCAAGCTATAGTTGGTAAAACATTCTGACTAATTTTTTGATATTTTTTCCGTTCAATTTTATGCGACCATATACATCTACGCTTTGAATTTTTCATTATGTTAAAAAATTCTCTCATATTGTTCTTTATTTGTTTTAAACTACCTTTTCTAAGTAACACAAGTATGTTAATAGGGTTGTTGTCTGGAATCGGAAAAAAGCATTTTTTAAGTTTTCCGTCATGTGTTATTCTTAAAGCAAAAATACCATCTTGGCATGGGTAATTTGAACATTTTTTACAAAATTCAGCATAATAAATTCCATTTTTCGGATCTAAAAATAAAACTTTTGTACCATCTTGAAGAACGTATTTATCCATAGGAATGCCAATACCACCCAAATGTTTTTCTAGCGTTATATTTTTTGCATATTTTTTAAATAACTTCTTAATTTTACTAAGTGGTATATATTCCTTCTGCCAAAATTCGAAGTTTGATAAATTGTTTAACTCCATTATCTTAGCTGTAGCTCCAAGTTTTCCTATAAACCTAATCAGCCTTGGAAATTCTGATTTATTTGTGTTCATTGCTACGACATTTATAATCATAGGCAATTTATATTTTTTACATGCATAAAGTCCTCTAATAACTTTTTCTAATCCATCAACACCTAACATATTTATAAATACTTTTTTATTTAGGGTATTTAGACTTACTGTAATAGAATCTAACCCAGCTTCTTTAAGGTCTTTTGCATATTTTTCAAGTAATATACCATTTGTTCCAAGATTAAGATTTTTAATCCCATTAATTTTTCGGACCGATTTTACTATTTCTATTATATCGTCTCTTAAAAGAGGTTCTCCACCCGAAATTTTTATATGCTTAAAACCAACCCCCACTCCAATTTTAACCAATTTTTTAATTTCATTAGGGGTCATGAAATTAGAGATATTATTAAAAAAATCTTCGCCACCAAGTGTGCAATAACTACATCTTGCATTACAATATGGAGTTACTAAGACTCGTAGATGTGGAATTAAATTATGAGTTTTTCTAAGATACATTCACTAGAACCTCCTTTTTTACTTTATAAATTATAAAAGATTTAAATCTGTTAAATTATAAATGCTAATTATGATTAAAAAAAGATTAGCATCATATTTTGCAATAATAATTATTTTTGCAATAATTTTATTATTTATTACTTATTTTTTAGGTCCTAAATTACTATATTTGCCATCAGGAAAAATAAGAGTTGGTTATATAAAACATGCTGCTGAACTTCCTCTTTATGTTGCATTGGAAAATGGTTATTTTGAAAAACAGAATTTAAAAGTTGAACTAATTCCTCTTGGATATAAAGAAGAAATGGACGCTTTAATAAGAGGGGATATTGATATTATTCCTGCAACAAGTTTAACATTACCATTTGGTGTAGAAAGTGAAAGTCCAGAGTTGCTTAAACTCCACACATTTGGTGGGGTAATAGATGATGATAAAGAAATAGTAGAAGCTATTGTAGTTTTAAACGAATCTTCAATTTATTCTTTAAATGATTTAAAGAATAAAAAAATAGGTGTGACAAGTGGTGGAGTTGACTTATTTGTTGTGAAGACTGTTCTTACTAAAGTTGGTTTAAAACCAGAAGAAAATAACATACAAATACTTCAAATGGATAGGAAACTGTTATTAATGTCATTAGCTTCTAGACAGGTGGATGCAATTTATGTGACCCAACCAGATTTAGCTTCTATAGTTCATACAGTAAACAGCAGATATGTTGTCATCAATCCCAGGGCAAAATATATTTTAAACCCATTTTGGTCAGGTGCGGGAGTAGTAACAAGTAAATATTTAATTAAAAACTCTGAAACTTTTAAAAAATATCTAGTAGCAATAGATGAAGCAATAGAGTATTCTAGACTAAATCCCATTGAATCTAAAAAACTCTTAGTAAAATATACACCTGTAAACGAGAGCATAGCATTAGATGTTGGTATTTATTTCAAAGTAAAATCAAATGAATCCATTAATCTTACTGCAGTCCAACAAATTGCAGATACTTATGTGGAGGTTGGGATATTGAAAAAAAATATCAATGTTACAAACCTTTATTTATCTCCAGAATATGTAAAAGCACTTTGAGTAATTATGATATATATAGATATTGTTCATTTATATAAAAGCTATGAGACTAATGATGAGAAGATAATTATATATAAAAATTTTAACTTTAAAATTAGAGAAAAAATTATTGCATTTTTTGGACCTAATGGATGTGGTAAAACAACATTACTTAATATTATCTGTGGTATAGTAAAACCCGATTCGGGCAAAATAAAGTTCAATATTGATGGTTTTTCTCAAGATAAAATAGGGTACGTGTTTCAAAGTACTGAGAATTTTTTATTTCCATGGATGTCAAACTTTGACAATATTACATTTCCTCTTAAGCTTAAAAATATTGATAAAAATGAAAGGGCAAACAAACTTCAAACATTAATTAATCAACTAGATATAGTAAATATACCTTTAAATGCGTATCCCTATCAACTTAGTGGTGGGCAACAACAAATAATTGCTATTTTAAGAGCATTGATAAGCGACCCAAATATTTTATTATTAGATGAGCCATTTTCCAATTTAGACTACTTAACTAAACTTAAAGTTAAATTTAACTTACTTAAAATACTAAAGAATAGAAATATAGTTACTATTTTTGTTTCTCATACAATAGAAGAAGCAATATTCTTGGCTGATAGAATCGTCATTTTAAGTCAGAAACCGACGAAAATTCTAGAAACTCTGAAAGTTCCTTTTAAAAAGAGAAATATAGATACGATCCATTCAGAAAAATCCTCAAAGTTAAAAGAAAGAGTACTAAGACATTATAAAAATTATTGGGTGTGATATAAAATGAAAAAGTTTACTTTTGTTGGACCACTTATAGTATTACTAATTTGGTGGATTATAACTTATATTCCTTTGATTAAATCAATTTTACTTCCACCTCCACATACTGTAATTTTATCATTGTTTACACAACTATTCATTTCAAAGGAGTTATTGTATCCTTTATTTGAGACTCTATCTCTTTGGCTAACAGCATTCATTGTTGGTACTGTTGGTGGTATTTCTAGCGGGATGGTTATGGGATACTCTGATAAAATTTATTCATTTTTTGAAGTAATCATAGATTTTTTTAGATCTCTCCCCTCACTCTTGTTGATTCCAATAGCCATAATATTTTTCGGTATAGGGAATACATCAGCATTTCTTGTTACAACATGGTCTGGATTTTTTTATATTTTTATCAATACAATTTATGGAGTGAAATATGCTAGGAAAAGCTACATCTTTATTACAAAAATATTAAACATTGAGAAATTAAAAACATTCACAGAAGTTATTTTGCCAGCTTCTGCTCCATACATAATTGCTGGTTTGCGTATAAGCTTAAGCATAACTTTAATAGTAGCAGTTGGATCAGAAATGATTCTCGGAAGAGGTGGTCTTGGCGGGAAAGTTTATGATGCATTTTTGATATATAACACAACTGAAATCTATGTGATAATCCTTATTGTTGGAACATTAGGCTACATATCTAATAAACTTTTGGTACTTCTAGAAAATAGAGTTATTCACTGGAAAGGAGAATAATAAATATTAAATTAATTTTTATAGTAATGTTAAAAATCGTACAGAAAATTAGTATTGTTTTGCCATATATACTAAAAAATTTGCCTTTTTACCACATACTACACATTCTCCTTTTGGAGATTTTTCTTTTTCAAATAACGTCCCTCTAATTGTTCCACCATTTGTTTTTACCTTTATATGATTTGCACATTCTTCATTACCACACCAATTAGTTTTTACTAACCCACCTTTTTCTTCAAGAATTTTCTTTAACTCTTTAAAATCTTTTGCTTCTGATAAATTCTCTTTAAGAAAGTTTTCAGCTTTTTTAACTAGAGAATTTTGCAAATTTTCAAGTAATTTTTTAACAGAAGATATGAGTTGTTTTTCCTTACAAGATTTTTTTGTTCTGGTATCTCTTCTCACTAGAACCACTTGCTTACTTTTCAAATCAGCTGGTCCTATTTCAATTCTTAGTGGTACCCCTTTTAATTCCCAGTAATTATACTTGTATCCAGGAGTATATTCAGACCTTTCGTCTACTATGACTCTAATTTCATTTTTTTCCAAAAGTTTTGAAATTTCTCTTGCCCTTTTCAAAACTCTGTTTTTTTCACTCTTTTTGTAGTATATTGGAATTATTACAACTTGATATGGTGCGATTTTTGGAGGAAGGATTAGTCCTTTATCATCTCCGTGGATAGCTATTAAAGCACCAAAAATTCTCCAAATAGCGGGTCCGTAGCAAGTTTGCCAAACATACTTTTCTTTCTTATCTTTATCTATAAATTTTATGTTAAAAACTTTAGAAAAATTTTGTCCAAGTAAATGGGTCGAAGGCAATTGAATAACTTTTCCATCTGGCATTATAGTATCTGCTGCATAAGTATGAATAGCACCTTTAAATTTATCATGTTCAGGTCTTTTAAAAAACATAAAAGGAATTGCAAACTGTTTATGCATTACTTCTTCAGTAATTTTCATATCCTCTTTTACTTGTTTTTCTGCCTCCTTCTTTGTAGCGAATACATTATGAGCTTCAATCCAATAAAATTCCCTACCTCTAATAAATGGTCTGGTATAACTTTCATATCTCCAAACCTGACAACTTTGATATGTTTTAAGTGGTAAATCTCTCCAACTCCTGATCCATAAAGAAAACATACTATACATCGCAGTTTCTGAAGTTGGTCTTAAAGCTAATCTTTCTTCTAGTTTTTTGTGTTCAGCACCACATTCTGTAATCCAAAAGACATCTACCGAGAATTCAGCGTGTTCTCTCTCTTTTTTTAGAAAAGATTCTGGAATTACAGAAGGGAATAAAACTGGCTCGTGGCCTCTTTTCTCAAGTTCTTTTTCAAATAGCTCATACATTATCTTCATTACCCTAACAGACCAAGGCATATGAACAAGAAACCCCTTGACATTGTATCTTATATCTGCCAATTCAGCTTTTTGAACTACCTGCGTATACCATTCTGAAAAATTTTCTAATTTTTTAATTGTTAATCCTTCTTGTTCAGCCATTCAATAACACCATAAAATCTTTTATAAAATCTATATAAATAAAGCTAGCCAAAATAAGTAATTTGGATTAGATGCATGGAACTCGTTCACAATTTCATTCATATTAATATTATGTTTATTTAAATAAATTAATTTTTTACTATTTTTTCATTTTATAATTCTTAAATTCAATAACTTGATGATTTTTAAAAGTACATCTTTATTCAATACTCTTTCGTTCCATTTGAGAAAAACAAGTTTCACTTCTTTATTCAAAGTTTCTCCTTTAAAATTCCACCATTTCTTGTGTAGCTCTTTAGCATAATCCAAATAGGCAACTCTTTGAATGCTCGTAATGCCATACTTATCTAGAATTCTCTTAACTCTCTTTATCAACCTATCTTGAGACTTAAGAGAATTCTTATCCATGTACTTCTTCAATTGTTCGTAAGTTACGTTAATTTTCTGCATACCAAACAACTCCCTGAGCGAATTACATTTCAACTTTAGTTAAACTATACTTCATGCCTAATCTTCCTTAAACAGATCCTCCATGTTCTTCTCTTTAGCTAGTTCAACAAACTCTTTCTTTACTTTTGGATCTTTCTCTGCCAGTCTTTTCAACAGTTCGAATACAAAATCCTCATACTTCCTTCTATTATCTTCAAGTTTCATCATAGTTTCTATATCCAAAGGAGAGCCACACTTCTTACAAAACTGAGAAGTTGGGTCATTAATGTTTTGACATCTAAGACATTTCTTTAGCTTCAAAACAGTTTCTTTCTTATCTTCTTCTTTAGCCAAACCATGTATCTGTAGTAAAGCATTATCAACATTCCTACCTGACAGATGAACATAAACAGAAGCCATCTTAGAAGATTGTACCCAACCAAACAGTTCTTTCATCTGTGCTTCTGTAAGTTTGCTAGCCAATACGGTAGCTCCAGCATGTCCAAAACTATGTGGGTCAATTCTTTTCTTTATCCCAACTTTAATAGCGAGGTCCTTAAGCATTTTTAGAGTAGAATGATAACCAAGTTTGTTAAATCTATTTCTGGTTCCTATGGATATCCATAAAGAAGAATCAGAGTTATCTTTCAAAGGATGATTGCTCAGCCAATTCATTAGTATGGGAGGAGAAGCAATTACTCTTACTCTTCTATAGATAAATCGAGCTCATTTTCTTCAACTTTGACCAAGTAGTCAACTCCAAATCTCACACGCTTTTCCCCATCGCCCACAACCAAAAATTTCGCATCCTTGTAAATTTCAACACTCACAGGCTCTCTATTCTGCAAAGGAATTAAAGCTTTATGATAATTCCTTCCTTCTTTCCATATTTCTTCTGATGTCAAGATTTCAGCTATTTTTTCACACAGCTCCCAGTCTGTATGACAGTATCTTTTCATCAGCCACTGCAAAAATTCTTCTTGTGAGATTTCATTTTTCTGAAGTTTGTGGAATTGGTCAAGCAAGCAATAAACTTCCCTACAGCTCTTTAATTCCCTTTTCAAATACTCCAACATTTTCATCAATTGTTTTGAAGAAAAAAGCCTAAATATATATTTAGAACTCAAGGAGTGGTGAATTTCGATTTTATTCAAGATCAATCAACCACTCCCACAAAGGCTTACGAAAGAACAAAACTATTTTTTATACCTAATTTCACTTCTTTTGCTCTTTCCCACAAGCTTCTCATGTAGCTGTCTAACATGTTAACAAAAGAAGGATCTTTCGACCAAATTGAATGGAAGTTCAACTTCTCACCATTTTCCAATCTAACCATAGCCTCTTTTCCATCAACAACAACTATGCGAGGATGCAAGCCAAGTTCAACAATTCTCAGTTTAATCCCACCCTTCAAGTACCACTTTACTTTTTCCATGTTTTCAAAACCATTTGTTACCATGAGACGAACTTTTATTCCCCTTTCTTTACAATCAAGCAAAGCTTCCCTGTAGCTTGAAGAATAAGGCAAATTCTTCGTGAAATCGTAAACATATCTCCTAGCTTTTTTGAACATCTGCACAAGCTTGTCAAGAATTTCCATATATTTTTCAGTCTTCTGAACCCAAACTCCTTCGGCAAATTCTTCATCCACTTCTATCGGTCTTAACAACCTGCTGATCAAAAAAGCTTTCTGCTTCAATTCTTTGAACTCTTCCTCCTTAGCTTCAAGCAAACTCTTGATGACAAATTGTGGCGTTACTGCTTTAAAAAGCTTAGGCCTTTCTTCAGAAATTTCCACAAGCTGCTTCTCCATTAAGCTTTCAAGCGTCACATAAATTTTTGATTGGGGCACGCAAGCTTGCTTACTTATTTCGCTAGCTTTAGTCGGACCAAGCAGGCTTAGCGTCACGTAAGCTTTCGATTCATATTCAGTCAAACCAAACTTTTGCAAAGTCTTGATTATTTCTTCCTTCTCCACAATTTTCTCTTTTCTATTTGGTATTAAATTTTCTTTCTTATCAAGTGAGTGGTTGCAAGCTCGATTTTCACCACTCTGAGTGGTGGCTAAATTTCATTAAGCCCTGGTGGTATCTTAAAAGCATGGAAAAAGCACTGAAAAAAGTGGAAGAAGGGCTTAGAGAGTGTGGTTTGGAAGAGAAAGAAGTGAAAGCCTTGATGAACTTCTTGAAGAATTACCTTGAATTAAAGAAAAATGAAAGATGTAAGCCTGAATTTGAAAAGAAATGAATTCTTAAAATTTTGGTAAAAAATTTAAACTAGCTTGTGAAATTCTTAAAGAGATGGAGAAAGCTGATATATACAATACTTTGAAGCAACTTGGCTTGGGTGAATATGAAGCAAGGGCTTACACAGATCTTGTTCTGCTAGGGCCTTCTCCTGCAAACGAACTCAGCAGAGTTGCCAATATACCAAAGTCAAAAATTTATGATGTTCTTGAGAGCTTGATGTCCAAACAAATGGTTGAAGTTTTTGAAGAAAAACCCAAGCTTTTCAGAGCAATCGATCCAAGCATCGCGATCAAAAGCTTGATAGATGAAAAAGATCAAGAATTCAAAACAATAAAAGAAAAAGCAAATGCCTTAATTTCTCAGCTTAAAATTTTTGGAAAAAAAGAAGAAATAGCAGAAGGAATTTGGGAACAAAATGGAGAAAAGGCAACAGAAGCCTTGAACAAGCTTGCTGAGATGTTTGAAAGAGCAAACAAATACACGATCAGCATCACGCGCGATTTTTCCCTTTCTTCAATTTTAAGAGAAGCTATAAAGTCTTGTTTGAGAAGAAAAGTCAAAGTCATGATGATATGCATGGGGATAACAAAAGAAAATTTTTACGGAGCAAAGTGGTGCTTAGAACAAAAAATTCCCATCAAAATTTTTGAAGCAAAAATTCATCCTCGCATCCTTGTGGTTGATGGGAAAGAAGTTGCGATAAGGCTTGACAGCAACCCAGAAGCAAGAAGGTTCAGGTTCAGGACGATTTGGTCAAATGATCCTTCTTTTGTTGCTGTCATGGACAACTACATGAAAAATCTCTGGAAGATGGCAAAGCCAGTTGATCTAAAAAATTTTAACTCTCCCAGTAGGTTACAAATTTAAAAATAGTTTTTCAATTCAGTTTTTTATAAAAAGGTTTAAGTATGTCTATTATAATAAATTATAATGAGAAAATGGCAGAAACATTTAAGGCAAAAGTGAGAAGTGTTGGAACATCTCTAGGTATTTTGATACCAAAAGAAATAGCAGAGAAGGAAAAAGTTAAAGAAGGTGAAATCATTCAAGTTAGCATAGTGAAACCAAATTTGAAAGAAGTTATGAAGCTTTTTGGTACCGCAAAAGACGCTTCGAAATTTGAAAGGGACCACAAGGATAGGGAATTTTAATGTTATTTGATACTTTTGCCTGGATTGAATTTTTCAAAGGGAGCGAATCTGGAAAAAAGGCAGCTGAAATAATCTTCAAAGAAAAATGTTTCACATCTGTTATCTCTTTAAGCGAGTTGGTTGAATGGTGTTTTAAAAACAATTTGGAAGACAAAATAGAAGAATATTTAAAAGGTATAGAAAAAGCATCAATAATTCTGGAAGTTAAGAAAGAAATTGCATTGTTGGCGGGGAAGATTAATAATGAAAGAAAGAAGAAAATTAAAGGCTGGGGTATGATTGATTCTATAATTTTAGCAACAGCTATATTTGCCGGAGTCAAAATATTGACAGGAGATATTCATTTTAAAGATTTAGAAAATGTAGAATTTTTGCAATAAGATGTTTAGATTTGTCAATGCCCCCACTGGGATTCGAACCCAGACCCAGAGCTTTTCACTAAGAACCGCAAGCTCCCGTCCTATCCAGGTTAGACGATGGGGGCAATCTATAAAAATATTTCTCACCAATTAATTTAATCTGATAACATGTTCAAATGCTCAACTTGCAAGGTCAACATCTTGGCAAAAGAAAATTTTGTTAGGTTTAGTTGTCCTGCCTGTGGAAGAACTGAAATAGTTCGCTGCAAAACTTGCAAGGCTCTGAGCAATAAATATGTTTGTGAAAGCTGTGGCTTCGTGGGGCCTTGAATATGGCAGAAGTGATAGTCGGCTTGAAGATTTTACCAAAAACAGTAGAAGTTGATCTCGACAAACTTGAGAAAAAGATAAGAGAAGCTATTTCTCCTGAGAAGCTCCAAAGAGAACCTATAGCTTTTGGTTTGGTTGCTATTCATGCTGTCAAGCTCGTGCCAGATGCTGAAGGCCAAATAGACGAGCTTGAGAGAAAGCTGAAAGCGATAGAAGAAGTTGGGGAAGTTGAAATTACAGGAATAACAAGAAGCTTATAGATTTTTATTCTCGCTTCCAAATAGATTTTAGTATGGTTAGAATGATTCCTAAGATTTACAAGAGGAAAAGATGGAAAATAGCTTTACTCTGGGTTTTGTCTTCTCTCTTCTTGCTCTTTGGCTCAATGATAGCAGGCCAGCTTCAAGTAAGCTATGGAACGAATGAAGTAGCTCTTTGGATTGCCTTCTTCTTGGCTTTGATTTTCTTCTTGCTTGCAGGCTTGCTCTGGATTGCAATAGCAGTAGCTCTGAGACAATACGAAGAATAAGCTTTTAATACTTTTCTGTCTATAACCAATATAATGGCTGAAATAAAGATAAAAATACCAAAGATTCCGAAAGTTGATATCTGGCGAGTCTTAACAATTGTTTTTGCTACGATAATTTTGGCTCAACTGTTCGGCTTCTTCAATTTAACAGGTCTTTTTGCTTTGCCTTCTCCTTCAGGCCAACAAGTCGGTGAAAAAGTCATAAACTACATAAACCAGAATTTGGTTCAGCCTGGAACAAGCGCAAGCTTGGTTTCCGTGAACGATAAAGGAAGCTTTTATGAAGTTGTAACAAGCTACCAAGGCAATAGAATTTCTGTTTATGCTTCAAAGGACGGGAGCTATCTTTTCTTGCAAGGCTTTGATATGAGTCAACAGCTTCCAAGACAAGAAGCTGAAGAAGAGCAACCACAACAACAAGTTCCAAAAACAGATAGACCAGAGGCAAGGGTTTTTGTGATGAGCTACTGTCCCTACGGTTTGCAATTCTTGAAAGCTTACATCCCAGTAATCGAGCTTCTTGGCAATAAAGCTGATCTATATGTCAATTTTGTTGATTACATCATGCATGGAGAGAAAGAGATGATAGAAAACACGAGAATGTACTGCATACAGAAAGAACAGAAAGACAAGTTTACAGCTTACTTGAGATGTTTTGTCCAAAGCGGAGATGCTGAAAAATGCGTCTCAGAAGCCAAGATAGATAAGACAAAGCTCGATGCTTGCATGGAGACTACAGATGAACGATTCAATCTCTCTAAATCGTTCAAGGAGAGCGGGGCAACTTATCCACCATACCCCCTTGATTCAAGTCTTAATGATAGATATGATGTGAGAGGCTCACCAACTTTTGTTGTGAATGGTGTGACGGTAAGCGTGAACAGAGCTGCAGAATCGATCAAGCAAGCAATATGTTCAGCTTTCAAAACTCCGCCAGCCGAGTGTTCTCAAAAACTCAGCTCAACAACAGAATCTCCTGGCATCGGAGCAATAGGTTCAGGAAGCGGTGCGAGCTCTTCTGGTGGTTGTGCTTAGAAAAGGCCACCAACAAAAAGCTTATGTCTATCTTTTTCTTCCAACTCGCTTATTATTCTTCTGACTATCATCTTCTTCGGATCAGGCAGCATCTCAACCCTTTCCTGCAAGTCTTGAAAACTCTTGAAAGGCTCAGCTTTCCTCTTGGAAAGAATCTCCCACAGATGCTTCTTCCCAATTCCTGGCAAAAGCTCTAAGGTGTGGGAGCGTGTGGTCAAGGGCATAGCCTTGTTGAAAAAATTTACAAACCTGGCTTCATTGCTTGTCACCAAATTCTGAATCACGTTCTCAAGCTCACTCTTGGCAAAATTCGTGAGATCGGAATATTTTATTCTCCCCCTTATGTACTTGACGACATCCCACTTCCCCTCACCAATATAAACTCTATCTCCAGTCTTAACTGTTTTCCCTTCCTTTATCACAATCTCAAGCAAAGTGAAAAGTCTGTCGCCAACAGCTTGAGCTACAGGCTCAGCTTTCCTATCTCCAGGCTTGCCGTGTGGGAAGAAATCCAGTATTATTGCAAAATCATCTTTCACCATTTTCATCACCCAAGAAATCAAACGATTTTCTTCACGATTTCAAGGATTTTTTCAATCTCTTCTTGAGTGAATGCTGCATATTCTTTATGAAGAATGGCTCTAAGATCGTCTTTATCTTCAGGTAAAAAATTAGCGATAGCAACAATCTGCTTTTCTCTCAATCTTTCAATCGATCTAAGCTCTTCAACGAGCTTCCTTATCTTCTCAGGTTCCACTTTAACAAACTTTCTGAGCAAGGCCAAAGTCATCTTTTGCTCATACTTCAGTTCACCTTCCTTCTCTCTGCTCTCCAAAATCTCTTTTGCTTCAACGTCGGGAATCTCCCTTTCTGATATCACGTTCACTTCATCACCTTCAGATGCTCAGGTCTCGAAATAAGCCTTTTCACCTTATTTCCATCTGTTATCTCAACAATATAACTTTTTCCCCTCTTGCCTATTATCTCTCCTACCCTACCTTTATACCTGGAATGAGGCATGCCTTTTTGGGAAGAAGGCTCTTGCTCTATCACCACTTTTTGACCTATATTAAACTCTTGCAAAAACTTTGTTATGACAGGCCTGTAGCCCGGTTTTTGCCTTAAGGCTTGTCTTGTCTTTGTCCTAAAGCCGCGAGACTTTTTCATCTTCTCACCTATGAATTTTTATGACATCTAACTTTATTTTTTTTGGTTTATTAGATATTAATTCTGATATGTTTGGGTTTGTCCTGCCTTCATCACCAGAAATAAGCTCTTTTATATATAAGCCAGATTGGGCTCTAATCTTGAACAGACACTTTTTCTTGCCCAAAATTTTCCAGGAAATCTTTTTTACAATTCTTTTTCTGGCTTTATCAGCTCTTCTGTGAATCACCCTTAAGGGAGTTTTTTGCAAAATTGCTTGGCCTTCAAGCTTCTTCAATTCTTTCAATTTCTTCTTGTCAATTTCTTCTTCAAACTCAACTTCAGCAAGATAAGTCTTATCAGACTTTTCACTCTTGAGCTTGACCACAAAACTTTTGTCAACAAGCTTCAAGAGCTTAACTTTGACTTTTTTCGATTTGTTTATTTCTTTTTCCATTTTTCTCAAATCAATCTTTCTTTTTACCGGTTTCACAAGCTCGGTCACAAAAGGTCTGTAATCTAAGCATCTCGCATCTATATCTTCGCGACCAGAAGCATGGAAAGCAGATTTTTTTGCTTTTGTAGCTTTGAGCAAAGGCTTTTCAATTATTTCTTGAACAGAAGTGGGATAAAGCTTTCCGCTACCTTTGCATTCCATGCAGCCTTTGCCTTTGCACTTTGAACAAACCCATTTTGATTGCGGTATGTTTCTAACAAGCTTCTTGTACTTTCCATAAACAAACAAGCTTCTTATCTCTTTCTTGATCTTGCCTGTCTTCAAGTTGACTATTATTGTGACATCAGGACTTTCAAGAGAAAAATTCTTGCCAGTTAGCTTTTCAACTCTCTTGCCAAGTTCTCTATTTAGCTCAGACTTAATCGGTTCGACAAACTCTATCCCAATTTTTTCATACAGCTTCTCTTCTTCATTCATCATTTCGTCGGTTGGTATAGAACCAATCAGAAAGCTTCTGAACTCTATCCCCCTAAGCTCTTTCACAATTCTCTTAGCAATTTCATCTATTTCTTCAAGAAAAAAATTTTGACAAATTTTGCATTTCTCAGGCTTTCTTGCTTCGAGCTTGATGTTCCTGAATTTTATTCCATGAAAATTGCTTGCATCAACTTCAATTTTTTCTCCAGAATCAAGCAAGAAAGCAACAAAAAGCCTCAAGATTTTACCCCTTTCCTTGTTAGAAAAACCACTGAGCAATTCTGAACAAATTCTACCCAAACAAGAATCACAAATATAGCCTCCTTTGAGAGCTTCTATTATCTTTTCTTCTAGCTTCATATTCATCCTCTTTTCCAGAATTGAGATTTTTAATTAATAAATTCTATTCCCAGCAACAACCTTTCTTTCTTTTCAAAAGATTTTTCAATTTCTCTATCATATCTATTCCTTGCAACAGTCCACGATTTTCTGGACTATAGCACCAAGCTTGGAGAATACACTACTCTCTTTGTCATGAACATTCAACTGCTCATCTCCAACCTTCTTTATATCTCCAATCTTCACAACATTCAAGTTTATCCCCCAGAAAAGTGAATAAAGTTGATAAGCTTTGGAGAAAAGTTCTTCTGCTTCTTTTTTGTTTCCTTTGTTTAGTTCTTTTGTTCCAACTTCAATCAACCTCATGCAAGCTGCCAGCAAATGCTTCGAGATACACCAAGTTTCACCTTCAGTTTTCTTCACAAGTTTTCTCATCAATTCCTTTCTCATCTCTCTTATCTCATTCAACAAATCAAAATATTTTGTTTTTTTGGTTTTTGCGCCAGTGAAGAAAAAATGTTCCTCCAAGCTCACGAGATTCATCACAGCCACGCTAAGATCTTCATCAGAAGATAGATCAATTTTTCCCTCTTGAGCTACCTTTTTCACCTTTTCCAACAATTTTTTTATCTTCTCTTCCACATCAACACCTTGTTATCAAATAGAAAATTAAGCTCATTATTAATAAAAATATCAAAGGTATTACAACTTTTTGGAATGGGAACAAGGCCTTGCCTTTATTCCTTTTCTTCATTTCTTCATTAACAACCAAGCTAAACTGAAAGGCAATAGTGCCTGCGATAATTCCAATCAAAAGCTTGTCTATTCCAAAAAGCTTGCTGCAAGAGGGGTAACCTATTGCTTTCATCCAATAGAGAGATAGAAGTGAAGTAGAATAAATAATCGAGATTACCAAAAGTTTCATGAATTTAAACTTGAACTTCTTTTCTAACCAGTTTGCAAGCCAAACAGAAGTCGAAAGCAGCAAGCCACCTATCCAAATTCCTGTTATGCTATCATCTATACCCAACCATCTAGAGAGCTCAAGACCACCAGCAACAGCTATCACACAAACAGGGCAGGTTGCCATAGCTTCAGAACAAACCATCAATAAAAAAATAATTGTGAAGGAAAACAGTTTAAATTTCATGCTTTCACTCCTGTGCAATTTTCATAAAATTCTTTCAGCTCTTCTTTTCCCATCTCACCCACATAAGTTTTATTGTCTTTCAAACAAAGCTTCACAGGCACCATAAACCCCGTCTCATTCGGGATGTTTGAATTTTTATGGTAGATCAAATAGTCAGAGTATTGGTTTATGATATCTTTACAAGCATCACTGTTTCCATCGATCATGTAAAATTCTTCGGTAAGATTCAAGGCTTTGATTTTTGAAAGTTCTGATTTACAGTGAGGGCAGCCAAGAGAATAGACAAAAAGCATGCTGAAGCCTTCCAAGCTCTTACCACAATCATTCCTGTAATCTTTTGGAACAAAGAAGAAATAGCTAATGGCAGCGATTGCCAAGACTATCACAACCGGAACTAAAACCCAACGTTTAATTTTCATCTTCATCACTAAGTATTATTGATTTTTAAAGAATTAAGATTATAAACCTTTTCTATCCAGTTCATTGTGGCAGATTATTATGACATGGGACGCAAGGTAAGTCAGCTTCCCAACAGAAATCCTTTCAGCACCAATTCTGTCCAAAAATCTTTCAGTGTTTTTTGGCAAGCCTTTGTGGTCTCCTAAGACAAAGCAAACATTTCTCTCGAATTCAAATTCTCTTATGTCTCTTCCTTCAGGATGAAGATAGATAAGCTGAGTTTCCTTAGCCTTTTCTCTCACAAGCTCCTCAAAACTTCTCTTACTAATTTTTATTCCATCACCAACTCTTCTCTCTTCATTTTTCTCCAAATTTAATCCCAGCTTCACAGCTTTGTTTATCCAAGCTCCTATATTTCTTTCATCTGGAGTAACGCGTTTTAAGTCTTCTCCAAAGAAACTTATAAGCTTTGGTGGTTTGGTAGGGCCTTCTAAAACAGCGTGAAAACAAACATCTTTTCTTATAGCTTCTGAAATGAAAAAAGCATTGGAGATGCAGCGACAAACCAAATCAATTCTTCCAGAGCCGGCTAAATCATTCAAATTGAAAGGCGTGGTGAAGGCTTTGGATGCTTTGAGAATAAACTCCCTCATAGCCTGAGCCCAAATTGTTTCATCAGCTTTCCCAAAGCCCCTCTCTCAAGGCCAGCCTTACCACCGAGCATTTTCATGAGCTTCTTCATCTGTTCGTATTGTTGCAAAAGCTCTCTAACTTCACTTTCTTGTCTTCCGCTCCCCTTAGCAATTCTCCTTATTCTAGAAGCATTTATTATTTCTGGATTTTCCCTTTCTTCTTTTGTCATGGATTGGATTATATGCTTGTAGTGTTTCATCTTCTCTTCTTGTTTTTCCAAAACATCTTCAGGAACTTTCATCCCCAAGCCGGGAATCATACTAACAACTTTACCAAGAGGACCCATCTTGCCCATAGCTTCTATCTGTTCCATAAAATCTTGCAAAGTGAATTTTCCTTCAACAATTTTCTCAACTTTCTCGGGCTTTATCTCGGCTTCTTTAGCTTTTTCGAGCAAAGTTTGCAAGTCACCCAGACCTAACAAACGAGAAACAAACCTCTGAGGATCATAAACTTCAAAATCTTCTACATGCTCACCAGTACCCAAAAATTTGACTTTTGCTTTTGTCGCCGAGCAAGCTGCTAGAGCACCACCAGCCTTAGCAGTCCCATCCATTTTGGTTATGAAAACCCCTGTTATCCCAACAAGCTTGTGGAATTCTTCAGATTGCTTCTTTGCAACTTTTCCTAAATCGGCAGGTATTGTTAACAAAACTTCGTCCGGCTTTATAATTTCTCCCAATTTTTTAAGCTCATCAGCAAGCTCTTTGTCCAAAGCATTTCTTCCAGCAGTGTCAAAAATTATCACATCATATTTTTCAAATTTCTTCATCCCTTCTAAAGCAGTTTCATAAGGATTTTTATTAGGGTGAATATAAACAGGAACTTTTATTTGATCACCAAGCTGCTTCAATTGCTCGGGTGCAGCTGGCCTGTGATAATCTAAAGCAACCAAAGCTGGCCTAAGGCCTTGTTTCTGGAAATAGCGTGCAAGTTTTGCTATTGAAGTTGTTTTACCCGAGCCGTATAAGCCAACAAACATTATCTTTTTCTTTCCTACCAAGCTGACAGACTTTTCACCAAGCAGCTTAACAAGCTCATCGTAAATTGTTTTCAAAACATGCTCACGCAAAGTCAAGCCAGCAGGAATTTTCTCTTCCAAGCATTTTTTTCTTATGTTTTTAATTAGCTCTTCGGTGAGCTCAATGCTAACATCGGCTTGCAATAAAGTTATTTTTAAATCTTGTAGCAATTCTTCTACTGCTTTCTTATCTATAGATGTAGAAGAAACCAAATTTTTTATAATGTTGGCCAAACCTTTACTTAAACTTTCAAACATAATCATAATTTGGAGTATATTATTTAAAGTTTAATTTGGAGAGAATTTTTATGGAATTAGAAAAATCAATTTTAAAATTAATCGATCACGGAGCAATGAACTTGGTAGAGTTAATATCAGATTTAAATGGAGAAGATCCATTTGTGGTAGGAAATTATATATTGATAAGATTGGGAAAAAGGGCACATGTGGAGGAGTGGTTAGACACACTTTATAAGGGAAAAATTAAAGAAAACATTTTTAAAAAATATTTAGAAATAACAAAACTAACTCTTGGAATGAAGAAAATGGGGGCTCTAGAAATTGCAAGTTTTAATGAACACCCAGAATTATCTCCCCACACAACATTCTTGTATAAAGATTATGAACAATTACTTGAAAGATTGAAAGAAGAAAACAAAAGAAAAAAGGCAATTAGTGAAAGCGTGGTGAATATCGCAAGAAGATTTGTCGATGAAATAAAGAATAGGTGTGAAATAAAAGAGAGTTTTATAAGAGGCTCTTTCTCCAATTCTAAACCATTCATTTATTATGGAGATGAAAACAAGTTGAAAGCACTCTCAGACATAGATATAGACATTCGAATCGACCCAATAGGAAAAAATCCTTTAACAAGAGACATAGAAAGAAAAATTTTTTCTCAGTATGAAGTTGTTATAAATCCTGTATTCAACAAAAAAGAAGAACTGCCCCCATATTTTATCAGGATATCTTAATCATTCGATTATTCTTTCGACAAATTTTTCTGGGGTGAAAATCTCAATTTCTTTATATTCTTGTCCACAGCTCAAAAACAATATCGGTTTTTTAAGCTCATGAGTAACGGATAAAACTGCTCCCCCCTTTTCATTCACATCAACTTTTGTGAAAATCACTGCATCAATTCCAACTTCATTGAAAAGTCTTGCTTGTATCACAGCATCATTTCCTGTCAAAGAATCCACAACCAAAACTTTCAAATCAGGCTTAGCAACTTTTACAATTTTGTTCATCTGCTCCATTAAATTTTTATTGGTATGAGCTCTGCCGGCGGTATCGATCAAAACAAAATCTATACCATTGGCTTTAGCATGAGCAATTGCATCAAATGCAACAGCAGCAGGATCTGCCCCATACTTATGCTTAATTACCCTTATTCCAAGCTTCTTAGCATGTTCTTCAAGTTGCTCAATAGAAGCAGCTCTGAAAGTGTCAGAAGCTGCGAACACACAACTATAGCCGCCATCAACAAGCCATTTACCAAGCTTTGCTAGTGAGCTTGTTTTTCCACTGCCATTAAAACCCAAAAATAAAATCACAAAAGGCTTTTTGTTTTCAACCATTTTCTTTAGGTCAATTTCTGGTATAGAGAGAATATCAAGCAAGCTTTGTCTCAAAGCTTCAACAACAACTTCTTTTTCTTTGCCTCTTTTTATAGGCTTTCCAACAAGACTTTTCTTCAAATCTTCTTTTATTTTCTCAGCAACTTCATAGGCTACATCAGCTTCTATCAAATCTGTTGCAAGTTCATTTAAGATTGGTTCAACATCCTCTTCACTCAACTGTTTTTCTGCAATGGCTTTAACAACTTTTTCTTTAATCTTTTTGAAAATTTTTTCAGGCTTTTTTTCTTCAACTTCTTTCGGCTTTTCTTCCTTTTTTTCAATTTTTTCAGAAATAGACTTTATAGCTTTTTTCAGTTTATTCTTCAAAATTTCAAACATTCAACCAGCCTTTCTTTCTTCCATCATTTTCCTTATTTCTTCTCCCAATTCTTTCAGTCCAGAAGAAAACTGGTTTATAGCAGCTTCTATGTTTGCTATTGATTGTGAAAGCTCTTCTTTCCTCTTTTGCAAGATTTGTTTTCCCTCTTCTAAGCTTTTTTCGATTGCAACATTTGCTCCAACCTCAACTATTATTTTATCCTTTTCAACTATTTTGCAAGGAATGTATGTTTGCGAGCCAAGTGAGAAAAGAACATCATCACCTTTATTCTTCAACTCTTCTATCCCATTTATACTTTCTTCTATTTCCATCAAACTCTTGATCAAAGCCTCTCTCTGCTTGAGCAGGCTTTCTATCTTAGCCTCTATTAGTCTATGAATCATTATCTTTTCTTGCAATTCTCTTTCATCATCCATAACATCACAATTTAATTTGAGCTATTGACTTAATAAATAATATGAAGATAAAACTGTTAATCTTTTCATTACTTTTCATGTTTTTATTGTTTGCTCTTTCCATGGCTTCAAATCCTGGCACTGTAACGATTGCCCTAAATGCAACAAAAGTTTGGTGGAATGATAGCGTGAAAGCAAGTGGAATTGCCAAATATTCAAACGGAACAGGAATAAGCGGTACTGTTAATTTAACTGTTGATGGCATTAGCCATTCTTGTCCTTCCACGGATGTTAATGGCAATTGGAATTGTACATTCAACGCTCCACTAAAAATTGGTTCCTTTCTTGTAACAGTCACGGTCACGAATGCCACAGACCACCAATTCCAGAATTCCACTTTTTTGTCAGTTTCTCCTCACTATGGTAAAACACCCATAGGCTCAATCACAAGAGTTGTTTATGAATTACCTGTGTTGATTCAAGACTTGAATGGTGAAATAAAGACTGTCTTAGCAAGGATAATTGTTTGGAAAGGCTAATTTTTACTTGCTTAGTAAGTTCAAAATTTATATTAAAGCTTTTTCTTCAACTTCTAAAACATGCCGATAATAACAGTTTTCACTTTTGAAAATTTGCCAAATGTTAGAGAAGTAATTAAGATTTTGGACAAGAAGAGAAATGGAAGCAATTGGCTCACAGCAAAAGAAAGCAAGTATAGCAAAGGAGAAGTTTTCTTGCAGTATTGGTACTATGAAGATGTGGAAACAGCTTTAAAACAAGCTATGAGTGAAGAGGATGTTTATGAAATAGTCTCTTTTTTAAAAAATAATGGAAAGCAAAAAGTTTTGAAAAGAACTTATTGCTTCATAAACCTTTTGTTCAAGACTTTAGAAATTTACCGAGGTCCAGATCAAAAAACTCAAGAAATAGTTTCTTTTCTTGAAAGCTTATTAAATGTTAAATTCAAACCAATAACCCTCAACTCAAAACAACTTCAAGAAATTTATTTAAATCACGCAACAGAACTTAAACAAGCTATGTTCAAACATGTTGATGGTTTGGTTTACGAAATTCTTAAAGCAGATTCTCTGGAAAAGAATGAGAAATATGTAGAATGTTTACAAAAATATCCAGAAAATTTGAGGGTGATATCTTTCAGGCCAAGAATAAAGTTCTTAAATGAGAACAATCGCTATCAGGTCACGATAAATGGAGATAAGGGGACGATAAGGCTTTCAAGCAATGAAGCTTTTAGGTGGAGACCTAGATTTGAAATAAGACAATTGATTTTTATCTTAGCCAATAGATCAGACTTAATATTTCCTTAAATATTTTTAAAAAATATGATATTTGTATGACTAACACTCCCATCTCCATAATAATACCAGTCTATAATGAAGAAAAAGTTCTAGAAAAAAATTCAGAAAAAATAATAGAATACATGGAAAGAAGACACAAAAGATATGAAATAATTTTATGTGACAATGGTTCAACAGATTCAACATATGAAAAAGGAAAAAATCTTTCAAAAAAATTCAAGAGAATTAAATTTATTCAAATAGGAAAAAGAGGTGTAGGTCTAGCTTTAAAAGAGATGATAAGAAAATCTAAATTTGAAAATATAATTTTTTTACCTATTGATATGTCATTTGATTTAAAATTCATCAAAGATGCACTTCCATTGTTAAAAAAATATGACCTGGTGATAGGCTCAAAATCTTTCAAAAAAAGTATTGTCAGAAGACCCATCACAAGAAAAATATTTTCGCTCTTCTTCAACTCTCTTGTTAACATTTTCTTTGGTTTAGGAATTAGTGATACACAATCTGTTAAGGCTTTCAGAAAATCTAAAATTAAAAAATTGTCAGAAGAAATAGAATCCGAGGATCTTTTCTTTGATGTGGAACTTCTCATAAAATCTAAAAAAGCTGGATTAAAGATTATAGAAATTCCAGTAATTTGCAACGATATGAGAAAGACACACTATAATATTTTAATTGACTCGGCTAGAGCATTCTTCAAATTGTTAGATTTCTGGTTTAAGACAAAGTTCATGCAGTATTAAGTACAATTGGCAACAAGTGAAAAAGAGATACAAAAAGAGCCAGAATTGTGATGTAGGGATAATATTCTTTATTTAAATTTGAGGATAAATTGTAAGATGTGAAAACACTCATTGCTAATATGGCTGGACTAAAAAGATTATAGTCTAGCTTGGCACCAAAATCAGGATTCCATAGTACTATGAATACGAATCCTAGCAAACAACAGATCAAGAAAAACAGACTCAATTTATCCTTTTTAAGGTCTCCCCAATTATCAATGAGAAGGGCTACCCATAAAATACTTCCTACAGGAAACATGAAGAGCAAGAGGTTTAGCTTATCCATTAAATGTTGTGATGAAAAAAATGTGTAATTTTCATAAACAGTATTTATATTGAATAAGGGAACGAACATCGTACCATCACCACCACCAAAAGCATCACCATAAATTGGTCCATAGGTCTTGTTTTGGTTTGGTAGATATGCAAAGAACCAAAAAAATAATAAAAGGCAAGATAAGACCTAAAACAATCTTCAAGGATTCTTTTGAAAAAAGAGATCCAAAGAACTTAACAATAGGGTGTTTAAGATATTTATTGGATTTCAATACCGGTAGAAAGAATAATGAAGGAGCTAGGATTATTGTTGATAAATGTAGTAAAGAAGCTATAGAAAAAAATAGAGCGGGTAAGATGATATCACACCTGTTTCTCAAGTAAAGCGTTGAGAATAAAAAATAGAGTAGAATTCCGGCCAGTTGTTGAGAATGAACATCATGATCACCAAAAAATAGGAATACAATACCTTGTGTCATTATAAAAGCGAAAAAAAATCAACTTTTTGATGTTTTCTTTATACAAATTATCTGAAAGCACAAATAAGAAAAAGACAAAGATAAAACCAGAAATATTCGATACAAAAGCTATGAATGACCAGGAGTTCATAAAACCCTTAAACAAATTAAAAAGAAGATAATTGAAAAAAGTGGAAAGTGGATTACTATTTATGAACATGAGATCCTTCTCAAGCATCATCTCAAAAACCCCGGTAGCCCCGATTGGTTTCTTTGTTTGAAATTTAAAGAATACGATAAAAAACAAAGTTGAAATGATTAAGAATAAAACAAATTTAGACAATAATTTTTTGGGAAATTTTATTTTTTTAAGTTGATTGAAAACAAATGTATTAACTTTTGGTACAGCGAGGAAAAGTATCAAAACAAAGAAAAATAATCTTAATTGAAAATTTTCAAATTGGTATGATTGAATTGACCACAGATCAATATCGCTAAAAAATGTCTTTAAATCTACTATAAAGTGATTTGTAATTATTGGGAAAATATTAAGCATAGAAAATAGGATAATGTATGCGGCAACAAAATCTACAACTATACTAGATTTTTTCATGTAAACCCCTCAAAATAATAAATATCAAACAAAAAATTCCAATTAAGCTCAAGAAAGCTCCAACAATATCTGCTATGGTATTTCCATAATAAAGTTTCACTCGATTTTCTTTTGGAAATACCATCATTAGGTTTGGTGAGATCAAATAAATTTTTTCTGCTCCAATTACCTTCCAATTTGGAAAATATGGAACTTTAATTATAAGCGGCTTTCCGATACAATTTGTTTCAATTACTACTTCTTCCTCTTTCAAGTTATCAGTAATATTACAATCTTGTTCAATAACTTTTGATTCTTTCATCGCTTCATACATATTCCTAAAAACCAATTTATCTCCCGGAACCTTTATAGATTTATTTAAAACAACTATTCTGAAATAACCAAAATCAATTTTATCTGGATTGGAAACGAACACCAAAGGAATATTTATAGAATCAGAGCTAAACCACTCGTAAGATAAAGATTTCCAATCATCTGTTAAAACAAGAACTGGTTCATTTTTGGATAGCTCAACATACTTTGAATCTTCATTCAATAAATAAAATTCAAACCCATGAACACTCTTAAGAAATCTGTAATTTCTACTCTTTTTTATCTCCTCTTTTACTTTCTCAGATGAAACTAAATAATATTTTACATTGAATAATCTAAGATGCTCTTCCCCAGAAGTTAAATTAAAATCAGGATATTTGATGGGAAATCCTGGCCACCATGTAGTTTCTGCAATTTCTTTCTGTATATAATAATAGAATGGGAATGTAAGCGAGGATTCTAGCAGCAGCCCTTCCATGACGCTCTTGTTTGTGAAAACAGGCGACACTTCAAAAACTCTTGGAGAGCCATATTTATCATAAACAGCAGAATATTCAATTATAATTCTTCCAGACTCATTCAGCTTTTTGATCTCATCCAAAACATTTTTGAATTCACTCCAAGTCGATTTTCCTTCGAGCCCCTCATAATTCCATTTTATCCAAGATGGTATGTATGAAACATTTTTTATTAACCAAATTAAAACAATCAAAAGTACTATTAGTGGTATAAATTTTTTGAACTTTAATGAAATTTTTTCTAAACCATCGGCTGCTAAAAGGAGTGGAAAGAAATACAAGAATGGCGCAAATCTTATGTAGAGCAAATTTAAGAATTTATTGGCAAAAAAGAACAAAAGAAAGGCAATAACAATTGTAAAACAAATGTAAAAAATTTTCATATCTTTATTCTTTATACCAATTAACATAGACAACAATGCCAAAAGATAGAAAACTGTGTAATGTTTTACGAACGCTACATTGATATCAACTTGACTCAACAATTCCTTTGGGGCAGCCGAATAATTGTATTTTAAAATAAAAGGCAATAACCAAAAAGCCACTAAAAGAAATGATAAACCTCCAACACCAATCAAATATCTTAAACCCCCCAATTTTTTGGTTAAGATGAAGAAAGAGGATGCTAAAAACATTAAGATAGAAGTATACGCATGAGTCAAGACGATTAAAGTTAAGACAAATACATTTAAAATAAAATATTTCTTAGTTTTAACCCCCCTGTAAAGAAGACCAAAAAACAAGACCATTAAAGAAAAACTTATACTGTAAGAAATTTCTCCCGCAAGAGTGCTTGGTATGTTTCCTCCATAATAAGAATTCGTCTCAAGAAAAAGAAACATGAGGCTGAATACAGCTGCTATTACAGGCGTTGGGAATTTAAATTCTATCAATTTCATTGACCAATAAGTTGTGAATGGTAATAGAAAGATTCCAAGGACACTTATTAGCTTGAATGAAATTTCGAGAGGTATCAAATAACTTAATATAGACATAGCTAAGTATGGTAATACAAAATAGAACTGAAACATTGGTAAACCGCCGAGCCAATGAGGATACCATCCAATTAATTTTCCATGTGGTATGAGATAATTTTTAAGATAGTGTGAGAGTGTAAAGTGGGAGACCATGTCCCCACCAGAAACTGATGTTTTCAAAAGCAAAAGTTCTGGTTTGAAGTAATAAAGAAGAAAAAAGAATATGGAAATAAGCAAAGAAATATCGATAATTCTTTCAGAATTATTCTTGAAAAATTTTCTATCTATCTTTCTAACCATTTTCATTGAATATTTTTTATTATTTTAAAACTAAGTATTTCAGATTAATTATATTTTCATCACTACCCTTTTCCTTCCAATCACACCTCTCTTTCTTGTAAAAATTTTTAAAAGGCCAATATCTTCTAAATGATTCAAGAAATCTCTAAATCTCCTGTCACTTACAGGAAAATCAATTCTTTTACAGTAAATTTTATAAAGTTCGTCTGTGAAAATCTTCTTCTTTTCTTCAACAACTTGAAGTATAATTTTTTCATCCAGATTGAGCTTTTCTTTCAAAATTTCCGGCTTTATTGGCCTCACACTCATTAGAATAGCCTTAACATGAAAAATTTCAACTTTTTTTGACCCAATCTTTTCAGCCTGTCTTCCAGCTTTAAGCAGACAATCTAATCCAATTCTAACATCTCCTCCATTTTGCACAGCATGGTTTGCTGTCAGCAAAACAACAGCACTTTCAAAAGCAGAAAAAGCTAGCTTTGCCCTTTCTTCAAGTATATCTCTCATCTCAAGAAGAGAATAAGGTTTAAACTCCACTTCTTCTACATTTAAACTACTTTTTACTCTTGGATCTACATTAACAAAAACAAAGGGATCATTTGAGATAAAAACCAAACCAACCGGAATTTTCACATATTGATTTAATCTTAACAAATCATAAAGTGCACTTTTATCATGAAAAACGAGCTGATCAACTTCATCTAAGCAAATTATTAACCCTTTATCAAGCTTGTTGCAAATTTCTATTGCTCTTTCCAAAATTTCATCTTTACTCATTCCTCTCCTTTGAACAAAACTACCAAGCTCCAAAGAAATCTTACTCAAGATTGCAACAATTGTCTTATAATCCCAGCAATTTATATAAACTGTTTTTATTCCAGAATAATTTTCAAACTCACGAAAAACAAATTTTGCCGAAGCCGTCTTGCCTGTGCCCGGTGGTCCAAATATGAAAGTGTTTTGGGGA
>JAWBNW010000030.1:0-6914 GCA_039000685.1 Candidatus Aenigmatarchaeota archaeon
AAATTGCTGGATAAGTAAACTTCAAAATTGTTTCTATCTCCCGGCATCAAAATCTTTTCGTTACTCCAGCCAGTAAAAACAATTTTTGAATTATTAATTAAATCAAGCCTAATTCTTGTTTTGTAAGCAGTGCTACCAGTATTGTAAAATTCAAACTGAAATTTCATGATATCTTTAGAAGAATCGTAAGAAAAAGAGCTTAAATTTCCTTCAAGAGATTTTGGAATTTCAACTTCAATTATTGTTGCTTTTGCAAAAGAAAAGAAAAAAATCATAAAAAAAGCAAAAAATAAAATTTTCTTTGTTAATTTATTTCCAAAAGTTGTACAAAAACTCATATTTTGGCCTCTGTATAACAATATCTATTTCTCCTGTATAATTTCCAATTTTTGCTTTTTCGGCATAAAATTTAGCTTCTATAGTAACGCTTTCATTTGGCTTAATGATGAAATCATTTCTCGTGAAATTAACAAAGGGAGAAATATTTCCGTAAACTTTGAACACAATTTTCGCACTTTTTTCTTTTGGGTTTGAAATTTCAATAAATCTGGTGACAAAATTATTTCCAATAGGAACTATTCCAAAATTTAAATTCCAAGGATCTACAACCACGCCTAATTTTAACCTTTCTTGATCAGGCCGAACAGGAGAAACTTCTACTGAAGAAGGATATCTTATTATCTCGTAATTGAAAAATAGGTCGGAATGCTTTTCAAAAGTCATGTTTTCAACAAAACCTTTCGGTTTATATGGAAGATTTGCTAAAAGAATAAGAACTCCCAACAAGAGCAAAATTATTAAAGCTAAATTTATTTTTTTCTTCTTCATTTATACCACTTGTAAATCAAAATTGCTATCAACACAATCAAAATTAAAATAACTAGCCAGAAAGGAAATATTTCTTCAACTTTTTCTATTGGTGGAATAGCCTCAATCACAAGGGTGGAATTTTTTGACGCTGAGCCTGTGGTGAAGCTCACATTGGTAAATATTTCAAAATTTCCGGTAGAGATTTTACTTAAAGGCAAAAAAGTTTTTAAATCCACAATTTCTCCAGGCTTTACAAACTGAGTAGAAGAAGTAAGGTTTTCTATTGCTTCGCCATCTTTAAAAATGCTTTGAAAAGCTTTTGCAGAAATTGTTACACTACCAGTGTTTTGGAAGTAAGTATTTATCTCAAGCCTATTGCCAACATATTTTCCTTTAGTCACGTCAAGAATTATCCCTTCTCTTTTAGCATCTCCAGGAACTTTAAATAAAATTCCAACAGAAGTTATCGCTACAACTCTTGCTCCTGCTTGACCAATCGCTTCTGAAGGGACTTGAGGAGAAGGTTTAATTCTCAGCAAATGATACCCAGGCTCCGCTTGTTTCGGCACGTTAAGCAAAAAGCTTATTTCTCTCCATCCCCTTATTTCTCCTGCTCCTGTTTTCAAACTTTCATTGCTAGGCTTAAGTTCTATTGGGTTAGACAAGAATTCTGCCCATTTTGTTATAGGCTCTTCAGAATAGTTGAAAATAAGATTCTTGTATTGGTCTCGAGAGAAAAAATCAATGCTTCCATCTTCAGCTTCTAAATAAACCAACAAAGGCTCTGTTGAAGGCGTGACAAGAAAAAACTTAACTATTTTTGTTGATCCAGGCTCAACTTCACCCAAATCTACCAAAGCAGGAGAAACTCCAACAGTAAAATCTACAGCTAAAGCTGATGGAATCAAGATGAGAAAAATCATGAAAGCTAAGCTTGAACAAAATCGCATATTTAAACTATTGATTAAATTTAAAATAAGTGTTTATGGAAGAAAAAAGACCTTTGAAAGCAAAGAATTTGAAGATAATTGATCATTTAGGTACTTACTACGCTACTTTTGATGGAAGTAAAATGTGGAAACTAGAGAAATGGCTTGTTAGGTTTTTGATGATGTGTGATGGTAAGAAGACTTTTGACCAAATAGCAGAAGAAGTAGCAAAGATAGCTGGCATACCAGCAGAGGAAGTGAAAACAGGCTTAGCTCCTGTTCTTGAAGAATTAGAAAGAGAAGGTTTCATAGTTTACATTTGAGCTTTCTTTAGTTTGAAAAGTTTGTAAGCTCCAATCTTCCTCTCAGTAACTTTGCCTTCACCTAAAAGCTCATGAATGTAGATCGTAGCTTTAAATCTGTTCATGTTGCCAAGCCTTGCAATTTCTTGTATTGTTAAGCCGCGAGGCTCTTTTTCAAGAATTTGAAGAATTTTTTGTTTTAAGTCTTCTTCCATATTTAATATTTTTGTTTAAGAATATTTATTGACTTATCTTTTAAACTTATTTTTGCACATATTTTTAACATTAAATTTTCTTTCAAAATATAGTGCTAATTAGAAAATTTTTGAATAAACTTAAATTATAAACTGTTTCAATACATTAAATTTAAATACTATGTTTAACAAAATTATTAAATATGAAGATAAGCAGCAATGTTAAAACAGGAAATTTCTTCTTTTTGTCATTTCTCATGGGCCTGATGCTTTTATTCAATTTTGCTTTAGCAGCTCAAGATGAAGCAACAGTTAATGTAACAATAAAAGAGGCGGTACAAATATCCGTTCAGCCAAAAACTTTAAGTTGGGAAGTTTATGCAGGTGAAGCAGGCACACCACAAAATCTGGATATTTATAATACTGGTTCAAAAAATGTAACTCAAATTCATGCTTACGTTGACACGCTAGAAGATGAAACAGAAAGACCTTACGGCTCTTCTAACGCTACAAAATATGCCGCAGGTGGAGTAATAGTTTTTAGGAATAGCACTAACACGAATTATTATTTTGCAGGCAGGATTGAATGGAACTGGACAGAAGCGATTTCAAATCTTGTCAACAGCAGTGTCACTAACCCAGTAGCTTGGGGCTTCTTCAAGAACACAAGCTTTGAATACGTTTGGCTTCTAGGCAGCGGGTCAAATGGCTATTGCAACGATACTGATGCAGAATTTGCAATAGAAGATGATCCAGATGACGGAAGTGAATCAACAAGAACACCAGAAACAACAAACATAGTTAGAAATGACGGCGATGCTAACTTCGGCTACTTCAGCATAAACAGAGCTTCTTCTCCTTTGTATGAAAGCTGTGTAGCTGCTTACTATGACTGCACAAAAATCTACATCTACAAATACGATAAAAGATCAGGCTTCTTAAGCTGCACGAATTCAAGATTTTTACAAGAAAGCAACTTGCCACCAGGCAACGTCCATACTTTGACACTAGACGTCTACATACCTTATGGAATTCCAACAGGAAACTTGAACACAGCAACTTTCACAGTTTATGCAACAGGAGTTTAAGCTTTTATCTTACAATTTTCTTTTCTATTTCTTCTAGTCTTTTCTCTATGTTGCTTTTCATTTCTCTGTAAGCACTAACACTTATCGTCCCTTCTGCTTTTTCTTTCTCCAAAATTTCAAGCATCCTCAATAATCTTTCCTTTTCTCTAACCAAATCTTCAACTTTCACCTTTTCTCTTTTTACAGAGTTTATGAGTTTTTCAAGAGTTATCACCCAAGGTCTTACAACTTCAGGCTTCTTTCTAGAAGCTAGATAAAGAGCAAATATTACCAAAGGAATTAAAATTAACAATATAATCCACCAAGGAATCGCAACTTTTGCTTCCAATTTTACAACTTTAAGCTTGCTCAGAATATCTCTAGCTCTCGAGATTAAATCTCTAGCATTGTTTATGTTTTTCATAGCATCTTCAAATTTTTCATTCTCAACATTTTCTTTAGCAAGTTGGATTTGTGTTTTTATACCTTCTATGAGCAAAAGAACATTTGAAACATCTTTGCCTTCTCTTTCAGCAACTTTAGTGTCTATTATTAGTTCTTGCAATTCTTCTTCCACTTGAGCTATCTCTTTGGCCAAAAGTTCTTTTATCGATTCAAATATCGTTATGGTTATTCTTCTTTGATCGCTTGCGACACCAGAAGCTGCTATTAGGGTTGCATAATACTCACCAGGATTAACATTTTTTGGCACGTTGAATGTGATGAGGAAGGGAGCTGATTTTCCTTTTTCAAGCAACTTATAATTTTCTGGTGTTATGTTGAACCAATTTGTTGGTATTCCGAGTAAGAATAAGCTAACATTTTCTAAATCAACTTGCCCGATGTTTTCAACAGTCACGCTTTCTATTCTTGAGAAACCTCTTGCCAGGCTTACATTGCTGTTGTACTTAGATATGAAAATACTTGCAAGTATTTTTTCTGTTGGTGTTGGTGCTGGGGCTAGTCCTGTGGGAAATTCTACACCAGGGAAATAAGGATACTTTACATAAATTGGTGGCGGGCGAGTAACATTTATCGTCTTAGCAACAACAATAAAGCTTGCATTTGCTAAGATTGATGGTTGAACAGTATCGTAAGTAACTTTAACATTCAACAAGTAATTTCCTAAAGGTTGATTTGAATAAATGTAAGCGCTCCTAGTAAAGCTCTGGTTGGTTACAGCTGGGGTGTAAACTGCTTCTGAAGCTGTGAAGTAAGTCGTGTTTTGTGAAGAAACCCAATATTCAATAAAAACATCTTGTGAAACTTCACCTTTATTCTCTACCACCAAGATGAAATCCAAATAATCTCCTTGCTCAACTTCATTTTCCAAGAGAATTAACCTAACATCATAAGGTCCACCATGAGCAACTCTGAAAGCCTTTAGCTTCATGGTTTGGAATTCATTTTGGCTCACATTCAAAACTGCTAAGAACATTCCACTTGGTGTGTTAATTGGCATTGCATACTGATAAGTGTAAAAGCCTGTTGCTTGCTTGGTCATTTGGGATAAGTTAACAGCAAAGTACAAATTGTTAGCAGGATCATAAACACTCAAATTCATCGAAGTTGGGTCAACAGGCTTGCCTTCACCATTGTAAACCAAGATACCAAACCTCATTATATTTTCAGGATACCAAACCACAGCAGTTTCTATGTCAGCAAATAGCCCAGTAACAGTAACAGTTCTTGAAAGAACTTGGAAAGTGTAATTGTTTTGCTTTTCTGTCGCCCTATTTGCAATTTCATCTTTATATCTTGAAGAAGAAATTAAAGTGTAGTTGCCGAGAGGGGCGTCTGATGGTAAAGAGAAGCTTGGCATTGGTGCAATTGTTCCATCTGAGTTTGTTTTTAAGTTAGAAGAAAGGTAAGAGATATTGCCTTGTGAATTGATTATGGTGAAATTGGCACTAACATTTTCCACAGGATTGTTTTCAACATCTTTGCAACTGTAGTATATCGAGCCGATATCTCCTTGATAGTATTTGTCTGTTAGAGTAGAGGCTAAGACATTTAGCTTGATGTAAATCAAGAATGTTGAGTTTAGGTTATCTTCATTTCCTATATTATCTCTTGCATATACTGTCACATTATAAACTCCTCTTTCTAAAGTGCTTCCTTTAGTTTCATTTGGATAAGTAAGGTTCCATTTTGTTAAGCTCCCATTGGTTTCAAAAAGAAGCATATCAAAGCTATCAACTATTCCGCTAGGCCTAGTGATGTTGACTTTAGTCCAAGTTATGCCACTTCCTGACCTATCGGTAACATTTGCAAAAATTGTTATGCTAGAATTCTGTTCGGTTTCATTTGGTGTTACTGAAACACTAATTATCGGTGGTATGTAAGGAACAAGAGAAACCTTAACAGTTTTGTTGTCAGGATTTGAATCTTCTTGAATGGCATCGACCAAGAAAGTTGAATTGTACATTCCTGGCTCAACATCGGTTACATTGTAAGTTATTTTGAAGACATGCCAACTTAACCTTTCAACTTCAAAACTTGTTTCATTGACTTTTGTGTAATTTCCTTCTTCAGGAGAAATCGTAAAGCTTATTTTTGTGTTTCCTTTGTTTGTCACGTTTACTTCACAGACAGTGCCTTCAGGTTGCTGAGTGGATCTTTCACAATATTCTGGTTTTAAATCCCAAGTCCTATTTTCCGGCACATAAACTTCTATGTTTAAAGTATCAAACCCATCATTTTGAGCAGAAACATTAATAATTCCAGTGTAAGTACCATTCGGATAACTTAATGGAACTGTAACATTAACCACAACAGACTGATTTGAGTTTACTGGCAAATTTGAAATGCTTGCTGGAATAAACTCTACCAAAAAATCTTGACAAGCTTGACCAGAAACACAAGAAAACTGAATGTTCTGCAAAGCATCATTTCCTATCGAAAGAACAGTGAAGTTGCCTATACTTGCTTCTGTGCCATCTCCCACTTCACCCGAAACACTAGCTTCTTCCACATCCATTTTCGGGTTTGATTGCACGCTCACATTAACTTCAGTTTTGTTTAAGCTTATACTATCATCAGGATTTTTCCATGTTGCAGTGATGTTGATGTAATAATTTCCAGGTGTTGTGGCATTTGGGACTGTTATGTTAAAAGCCTTCAAACAAAATTCATTTTTACCCAAATCGCCACATTCTTCTTTTGTGATGTTTGCGCCCCAGCCTTCTAGAAGCTCTAATGTCATATTCGTGGAATAAGCAGTTCCGTTTCCAAAATTACTAGCATTAGCTGTTATCACAAAACTGTCATTCTCGTACAAGCTAACGTGATAGATTATTGGATTTGAAGGTTGTGGTGTTATACTAATGTAAGTCTTTGCTGGCTCAGCTGTGAAATCATCGCTAGAATTACCAAAGTTTCCATTCTTTGTTGCATTGCAAGCAAGGGTGTAAGCTCCTTCTGTGTCGGGCGCAGTAAAGTTGACAGAGTATGTACCATTATTATGATCAGTCTTGTTTATCACTTCAGAAGAATCGTACCTACAATCTATAATTGCTCCTGGGACCCAAGAGTCCTGACGGTAATTTTTAACATAAATGTTTGCAATCACAAGAGAGCCAACTATCGGCTTTTTGTTGATAACGTTTACGG
>JAWBNW010000031.1:0-6732 GCA_039000685.1 Candidatus Aenigmatarchaeota archaeon
GCATGCACACAGGCATGGCTGATCAAGAGATTAGAGCAAATGTTGAAGAAAAAGTTAAGATATTGAAATGGTTGGTTGAAAAACAAGTTAAAGATTTGAATAAAATTGGCAGGCTCATAGCAATATATTATTCTTCTCCAGAAACCATAGTTAAAGCTGTGGAGAATAATGAAGATGAAGAAAAGGTTATAAAAAGTTGGTTTTCATGAAAAGAATTCCATTTGTTCCATTTCCAGTTCAAAAGGCTTTGAAAGCTTCTAAGCCTTTTCTTTTCATCTCAAGCAAGCTTGTCAAGTTAAACCCATTTCTTGCTCAAAAGCTTGCTCAAACTGAAATAAACGTTAAAGATAGGGAATATTTAGCTATAGCAATTTTTTCTTCCCTTTTCTGGTTTGTTTTAATCTTTTCTCTTTTCACCATAATTGGGCTTGCATCTGGCAGAAATCTCCTTGCTCTTTCTTTCTCCTTCTCTCTCTTGATTTCAGCTATTGTTTTTGCTTACATAAACTTTTACCCAAGTCTTTTGCTTTCTAGGAAAGACAGAGATGTGGAAAGGAATTTGCTTTTTGCAATAAGGCATTTGTTTATTCAAGTTAGGTCTGGGGTTTCTCTTTTTGATGCTTTAGTTTCTGTTTCCAAAGGAAATTATGGAGCTGTATCTGAAGAATTTGGGAAATGTGTGAAAGAAATTGCTACAGGGAAAGAAGAGACTAAAGCTTTAGAAGAGCTTGCTTTTAGAGTTCCTAATGTTGGTTTCAAGAGGGTTGTTTGGCAGATTGTCAATAGTATGAGAGCTGGAGGAGATGTTGGCAGCACTTTAGACATGATTGCAAGAAATCTTTCAGAAGAGCAAAAGGTAAAGATAAGAAAGTATGGCTCTCAGCTTAGTCCTTTGGCTTTGATTTATTTGATGTCAACTGTAATTCTTCCTACTCTTGGAATAACTTTTCTCATAGTCTTTTCGACTTTTGCCGGGATTCAAGTTCCTGAAGCAGTTTTTTACCTTATCTTATCCACAGTTGTAATTTTCCAAGTCATGCTCATAGGTTTGGTGAAGAGTAGAAGACCGAGCGTGGAAGTATGATAGAGAAAGCTCATAGGAGAATAAGGTGGCTTTATCCAAAGAGGTATGTGAAGTGGTTAGAGCAGAATTTAGCCTATGCTGGAATTGAGATTAGGATAGAAAAGTTCTTGGCTTTATCTTTCTTGTACTCACTTTCTTTCTCTTTGTTGCTGCTTCCGCTTTTCTTCTTGGGGTTTGGGTTTTTGGTTTTTGTTCTTATGCTGGGTGTTTTCTTTGGAGTTCAGCTTGTAATTGATTTGATAGTGATATTGATTGGTGATAAGCGTGGGAGTTTTGCAGAATCTGTGCTTCCGGATGCTTTGCAGCTCATGGCGGCAAACATTCGATCAGGCTTGACTCCAGATAAAGCTTTGCTTTATTCTGCTAGACCAGAGTTTGGTGTTTTGGAAAAAGAAATAAAACTTGCTGCCGCTAAGGCAGTAGCTGGTGAAGCTTTGGAAGATGCTTTGCTTTCTCTAGGTAAAAAAATCAAGTCAAGAATAATAAACAGGACTTTCAATCTGATAGTTGAAGGTATGCGCAAGGGGGGAGAAATAGCAAGCTTGCTTGAGCAGACAGCTGAAGACATAAGGGAGCTCAAACTCTTGAAGAAGGAAATAGCGGCACAAGTTGGCATGTATGCAATTTTCATCTTCATAGCAGTTGGTCTTGCTTCACCAATTCTTTTCTCTTTTTCTTCCCATCTGGTCGAGACCATGAGTACCATAGGAAGCAAGCTGAAAATAGAAGAAACTTCTAGCTACACGACGCTTGGGAGCTTGAGGTTTGGCATAGTTAAAGTTTCTCCTGAATTCATAAGGCTTTATTGTTTACTCACTCTAACATTTTCTTCAATTTTTGGGAGCTTGCTTATCGGATTGCTGCAAGAAGGGAGGGAAAAAGCTGGTTTAAAGTACATTCCTTTGCTCTTAGCTATAAACCTTACTCTCTACTTTATAGCAAGGATTGTGCTTTCAAGCCTCATGGGCTTTATTGTCCCTGTAGCTGCTCTATAGCTTTAAAAGGTAGAAAATCAAAATATAATTTATGAAAGCGCAAGCAGCCCTTGAGTTTTTGATGACATATGGATGGGCAATCTTGATAGTAATTGCAGTGGTTGCAGCTTTGTATGCAATGGGTGTATTTACATTGCCTGGTGGCTCAATGAATCCTTGCAGACCATGCTTCCCAACAGGCGGAGATATGACATATGTAGCACATAATTCTACACACCTTTTAGTAAGGGTTGGTGCACATAAAGTAAGATATGGTGGTAGTGATTACGAAAGTGGGCAAGTAATAACAGTAGACATATCTCCAACTTGTTCGGGGGTATGGGATAGCCAAAAATATTGCGACTTTAATTTTGCATACTCATTGCTTGTAGATTCAACAGAGCTTGGTAAAACAGTGCTACTAAGATTACACAGGACTTGGTGAAAGTTAATTTTTTCTTTTTATTTTTATTTCACCGAGACCCAAAGGTTGCCCAAATAGTAAGTTTTGTTAGGTATGTTTAGGTAGAGCTTAAGCTCTTTCCATCCATTGCTAGCAGCAATGTCCTTATCCACATACAAACTCAAAGCAACTATCATTTTTGAAATCGCTAAGTTGCCGCTAGCGCCTCTTTCCCATATTGTATGGAGATAGTATTCGCCTAAGCTAAATTCTGAACTTCCTTCCAAAGTGAAAGATTGAATTTCATGGCTCACGCTTGCCACATCTTCAGCAAATATGAAGAAAATTGGATCTGTGGAATTAAGCTCGTAAACTTCAGCAAAATCTTCTCCTTGCAAGCTTGCTTTCAAGTGAGTTGAATTCTTCTCAAGAATTATGTAGTATGGAGGCTTTTTATTCAAGCAGCTTGTTGCTCCTTCTGAAATTATGAAGAGGTCGAGCTTTCCTGAACAAATGTCTATAAGCTCGAGTGTTAAAGCCTTTTCAGCTTTTATTCCTTCTTCTTCTGCTCCTGGACCAGAAGGTGGAGCGGGTGGAAGGCTTGGGGGCTGGCTTGAATAATTGCTCTCATTTGTTTGGTTAAACTTTTGCCCTTGCAATGTGGTTGTTGATGCTTCTCTTTCTTCACCCTTTTCTTGCTGAGCTTGAAAATACTGGAATATTGCTTCCTTCACATTTTCAGGTGTTTGTGATAAAATTACAAAAGAAATTGCTAAAACAGCAATCAAAGCAAATGCCCACTTGTATCTTAACTTCATGATATCACCGTGACATTGTAGATTTGAAGATGAGTTTTTCCTTCAATTGTTGTTTCGTTGTCTAATCTAAAATTGCTCGGCATACCAGAAATACTGTAAGCTCTTACATTGCTATTGGAGAAATATAAGTAATCTACGTTGGTTGCAGATGTGTTTATTGATAAGCCTGTGGAAAGCATCTTGTCCTTGTTGACAAAGCTCTCAAGCCCAATTGGCTTTTGCTTGAAGTATTTGCTTTGAACGAAATATTTGCCTTCAAGTCTATCTAAAAAGCTTGCTCCGTACAAGCTTGGGTGATAGTAAGAATTATCCAAATCGTCTTTCAAGTTTGTTGTGTTATCGCTAAGATAGTTTGGCCAATGTGGACTCAGCCTTATGATATTAACAATTCTTCCATAAGTGTTCAAAGGATAGAGTGGGTCTTCGAGGTTCTCTATGCTAACAATTACTTTTTCCCTTGTTGTCCTAGAAAGATTTGCTTCTATCATCCTATCATCATATAGCTTGACTGAAAGTGAGTAAGAGAGAGAAATGTGGAAGCTGTCTTCAGGCTCTACCAACAAATCTTTTATTTCAACGCTTGTTTCAAAAGCTTGCAAGCTTCCAAGATATTCTATGCTATCTTCCCAATCTCTTGCTGTTGAGCCTTCCATCAAAGGCTGCTGAATTCCATCGATGCTACCTTGCATTATTAGCTCCGCTATGGTGTCGTTGGAAGATTGTAAAGGATTTCCTGTGGTTACCACATGGTTTATTGCTGAGCATAAAGCTCTTCCTGCCATGATTTCAATAGACTTCCTCGAATCTCGAACTATGTTGTTGTAAAATGAAAGCATAGCTTCTATTCTATTTTCAACAGCTATTTGAGAAGAGTAGAATGAAGAAAGAGATTTTTGAATTGATAAAAATGTGATTAAACAAATCATCAAAAAAACAATAATTATGCTGAAAAATATCCCTTTCATCTTTCCCACACCAAGATTTTGAATAGGCTTGGACCCCAGAGCCACCTCACACCTTGAACAGCTTGTGAATCAACTTGCATCTCTTCTGGAGTTATTCCTTCTTCACCCATTTGGATCAAAAGCCTTTGTTTGGCATCTTCTATCGCAAGCTGAGAAGAATTGAAAACTCTGCCATAGCCTACTAAGCCTTTAACAAGGTAAGTGTATTCGAAAGAAGACCAGGGCAAAATATAGTTTGTGCTGGAAATGCTTCCACTTGGCTGGAAGTCCACAAGCTTTATTGAATTGTCACCAACAAAAATTTTGTTTGGGTAAACGTAAACATTCTCTGGAACAACTCGAATAGAGGGTGAAGTGAAGATCCAGAAATTGTTTATGGAAGCGTTAACCATGCTGCTAAAGCCTTGAGCAATGTGAATAAAAGCTTCGAGTATGTTTTTTTGGCTAGGTCTTAAATTAAAATTAAAGGTCTTTGGATTGCTCGCTGTCCCGCCAAACAAGACTTCTTTTGTCAAATCTATTTCACCATAATTGAAACTCGGATTCTCAAGCTCATAATAAACTTCTACATAGGATGAGCCCTCTGGATCATTCAAAGGATCAGAATAAATCCTTGCCTCTTGGCTTCCCCAATGGATATCGCCATAACTGTTCAAATAAACTGAAACAACATTTGTCCCGGGCACTAAATTATTTGTAAGATTTAGGGAAATTTCTGGGTTCATCACTCCAACTTTTTGACAGTTCCTATAGTAGCCTTGAGCTGTGCAAGTTGGATAACATGGCTGGAAAGATGGACAATAACCGTCTTTGTAAAAAATGTCATCTGAATTAAAATAGATTATCAAATCACTTGAATTCCTTCCAAAAGCGTCTCTTGTGTCGTCAACTCCTAAAGCTTTAAGGTGAAGTTGAGCAATAGCATTCTTAGCATTTTCTGGAATGTAGAAAGAGACCATTGACCAAGCACCTGTTCTTCCAATCACGTCATCAAAATAATATCTTTTCTTGAAAGTTCTGTTTCCGGTTGAAGCTTCTTGGGCTAAGCTATAAGTCACTATCAGTCTCATGCCTGGATGGACATGAGAATGATAATTTGGAGTGCCTATCACAAGGTAGATTGAATTGTTTCCTGGTTTGATTTCATTTGTCACATCAATAACGCCATAAGCTGCTGTTGTTATTTCTGCACCAAAAGATTCTTCTTGCAAGTAGAGCCATCTCACATTATCCTTCTTTTGAACACCATTCACTTTGAGTATTTCAAATTGGGCTTGTGATCTTGAAGTTCCAAAATGTATTGAAACGTAAAGGGTTGCATTGTAGATTGAGATGTCTGGGGGCAAAGAAAAAGATTTGGTGATTTCAAGTCTTTGAGCGGTCCAGCCCGAGCCTTCTGGATAAAATGGAATTATTTGAGTTGTGTTTTTCTTGAATTTTGTTGCCCAAGCTCTTGCTACATAGCCAGATACAGGCCTACCTATATCATAACCAGATTCTATCGTGTAAGCAACAGCCATTGTTTTTGCTTCAGAGCTGCAAGAAGAATAAATGGTCTCATTTTGGGTTTGCAAGGCGAAGCATTTGTCGCTTAAGCTTTCAAGAACATCTTTTGTTATGTTTGAAGCTATGGTTTGATTGCCAGAATACCAAAAACTTCCTATTAAATCTAGCAAGCTTTTTTCCAAGTCTTTTTCTGAAATTATTTTTTCACTCAAAAGTCTATTTATAGTCGGAGTTTCTGAAAAAGATCTTGCTTTAAGTTTTGTAAGAACAGCGACTAAATCATTTGCCTTGTAGCTCAAATCTTGAAAAGAAACTTCTGGATAAGTTGATTCTGTTTTTAAATATAGGAAGGGAATTAAAGCTATGACTAAACTTAAACCAATCAGCATATCCATCGTGAAAGCAATTCCCTTCAATCCCATATCAAAGTCCTCACTTTAACTGGCTGCTCACCAAGTATCCCAATTCTTTCAATTTTATAGATATTTTTTGCTCTACTCATGTCAGAATTTTGAGGAAAGAGGAAGATTAAATCATTTGTTTTATTGTAAATTTCATACCGCAAGTTATAAGTTCCTAAGTTCAGCAACAGAACTACTTTTGAATAACCAAGCTCAGAAAGCATTCCCATTTTTGTCTCATTTATCTTACCATCATTTGCCATCCCAAGCTCCACCACATTTTCTGAATCCCAATATATTGGATAGCCTTCTTTAAACCAAGCTTGAGATGATGCTAAAGCAGCTCTCAAAGCAAAATTTTTTTCAACTGTTTCTTGCATTTGTATTGAGGAAGAATACCAGTGAACTATTATTAAAGAAACAACTGCAAGGAAGATTGATAGAGCTATGAAAAAATCGTATGTTAAAGCTTGGGCTTTATTGGTTAACATAGATTATTCCTTCGGAATTTCTAATCATGTTTCTTCCATTCAAAAAATTTCCACTCACGTTTTTTGTTAATATTGCTGATTGAACTGAGC
>JAWBNW010000032.1:0-6658 GCA_039000685.1 Candidatus Aenigmatarchaeota archaeon
AAAACCTTCCCTTTCCATAAACATAGGTAGTTATCTTGCATTCATCGCAGGTTTTATAGGAACAAGCGCAACTCTCACATATTACCTTGCCCTTGAGCAAGGAAAAGCATGTATAGTAATTCCTCTTACTGCTCTCTACCCTTTGATTACTTTAATCTTAAGCATTTTATTTTTAAGAGAAAAAATAACATTCTATCAAGGAGTAGGCATTCTGTTAGCTATCTTGGCTGTGTTTTTAATTTCACTAGAGAGGTAAAAAAAATGGTTGTGAGAAAAGAGAAGAAGCACAGAAAGTTCAGAGGCAAAAGAACTTATCACGGTAGCCATAAGAAGGCGAGAGGGGGAGGCAATAGAGGAGGAAGAGGAAAAGCCGGTCTCCACAAACACAAGTGGAGCTATGTAGTTAAATATGAGCCAGAGCACTTTGGAAAAACAGGCTTCAAGCCACCAAAACAAAAAGAAATAAAATCAATAAATCTTGCTGAATTGGAGAGAATTGCAAAAGAGAAAAATCTGGAGAAGATAAATGTTTTGGAGCTTGGGTACGAGAAAGTTCTGGGTGAAGGCAAGCTCTCCAAGCCTTTGACCATAGAAGCAAAATTATTTTCAAATAAAGCCATAAAGAAAATTGAAGAGATTGGCGGGAAAGCTGTGAAAATTGAGTAAGCTGATAGAGATGGTGAATGAAGAAAAAAAGGAAATCGACAAAAAAATAGCGAGATATTTACCGAGCGTGAAAAAACCAACTTATCAGCTCCCGTTCAACACAAAATTGAAGTGGACTGGTTTTGCTTTGTTGATGTACTTAGCTTTATCTTATGTCACGATCTATGGGGTGGAAAAAACTTCTTACGAATATTTCAGATTTTACGAGATTGTGCTTGGCTCAAAGTTTGGTAGTGTGATGACGTTGGGGATAGGGCCAATAGTTACGGGTGGAATAATCTTGCAGCTTTTGGTCGGGGCCAAAATCATAAACTGGGACACAACTAAAGAAGAGGGGAGAAGAAAGTTTCAGACTTGGAGCAAGTTCTTGGCCTTGCTTTTCTGTGTGATCGAAGCTGCAGGTCTTGTCATAGCTGGAGCTTTGCCGATAGCCGGAGATTTCACAACAGCAATTATTGTGATGGCTCAACTGGCCGCTGGTGGTGTGATTGCCTTGCTTTTGGATGAGCTCGTGAGCAAGTGGGGGTTTGGCTCCGGAATAAGCCTTTTCATAGCAGCTGGTGTGGCAAATCAAATTTTAATTAGAATTTTTTCGCCTTTGTCCACGGCATGCGTTGCTGGCAATTTTAGTTCTTGCATACCAACTTCAGAACAACCACCTGCTGGTTTGATTTGGCAATTTTTCATAAATTCTTTCGGGGGAAAAACAGTAGAAGCCTTGCTAGCCGCTATGCCGATAATAACAACAATTTCAATTTTCTTGTTGGTCACTTACATTCAAGACATAGGAATTGACATTCCGCTCTCTTTTGCTGCAATGAGAGGATTTGGAAGAACTTGGAATCTTAAGCTCCTTTACACGAGCAACATTCCTGTCATCTTGGCAGCAGCTCTAATAGCAAATCTTCAGCTTGTTGCAAGAATGGGAGTTCAGCCGGTCAGTGCTGAAGTTAGTTGCAGCATGCTGGCTTGCTATGATAAAAATAATAACATAGTTGGTGGCATAGCTTACTATTTGACTTCACCGAGCAACATATTGGCCCACGCAATTCAAGGAACTTTAACTGTTAACGAGATTGTCAGAGCTTTCACTTACTTGATCTTCCTCAGCATCATGGCAATGGTCTTCTCAATTTTCTGGGTCTCGACTTCTGGCATGGATGCCGCTTCTGTTGCAGAGCAGCTTGAAAGCATAGGTATGCAAATCCCTGGCTACAGAAGCGATAAGAAGTCTATGGAAGCTGTTCTCAATCGTTACATTCCATACCTAGCTGTTCTAGGCGGTCTCTTGGTCGGGGCTCTTGCAGCCTTGGCTGATTTTTTGGGCGTGATAGGAAGCGGGACAGGAATGCTTTTAACTGTTATGATACTTTATAATTACTATGAGCAACTTTCGGCTGAAAACCTTGAGGGGGCACACCCACTCGTGAAGAAAGTTTTGGGTGAGTGAAATGCTTGAAGTTTTTGCACAATTGCTTAATTTCATCTTTTGGCCGTTTGCAGCTTTACCTCCAGTGTTAGCAGTTTTTATCATAGCTTCTCTTGTCACGATAATCGTGATTTTGATAAACAGGATCTTCATCAACAAGAATGCTGTGAACGAGCTTAAGCAAAGGATGAATGTCTTGAGGGAGGAGTTGATCGAGCTACAGAAGCAAGGAAATTTGGAAAAAGCTAAAGAGGTTTTGAACGAGATAACAAAGCACAACTTGAGCTACATGAAGCACACTTTGAAAGCTCTGTTGGTGTCAGTTATAGCGATAGCTTTGATCTTGCCTTGGGTCCAGTACACTTACAAAGACATGCCTGTGGCAAAGCTTCCTCTAGCTTTGCCTTACCTTGGCTCGAGCTTGAACTGGTTTATTTGGTACTTCATAGCTTCTCTTGCCATCGGCTGGGTAATAAGAAAGCTCATGGGGTGGGATTATGGCTAGCACGGCTAAAGTCAAAGTTAAATTGCCTTCTGGCAAAGTTGTGATCAAAGAGAAATGGAAGAAAGCTTCTCCTGCTAAATGTGCTGCTTGTGGTAAGCCCTTGCAAGGAATTCCTAGGCTGAGGCAACAAGAGATGAGAAAATTGAAGAAGAGCAAGAGAAAACCTGAAAGGCCTTACGGGGGCTACCTTTGCTCTGAGTGCATGAGAGAAGTTTTCAGGGAAAAAGCAAGAAGGATTTCAACTTAAAGAATCAAGCTCAAAATTCCTAAGAGCATAGGTATCGGCAAACCAGGCAAAGGAATTCTCTTCTTCCTGAGAAGATAAAGCGTGATCAAAACTCCCAAATTGGTTGCAATCAAGGTGAAGGCCATTTTCTCCAAGCTAAAGAGCATGAAAGCCACAGCAGGAAGCATTGAATAGAAGACGACATCGCCAAGACCAATTTTTATGAAATCAAAGTCTAATATCAATAGAGGGAGAAAGTCCATCTTGACCTTCAAACCTTTTTTTGTTCTCGCAGGCTTACCGAGGATTTTCTTCAAAGGGCCTTTGAAAACTGCATAAACATCATAAACAGAAAGCAAGAGTGGGAAAACAAAAACTGTTGGTGGTTGCAGAATAGTGGCGAAGTAGCCTGCAACTTCTGCTCCTATGAAAATTGAAAGGAAATTTGAGAGAAACTGAAAGCTTTTGAAGTAAGCTGTGAGGGAGATCAAAACAACAAGGAAAATTGAGATAAACCAAGGCAAAAGAATTGAATCCGGGAAAATTGTGGAAAAGAGAATTAAGTTGATCGAAAAAACCGAGCTTATCAAAAACCCTGTAACCAAGGCTTTGATGAAGTTGAATTTTTTCCACTTGACCAAAAAGGCCAAGAAGAACCCAAAGATGAAAATTGAAGCCAGAAGGGGTAAAGAATTTGCAATCGCCCCTTCCACACTTTTGCCAAAAGGTTCATAAACTTCTTCTGCTAAAGGGGAAGAATAGAAAACTCTTGTCACAAAGATGGCTAGCAGTTGAGCGATTAAAGTAAAAGACAAGACTCTAAGAGATGCTAGCTTGAACTGCTTCTCCATATCCGATTCTATTTCACATTCTTCTCTGCTATTTCACCAGCTACTGGAAGCTTGAACCACTCGCCTTGATAGGCTTTTATCATGCAGACTATCCAAGCTATTATTGAAACTAAGCCAACAACCCCTGACAAGAAGACGCCAAGAAATGGGATTATGCCAGCCGCTATCGCGACCACAGTGAGCCCGATGAAAACGATCGTAGACTGTAAGGCATGAAATCTCACGAACTTGCTGTCTTTCTCCAGCAAGTAAAACACAATTCCTGTAAGCCATCCTAGCGAGTAAGCTAACAAAGCTTCCAAGTTTTCGTCCAAGCCCAAAGATGTTTTCTTCTTAATTTTCTTTTCTCTCGGCATTTCAATCTTCTTTATTTTTTATCCCTCAGATTTATAAAGCTTTTTTGCTAAGAATAAATTTATAAAATATCAAATTAGTTAAACAAAGGTGAAGACATGGGCTCTCTAGAAGTTGGAAGGGTTGTGATGAAAATTAGCGGAAGGGAAGCCGGGAAATATGCTGTTGTTGTGAAAGCAGCAGGAAAAGAGAAAGCTGAAAAAGGCTTTGTGGTTATAACTGGGCCCAAGCTCTTGACTGGAGTGAAGAGGAGAAAATGCAATGTTAACCATTTGGAACCTTTGCCTTATGTTCTTGAAATCAAGGAAGATGCAAGCGATGAAGAAGTTTTGGCTGCTTTTGAAAAGGCTAAGCTGATAGCCAAGCTGGGATTGAAGAAACCTTCTGCAGCCGAGCTTAAGGCTGAGAAAGCTAAAGAAGTAGAGAAGGAAAAGCCAAAAGAGAAGAAGGAAAAAGAGGCTAAGCCTGAGAAGAAAGAAGAAAAGAAAACTAAGAAAGAAAAGAAAAAATAATTATGTGGTTGATAAGATCTGAAGAAGAAACCGACCCGAATTATGGAAAAAGACCTGAAGAAAGAACAATAGAAGAATTGATAAAGTCTTCTGTAATAATAGTTGATAAGCATGCTGGCCCAACTTCCCACCAAGTTACTGCTTGGGTGAAAGAAATTTTTGGTGTTAAGAAAGCGGGACATGCTGGCACTTTAGATCCTGCTGTCACTGGTGTGCTGCCTGTAGCTTTAGAAAATGCAACAAAAGCTATGCCTGTTCTTATGGGCTTGGAAAAAGAGTATGTTGGAGTGATGCATTTGCACAAAGAAGTTGATGAAAGCTTGCTCAGACGAACTGCTTTGGATTTCGTTGGGAAGATAGTCCAAGTTCCACCAGTTAGATCAGCAGTAGCAAGAAGACCAAGGGAAAGAGAAATAAAATTCTTTGATATTCTTGAAATTGAAGGCAAAGACGTTTTGTTTAAAGTTGGATGTGAAGCGGGGACTTACGTAAGAAAGCTCGTGCATCAAGTGGGGGAAAAGCTTGGCGCTGGTGCCCACATGACTGAGCTGAGAAGAATTAGGGCAGGAAATTTCACGGAAGATCAGGCTCATCCTTTGATTAAAATAAAAGATGCTTATGAATTTTGGAAGGAAGGGGATGAAAAGTTTTTGAGAGAAATCTTGATTCCTGTGGAGCATGCTATTTTGCATGTAAAAAAAGTTTTTGTCAAAGATTCTGCTATTGATTCAATTTGTCATGGTTCACCAGTTTTTGTTTCTGGATTGAGCAGAATTCAAGAAGGTATAGCTAAAGGGGAAACAATAGCTATTTACAGCTTGAAAAACGAGCTTGTAGCTTTGGGAATAGCAAAGATGGACAGCGAGGAAATGTATGAGAAAAAGAAAGGTTTGGCCGTAAGAACTGACAGAGTTTTAATGGAAATCGAGACTTACCCTTCGAGAAAAGTTGACTAAAAAATTATATCAGTAAGCCTGATGTAAATTGCAACCATAAGTTGCAGTAATCTGGAAATTCTGAATTTTTTGCCATAACCTTTGAGGAATTCGGTTTTTGCTTCTTCTGTTCTCAAAGTTGAAAGAAAAGAAAGGACATCACAAAAAACCAAAAATTTCTTTGATCTTGAAGATTTCCTAAAAAGCTCTAGGTCTGTTCTTACTATATTACCATCAAACATCCAGTTGCTTGACCTGTTGTCTATGAAGTAAAAATTTTTATCGTTTAGCTTTCTTGTAATTTCTCCTATTTTTCTCACAACTTTCAAAGCTTTTTTAGGGTTTTCAATCTCAAGATCATCTATTGTTGAAGCTTTTTCATCGAATTCCTCTTCCAAAAATCTTTCTGAAAAAGAGAAGGATAAAATCCTTGTGGTCTTGATTCCCATTGAAGATAAAACTTTTCTCCCAAAAAGCTCGTTGGAAATTTTCCTTTTTGGTGAAATTGGTACTATCAAGCGAAAGAAGAGAGTAGAAAAAGCAAGAAGGGCTAAATCGTGAAGAATATAGCCATAAACCGAAGGGTAAAATTTAACAACTTTCCTTTTTCTCAGCAAAACTTTCCTACTTGAAGCATGCCTAAGCTTTTCTTCAGTTTTCACAATAAAAATTTGGTTTTTTTGTAAAAATAGGTTTGAAGGAAAAGGTTAAATCTTAATGCAAACTAAATTTAAAGGTGAAATCATGAAAATAAAAGACATAAAAGTTGGGATGAGCAATATCAGTGTGGAAGGCAAGATTACAGAGATTTCAGAAACTCGTGATGTTCAAACAAAGTATGGTAGGAGAAGTGTGGCAGACGCAACAATTGAAGATGAGACTGGAAGCGTAAGTCTAAGCCTTTGGGAGAATCAGATAGACTCGGTTTCTGTTGGTGATAGAGTCTTGATTTCAGGAGCTTTTGTTACTCAGTTCAGGGACAAGCTTCAACTCAGCATACCGCGCTCTGGCAAGCTAGAAGTTCTGAAAGGTTAATTTAATTTAAAAACAAAAAATAAATTTATGAGAAAGCAAGTTTTGCTATTGATGTTTATCTTTTTCACAATTTTTTCCTTTTCTCCAGCCTTTGCCTCCATCTTCACTTGCAATTCCACTGGGAGCGAGAAAACAAGCTTCTACA
>JAWBNW010000033.1:0-5893 GCA_039000685.1 Candidatus Aenigmatarchaeota archaeon
GTAGTTATGTCACAGGAGGTATTTGCTACTATCAACTTGCTGCAGGCCTCTGCTATTATTCACCTGGAGATCCGTGTAGCGGGTCAACTTGCCTTCCTTGTACAAGTAATTGTTACTGCGCTTATACTGGGAAGCAAACCTGTACCTGCTCCAATTGTCAATGGTGCAGAATCGGAAGTACATGCTGCACCGGAGAAAGTTGTAATTCTGGCGGTCTTACCCCCCCTTCTTGTCCTACATGCAAATGCACAGATTGTACAGGCTACTGCACAGTAGGTGACACATGTTATTGGAATGATGCTTGTACTTCTACTGGTGAAAGCTATTACTCATGTTGGATTGCTGATCAATGTGGTGCTGTACCCTCTTATGCTATAACAATTGGGAAATATTGTAGTGCAAATGGAGAGGGATGTACTGGAACTACTTATATTTGTGATCCTTCAACCCATACAGAGTGTGAATCACATCCGTGTGGTGGTTCAACACGTTATTGTACCCAGAATAATGGAGCATGGGGCTGGTGGAGCTCATCAAATCCTGATAGATGTGGCGGAAATACAGATGGTTGCTATGCCTATGGCAATGGTTGTGAGATCAGGGATTATTATTGCTCTAGTGGTTCCTGTACATATTCTTATAGTAATAGAAATACTGATACGGCTTGTAGCTATACCAGTTGTTCTGATGACTTATGTGATAAAACAGGCACTTATATCGATTATTATTGTGATGGAGGTAGTTGTATAGGTCATTCAATCTCTTGCTCTGCTTATGTGTCTCCAAATTATTATTGTTCTGGCGGCTCTGAATCTCCGGGCCCATGTGGCACTTCTTCCTGTCCTTCAGACTCTTGCTCAGGCTCTTGTCCAGGCTGTACATGGAGAGATTATCCCAGCAGCTGTAACAAATACTGTGATGGCTCTGGCAACTGTGCAAGCTGCTCTTGCAGTTATACAAGTTACGATCCAGATAATGCTCAAAGTTATTGCAGTGGTTGCGGCATAAGTTACTGGGCGATAGGTGGTGATGATAATGCATGTTGTGGTGATGACAGCAACAACTACAGGCTGACAAGAGTCTGTGACTCCGGCGTCTGCACTTCCAGTTCTTCAGACGACGCCTGCTGCAATGCCAATACCAAATGTGTCTACAATTCAGTCTGCTATGCAAGCGGCTATTCAGGCGACGTGAACGGCGACGGCTGGGCCGAGTACTGCAGCTCAGGAACATGGAAGGACGGAGGGAAGCCAAGATGGAGCAACAACACCACCTATCCAACGTCACCTGCTACCTACTCTCCAGGAGCAGCCTACCAGTTTAACATAACTTGGATAGACAACATAGCAGTGGATGAAGTCATCTTCGAGTTCAACTCGGTCAACTATTCCTACAAGAAAGGCGAGATAAGCAAGACAGGAAACATCTACAACATCACTCTGAGAGATTTGGCAGCAAATCCCTCTGGTTACAGCTACAAATGGTATGCAAACGATACTTGTTCTCTAGGGAACTGGAACTCAACCCCCTCTTTCACTTTTGTGGTGAACAAAGCTTCTCCCTCCCTTTCAATCTCAGGTACAGGAACATATTCTTATCCAAACGAGACTTCTGTGTCAGGGAGCGAAACCAACTCGGTCGACTCGGACTGCACTTACAACCTCTACAGAAACGGTTCATCTGTCAGCAATCCGGACGTCCAAACCTTGGAACCAGGGATATACAACTACACCTACAACAACTCTGCCTGCACGAACTTCACATCAGGCTCAACTTCCTCCCTCTTGACAATAACAAGAGGGTATCTCACAGTCACTTGCGAGGCGGGTGGCCCATATTTGAGCGGGGCTACAGTCATAGTCAAGGGCAATTTTTCAACTCTTGCAGGCCTCCAAATGTCAGGAAATGTAAATGTGACGATAGGTTTAAACAAAAAATATATAATTGCAGATTCTAACGGAACTTTCTACACGACTTTCACAGGACTGAGTCTTGGAACACACACCGTGACTGTCAACTCCACAGCTTCTTTCTATGATGGCTCGTGTACAGACACGGTAGAAATCCTTTCTTCAGGTCAAGCAACATCCTGTATAGAAAGAACAATTGGCGTTTCTGGCGTGGCGATAGAGTCCTCCACAGGTGACCCAATTCCTTCAGGTAGCATCTCTATAAGCATCCTTGACACAAGATATACAAACTCCACAACATTTACTGGTGGCAGTTACAACATAAGCTTGAAAGTTTGCTTGGAGCAGAATAAAAGGTACATAGTCAGAGTCGCAGTTAGATCAGACACAGGAAAAACTGGTCTCTATTTCTTCAACTATATCCCGACATAAATATAAGTTTAATAACAAAAATTTCTATTAAATTTATTGGTGAAACAATTGCCAGTAGAAGTTTGGGCTGAAAAATACAGACCAACTAAGCTAAGCGAGGTAATAGATCAAAAGCATGTGGTCGAAAGAATAAAAGCTTTTGTGAAAGAGAAAAATATACCGAACATGCTCTTTGCAGGTCCTCCAGGCTCGGGAAAAACAACTGTTGCTTTAGCAATTGCTCACGAACTTTATGGAAAAAATTGGAGACAAAATGTTCTTGAGACGAATGCTAGTGATGCAAGAGGCATAGATGTGATAAGAGGCCAAGTGAAAGATTTCGCTAGAACAAGATCAATAGGGGAAGTTCCTTTCAAGATTATAATTCTTGATGAGGCGGATAATTTAACGACAGATGCACAACAAGCTTTGAGAAGAACAATGGAAACTTTCACATCAGTTTCCCGTTTCATATTGATTGGAAACTATTCAAGCAAGATAATTGAACCAATTCAGAGCAGATGTGCTGTTTTCAGGTTCAAGGCTTTAAGCGAGGTTGATGTGAAAAAATACATCCAAAGAATTGCTGATGGCGAAAAGCTGAAAATCACAGAAGATGCGATAAATGCAATAGTTTATCTTGCTGAAGGAGATTTAAGAAAGGTTGCCAACTTGTTGCAAGCTTCTGCAGCTTTAGGAGAAAAAATCACGGAAGAGATAGTTTATGATGTTGCTTCACAAGCTAAACCAACAGATGTGAAAGAAATGCTCGAGCTTGCTTTAAAAGGTAAATTTGAAGATGCAAGGAAGAAGCTACAAGATATGCTTTTGAGACAAGGTTTGTCGGGGAAAGATGTTATAAAAGAAATTCACAAGCAAATCTATTCTTTGCCTCTTCTGGAAGAGGCAAAAGTTCAACTTGTTGACAAATGTGGTGAATTTGAATTTAGAATTTCTGAAGGTGGTGATGATTTAATTCAACTTGAGGCTCTTTTAGCTCAATTCCTACTCTTCTCCAAATCAAAGTGAGTAGATGTCTTTCGTAGAAAAATACAAACCAAAAAATCTTAGTGAATTTATAAACCAAAAAGAAGCTTTAGAAAATTTTCTAAATTGGATAAAAAAATGGAAGCCAGGGAGCAAAGCTTTGCTCTTTTATGGGATGCCGGGAACAGGAAAAACTGCTTTAATTCATGCCTATGCTAATGAGAAAAATTTGGAGCTAATTGAGATGAATGCAAGCGATTTTCGTTCAGCTGAGCAAATTCAGCAAGTTTTTGGACAATCAATGAAGCAAGCTTCTCTTTTCAAAAAGGGAAAGATATTTTTAATTGATGAAGTTGATGGTATAGCAGGAAGGGAAGATTTGGGCGGTGTGGGGGCGATAATAAAAATTATCGAAGGATCTCATTTTCCCGTGGTGTTAACAGCCAACAATCCTTTTGATCCTAAGCTTAGAGCCCTAAGAGAACATTGTCAGCTAGTTGAGTTTAAAAAGATTCCAGTTTTTGATATAGAAAAGAGATTGAGACAAATTTGTGAAAAAGAAAAAATAAAATACGATGAAGAAGTTTTGAGACAATTGTCAAAAAGATCTGAAGGAGATTTGAGAGCAGCCATAAACGATCTTGAAACTTTGGTAACCGGTAAGAAAGAAATAGCTATGCAAGATTTAGAGAATTTGGGATATAGGGAAAGAGAAAAAAATATTTTTGATGCTCTTAAAATGATTTTCAAGACAAAAACAGCTTTGGCAGCAAAGCTTTCTATTTCTGAAGTAGATAAAGATCCAGAAGAAATTTTTTGGTGGATTGAGAACAACATATCAAAAGAATATGAAAAACCAGAAGAAATAGCTAAGGCCTTCGAAATTTTAAGCAAAGCAGACCTTTTCAGGAGAAGAATAACATCCAGACAAGATTGGAGTTTTAGAGCCTACATGATAGATTTGATGACAGCAGGAGTAGCAATTTCAAAAAAAGAAATGTATCACAAATTCACAAAGTATCAATATCCTAGCAACATCATGATCTTGGGAAGAACGAAATTTTCAAGAAAAAGTGAAAATGAAATTTTGAACAAACTATCAAAAGAGCTACATGCCTCTCAGAAAAAATTGAGGTCAGAATATTTGCCCTTCTTGAAAATAATTCTTAAAGATAAAAAGAGATTGGGTGATTTTTCTTCTAATCTCAATTTAGAAAAAGAAGATTTGAAATCCCTATTAGAATAGTTTAGCAGCAATAAAACTTTTTTTAATTTGAGATGATGGGGAAATCAGAATTATGTTAAAAGATACTTGAGCTCCAGAAGAATCACAACTGATTATGATATAATCCAAATTCAAACTCAAAGTTTTACTTGAAGCAAAATCTTCAACAAAAGCTTTATATTCTTCCAGATTGAATTTCAATTCTTCGCAATCTTTGCTTAAATTCACAGTTTCTTTTGCCTTTTCAACTATGTTGTTGAAAATGAAAAAGTCTTCTCTCATGACAATGGAGGAAGTATCAGTTATAGTATAAGGTTCAATCCATTGGCTGAGAGAAAAAATCGTTACAATTATCGCGAAAGCAGAAAGTACGAAAAACTGAGCTTTTTTAGAGTTTAACAAATTGTGCATGGGGCACGCCATTAATTAAAATTACATTTTCTTTAGCAATAAAGCCATTCGTGCTTGCCAATTCAATTATATTCTTACCCATGAGGTTTCCTATGGTAGCTTTTTCCAAGATTTTTATCGCAGTGTTTTCATCTATCAGTTTCCCACCATAAAATTTTTTACTTATCTCCACGGTCATTTTTTCCTCTTTCATCTTCAGTTTTTTGCCCAAAAGTTCTTCATCACATATCACCACTAGTATATCTTTCTTATCTGTGAACACATTGCACCAGAACATCTTCACACCTAAATATTTTCCACCGGATATTTTGCCCCACAAGCTTCACAAACCAAAAAAGTTACACGGTCCTCTTTAACAAGTTTTGTGTCTGGCTCTCCACAAACTTTGCAATAAACAAATTTTTTTATGTAAGAGTTTACCTTCTCTTGTAGTAATCCACTCGGGAGTTTTCTTTGAAAGATCAGGTTATTACCTTCGATTGAGCCAGGAGTTGCCAATTCTTTCAAAAGATATTTTGAAAAATGACCATATTCTCTTCTGAGCACGTTGGCTATTGTACCAAAATTTTTAAATATAGTTCTTGTCCCACTGAATTCAAACTCAACTCCCGGTACAATAAACCTCTTCTTATCTTCAGCTTTTTTTGGCAATTTTTCCATTGCTTTTTTTAACAATTCTTCATAGTTCATAATCCCACCTTCTTCAAGAAGCCGGGTTTTGGCTCAAATAAATCCCCCGAAGCCAAAAGATCATTTATAGTGTTTTCAATCACTCTTTCAGGCAAATCTACAACTTCAAAAATTTTACTTATCTCCACACCATCACCTTTATCCATACTTCTTATTATTTCAAGTATTTTTGGCCTATAATCTATTTCTTCTCCAACTTTTAAATTTGCCCTTACTATGTTCAAGCTCTCTTCATCCAGACCATATTTCTTCTTCACAT
>JAWBNW010000034.1:0-5508 GCA_039000685.1 Candidatus Aenigmatarchaeota archaeon
GGGAAAAATGGAAGAAAGCTTGTTCTAGAGAAATTCAATTTTGATTTGGCAGCGAGCAAGACCTTATCAATTTATGAAAGCTTGACAAAATAATAATTGATGGCAAGAATAATAGGGATAGTTTCTGGTAAGGGTGGTGTAGGTAAAACCACGCTTGTGGCAAACCTTGCTTTTGCTTTAAGCAAGCTTGGCAAAAAAGTGGCTGTTGTTGACTGCAACATAACAACTTCCCACTTAGGTTTTCTTTTTGATTTTCAATTTTATCCCAAGAGTTTGAATGATGTCCTTGCCGGAAGAAGCTCGATAGAAGAAGCAACATTTTTCAAAGAAGGAATAAGTGTAATTCCTGCTAGTTTAAAAGTTGAAGATTTGGTTGGAGTTGAAATTGAAAATTTGAAAGAAGTGATTAAGAGCATAGAAGCTGATTTTATATTGCTAGATTCTGCTCCAGGTCTTGGTAAAGAGGCTTTAAGTGTGCTTACAGCTGCCCAAGAAATCCTTTTTGTAGCTATACCTTACTTGAATTCAGTCATAGATGTCGCTAAATGTGAAAAAGTTGCAAGGAGCTTTGATTTAACTCCTTTGGGCATAGCCTTGAACATGGTCAAAGGCTATCCTCACGAGCTGAAAAAGGAAGAAATAGAAGAAATAGTTAAGCTGCCAGTGATTGCTGAGATACCTTACGATGAAGAAGTTGGCATAGCTTTGTCTTTTGGCAAACCAGTTTTATACTTCAATCCTTACTCACCTTCAAGCTTAGAGTTCAAAAGGCTTGCTAGCAAGATTGCAGGAGAAGAAATTGAAGAGAAAAAGCCTAGTAAATTTTCCAAACTTTTGCTCAGTTTTAGAAACAAGTTTTTACTCAAGAGGCCTAAGCTTAAGCCTGAGTTGCTGATAGAAAAGATTTAAAAAGTGTGAAGACAAATTGAGATTCTGAGAAAATGAAGAAAGAAAAGCCAAAAATTGTTTTCACTGTGGGAAAAAGGAAAAGGGCAATAGCTAGGGCCAAAATTGTTCCTGGTACTGGTAGAGTTATAATAAATTCTAAGCCTCTTGAGATTTGGGGAAATGAGTTTTTGAGGCTTAGGGTGAAAGAGCCTTTGCTCTTGGCTGAAGATTTGGGCGCAAAGCTTGATTTTCATGTTAATGTTAAAGGCGGAGGCACAACAGGCCAAACAGAAGCTATAAGGATGGCAATTGCAAGGGGCTTGGTAGAATTTTCAAAAGATAAGAAGCTGATGGAAAAATTTTTGAATTACGATAGGAATTTGCTCGTTTTTGATTTCAGGAGAACTGAGCCTCATCATGGTAGCGGAAGGGGAGCAAGCAAGCGTGGAAGTCGTCGCCACAGACAACGCTCAAAGAGATAGACTGTAGAAATACAATTCTAGACTACTATTAAAATTAGTAAAGAAACTAAACAGAAATTAGATAGAATTAAAATTCATCCTCGAGAAACGTATGAGGATATAATATTAAGGCTTTTAAAAAAGGTGAAAAAATGAAACTTTTGGAATTAGTTAGCGGAACGCTCTTAAGCGACGCATCAATTAGAGTTTATAAGAATAGGTACTACTATTATAGCCTAAATGCTAAAGATAAAAAATTTCTTGAATGGGTAGGAAAGTTATTTAAGGGATTTAACATACCAACCTACATTGTAGTGAATAATTCTATTTCTAAAGTGTTTACTTTGGGATTTTATGTAAACGCACGTTCTCACTTAGAATTACTTTCTTTAAGAGATAAGTGGTATAGAGTAGAAAATGGGAAAACAATTAAAATCATTCCAAGAGACTTGAAATTGACCCCAACAACTTTACTTTTTTGGTATTTAGGAGATGGAAGTCTAATTAGGAGAAAAAACGACAAAAATAGAGTTCCATTCATAGTCTTAGCAACTAATTCATTTTCAAAAGAAGATGCTGAACTCTTAATCAAAAAATTAAAACAACTGAATCTTAATTTCTATCCGGTTAGATACAAAAGTGGTTTTACTGGTAAAGAGTGTGGTTATTGTTTATACTCCAATACACAAGATGGTACACCTTTTAGATTTTTCAAATTGATTGGCTTTGAATGTCCAAAAGAAATTGCAAATTGTTCAACAGGAAGAAAAGGAAGATATGGAAAAGAAAAATTTTTTAAAGACAAGTGGCCAGCTGAGGAAGATTGGATAAAAATTTTATCGAATGTAAAAGAAATAGGACCAATCTTAAGGAGAAGAAGATTAAAGCTTGGTTTATCACAAAATCAATTGGCAAGGAAAGTTGGAATTAGAAGAGAAAATGTTAGAGACGTGGAATTGGGCAAATGGAATTTCAGTGTCAAAAATTTCAGAAAAGTTTTGAAAGCTTTAAATTTAAGTGCAACCGAATTACTTAAAGAATTAAATACATTTAATCAACTTTTCTTCAAACAATTTTCACCTTGAGTTGAATGAAAACAAAAATCACAATCGCAACCACTTGCACAAAAACAACAAAAGGCAAAACCCAGCAAAAAGCATTTTCATACAAAAACCCAACAATTGAGCTACCTAAAAAAGCTGAAAATCCATAAGCAGCGTTGAAAATCCCGTAAGCAGTTCCTCTTTTGCTGACAGGAGTTATATCAGCTATAGCAGCCCTCATTACAGTTTCATGAGCCCCTAAAACTGTCCCCCATGTTAGCACTCCAATTAAAACTGAATAAAAATTTGGCAAAAACACAAGCAAAGGAATTGCTAAGCTCAATAAAGGAATTGTTGTCAACATCAACAAACCAGCCTTTTTGTTCCCCTTTTTTGTTTTCAAAACATCATACATTTTCCCAACAAACAAAGCAAAAAATGCATCGACAATCATAGCTCCTGCATAAAGCAATGGTATTTGTGAATCTGGAAGAATGTTAGCAACCTTAAAATGATAGCCTAACAAGGCAAAATTAAAGAAACCCAAAGTTGTTAAGAATGTGAAAAATAGATAATACCAGAAAATGGCAGGAAGTTTACCTTTCTCTTTTCTTGTTTTCTTCTCAAATTTTTGATTTCTATTTAAAAAGTAAGCTGCAAACAAGAAAACCAGGAGAAAAATGAAAGGCAGCCAAAGCACAGAATAGGCATGCTGGTATTCTGCAGTAGTTTTTGAACTGACGCTTAAACCAAGAATGAATGCAATCAAAACTGGTCCTAAAAGAGCTCCTATTTGATCAAGAAATTCGTGAACAGCAAATCCCCAGCCCGTGCCAACTTTCTTTGCAGCTTGAGACATCAAAGTATCTCTTGCAGGATTTCTTATGGCCTTGCCTATTCTTTCAACGATAATTAGAAGCGCTGCTAACTGCCAAAATTTTGATAAAGCTAAAAGTGGCACACTTGCAAGCAGAGCATAACCTAAAATCGTGAAAAGCCAATGGGCTTTTGTTTTGTCAGAAAAGTATCCTGAGAGTAGCCTTAAACCATAACCAAAAAATTCCCCCAAGCCAGCTATCAAACCAACAACAGTAGCACTTGCCCCAAGCATTTGCAAATATTGGCCGTTAATGCTTCTTGCAGCTTCATAAACTATATCTCCAAACAAACTAACAATTCCAAATAGCAATATCAACTTCAATGCTTTTGATTTTAAGCTTTTAGACATTGGCTCTTATGTTAAATTATTCTCTTTATCATTTTAATAAAAAACTCCAAATAATTATTGAAGAAGATGGCAAAGCTGAATGAAAACATTTTCAGACCAAATGACATCAGAGGCATATATGGTAAAGATTTAACAGAAGAAACAGCGGAAAAAATCGGCAAAGCTTTCGGAACTCTTATTGGAAAAAATAAGAAAATTGTTGTTGGGAGAGATGTAAGGTTGAGCAGCAAAAGCTTGAGAGATTCTCTGGTCAAAGGCCTAGTTTCTACTGGTTGCAATGTTGTGGATATAGGTGTAGTAACCACACCTGCTTTCTATTTTGCTCTCTATTCTCACAAATTTGATGGTGGAATAATGATAACAGCTTCTCACAACCCTCCTGAATGGAATGGCTTTCATATCTACGAGGGGATGAAATCCTTGATTGCTGAAGAAAAAATCGAAAAATTGAAAGAAATCATAGAAAAAGAAAAATTCAGAGAGGCTAAAGTCAAGGGAAAAGTCAAGAAGTATGGTAAAATCTTACACGAGTATATGGGCTTCCTTTTTTCAAAAGTGAAAATCAAGAGAAAACTTAAAATAGTTGTTGATTGTTCAAATGGTTGTGCTGCCTTGATTGTGCCAAAACTTCTCAAAAAACTTGGTCAAGAAGTCATCGTGCTTAATGATAAAATCGACGGGAATTTTCCTGCCCATGGTCCTGGAGTTGAGGAAGAAAACTTAAAAGAATTGAAAGAAGAGGTGAAAAGAAGAAAAGCTGATTTTGGTGTTGCTTATGATGGCGATGCTGACAGGGCTGTTTTCGTTGATGATAAAGGTAGGGCTGTTTTAGGTGACAAAACGGCTTTAGTTATTTTAGAAGAAATATTCAAGAAGAAAAGATCACCGAAAATTTTGGATGAAGTTAGCTGCTCTTCTGCAGTGGAAGAATACATAAGAAGTAAATCTGCCGTTCTAATAACAAATAAAAGGGGTCATGCTTTCATTCAAGAGAAGATGAGGGAGAAAAAGATTGATTTTGGATTCGAAAAAAGCTCTCACTTTTACTTTTCAGAGATCAAAGGCTTTGATGATGCTGCTTTAGCAACTCTGAAAGTAGCAGAAACCCTCTCGAGAAGTGGGAGAAAATTTTCCCAGATCGTTGATTCTATTGTCTGGTATCCAAGCAAAGAAGAAGCCCTTCCTTGTAAGGATGAAATTAAGCTTAAAGTTGTGGAAAATGTAAAAAAAGAAATTCTCAAGCTTGGTTTGAACACAAGCGAGTTAGATGGAATAAAAGCTTACACAGATCAAGGCTGGCTTTTGATAAGAGCTTCGATAACAGAACCTGTGGTAAGAATTACAGCAGAAGCAAAAGATGAAAAAAACTTGGAAAAGATTTTAAATCTTGCCCGAAATCTTTTAAAGAAAGAAATAAATATATGTTCAGCTAAGGTAAAATGAAGGGAAGTTTATGATAATCCCTGTTAGGTGCTTTACCTGTGGTAAGCCCATTGGACACTTATGGGAAGAATATAAAAAAAGGATAGAGATGGGGGAAGATTCAGGAAAAGTATTGGATAGCCTGGGGTTAAAGCGTTACTGCTGCAGGCAGGTATTTTTGGGTACAGTAGAGCTACTTAGAGAAGTGGAGGAATTCAAACCATAATATTTTTAACACTGAATTCAAAAAATATTTACATACTGGTGGTAAAAAATTTTGAAAGATGATGGGATGATATGGCCTGCTGACAGGTTGACGAGATTCGAGTTTGCAAGGATACTTGGCGCCAGAGCTTTGCAAATTTCTCTAGGTGCGCCAATTTTGGTTAAAACTGATGCAACTGATCCAATTGAAATAGCAAAAATAGAATTTAAAGAAAAAATGATTCCAATAACTGTGAAAAGA
>JAWBNW010000035.1:0-5120 GCA_039000685.1 Candidatus Aenigmatarchaeota archaeon
TGTAGTAATCCTTCATTAAAGCTAAGCACTGCTCAGCATTCAGCACATAAGAGCCACAGCCACACTCAGCTATGTGGAAGCAATAAAGACCATCTTCACAATAAGGAACTCCTGCTATCAAGCCTCCATGCCCCTTTTCTCCAGTTCTGTAATTTCCATCTATGTCTATTGAAACCTTTTGTTGGCAGAAAGTAACAGCTGCGGACAAATCAGCACAAGCACTTCCTGTGTAAGAAGAACATAAGCTGTTGCACTTGTTTTTTTCTCTATCATAATTGTAAGCTGCTCTGAAGTCATCTATATTTGGTAAAGACTCCCTCGCAACTGTTGTGGTGAAAAGCCTTATGACAACTAGAGTTACAACTATGAGAATGAACATCGCAAAAACTATCTCTAGTGCATTTATTCCTTTTTTTCTCATTTTATTGCCCGCAAATTAAAACATCACTATTTTTAATTTCTTTTCTTGTGATATTAATATTTTCACCTGCTTTAAAAGAATTGCCACAGCAAATAAAGACTGAATGAGTGTTTGTTTCTAGAAATTTACATTCGGTAAGCCTAACCACATTTATTTTTTCGTCAATTTCTTTGGCAGTTCTAGTTATATCTTCAAAAGTAATCTCTTGGGTCAATTGAGATGAGAAATTGTTGCATTGATCGGTCAAAAATCCATACAAAACGGTTTTGAAATTTTCAAAGCTGATCTTGCTGTTGTTATATTGAGAGCATGTGTATCTAACATCTGTGATAACTTTTGGTCTTGGTATTAGCTCTGGTTTAATTAAGCCTGTGATGAAAGCAATAGAAACACAAACCACTACAATTGCTACAGTTATGGCAAACACATATTCTAAAGCTATTCCTTTCATCTCAACACTCTATGAAAACTTTTTTCAGTAAATGATTGTAGGAAAAAATTAAGCTTGTTGCTTCTTTATTGCACTTTAAACTGCAATGATCGCTTAATGTGAATTGAGCTGGTGAAAAAGTTCCACTCACCACATAGCAAATGCAATCCTTAGCATAATCTTTTAATCCTGTTTTTTGCCAACAAAAACTACAGTACTTTTCAATCACACTTTCCGTTAAAATTGCTTCACTAGCTTGAATTGTGCTACATTCTTGTTTAGAAGGACACCCCCCAGGCAAATAATCACAAAGATGTAAAGAAGATAGAATTTCATCTTTAAAGTGAATTATCAAGCTTATGACCACCAAAATCACCACTATATACAAAAACATCTTGAACACAAACTCTAAGGCAAATCCTTTCATTTAAACCACTACAACTAATTTGCTTGTTGAATTATAAAAAATTCCAATCGATTTTGAAGTTATTATTTCTCCTGCTCTCCATTCCATCAACTGCTTGTAGTTTCCGGGTAATTGAGATTTGACGCTAGTTTCATTCACATTTCCATCAATTCTTTTGATCACAATTTCATAGCAGTTTGTATTTTGTCCAACATTTATTTTTCCTGTTCTTTCCCAGCAAGCCATCACATAGCTAGCTATTTCGAAAGAAATTCTCTCTGGTTCAGAACTTTCTATGTAAACTAGATTTTGAGCAATTGATGGCTTACAAAAAGATGGTAGAGAAGGTTTAAAAGCTTCCGGCAATGGCAGAAAACCTGCTAGGCCTTGAACCATGGAGCAATAGCCTTCTTTCAAGGCATTTGGTACATTAATTCCAACAAAAGAAATTAAAACTGTGATTGAAACTATTGCTATCAAGAATAAAGCTATGGTGGATAGAGCTATTCCTCTCATATTCTTCATTTGTTTTTTGTTCAACAAATAAGTTAGGTTTCAAACAAAATCAGGCTTATCTCTTTTCCTGTTGAATTATATCTGATTTTTATTTGATGGGCGACATTTGGCTCTAAAGAATCAAAATAGACTTTTACTTCATCTCCAAAAAAGCTTTCCATCTCGACTTTTGTTATTCTTGTACTAGAATTCACTTTCACCAAATAACAATCATCAGAATAGATGTCTTGACCAAAATTGTGCTTTGACCAGCAAGAATTTATGCAATTTGATAAAGATCCTAAAATTGAAAATTTTGCACCTGCTATTTCTTCTCTACACTCAGAAACAAATTTTCCAGAAAGAGATATGTAAACCATTATTGCCACTATTGGAATTACAATAAATAAAACATATGTTAACATTTTTCCTACTTCCATTTTCAACACCTAAGCTTGAGCAATTGTTGTTCTTAGCCCCCAGAAGACAGCAAGGGCAAGCACGTTGACTAAGCCATATATTGCTATCGCTCTTATGAGATTTTGAGAAATTTCCCAATCTCTTGCTGTCTTGTCAAAACCACTCTCTATCCCGCTCAAAAGAAGGGAAAATAAAGTTACTGCTTCAACGGTGTAAATTCCTATGGCTGCTTGAAGGACTGTCAAAGGCATGATGTTCTCAAAGCCTCCCACTAAAATGTCTATGAAGGATTTTGCTCCTTGGCCAGCTCCTCCCGGAAGGAGAGAAGTCCCGAGCATTTTTTCTATCTCTCCTAGTTTTTCAGCCAGTATTCTCAACATCTCCAGAATGAATATCGCCAAAGCACCAACAATTCCAGTAATCATCGGGATTATAAAACTTGCTTGTAGTTTGAGTGAAGATCTTGTCTCTTCAAGCAGCTCTCTAATCTTGGCTTCAATCACATAAATATTCTCTAAATATCCTGCTATGGTTTTTGCTATCGTGCCAAGGAGTACTGCACTTTTCTCTGACGCATCAGCAAGTATTTTCATTATTTCGTCGATGAGAACTGAAGGATAAAACCTAAGAATTCCCTGCTGCTTGTCAAAAAGAGCCCTCTTAAAGGTCATGCCAAAATTCTTTATGTTAAGGTAAAGGCTGTGGAAGAAGGAATAGGTTGGTCTCTTTTGCATTCCAAGTTTTTCGTATTCATCCAAAGTCTTCTCTATTCCAACCTCTATTGGGTAGCCTTCTGAGAGGTAATTGCCCAAGGAGAAGAGGCCAAGTTTGAATTCCTCTTCTATGTTTTTAATCTCATTCCTTATTTTAATCCTTTGGAAGCTTCTTAAGTAGAAGTAAAGAATGCTCATGGTAGCAAAGCCCGCTGTTATAGAAAAGGTAGCAAAAAGGTTTTCTGGACTCATCTTGGCCTCGTTCATAAGAACACATTTCTTTGGAGAAATTGCTGTAGAGCAACCTAGCCTCGAGGTCAAGTCTGGTGGGGGATAATTCAAGTTTATCATAAGATCAACAAAATGAAAAATTCCAGGCAACATCACCAAAAAACCTACGAGAATTGACAAGATGATTATAGGCATCCAGAGCCTTGTCTTGCCTATCTTGATTTCAAAGTAGTTCTCTGGGGGTAATTTTGGGTGCTTGCTGATATCTGGAACCATAAAGGCTCCAGGCCTTTTTTGCAAAATCCTGTTGATAAAAAAGTAGTTGAAGAGAGGTAAGATAAACACATAGCCCAAGATGAGCTGGGGTGTGCTAACTTGCTGATGAAGGAAAATTGAGAGCATGGGAAACATTATTAGTCCCATTACAGGCAAGAGCAAACCCATCACATGTAAAAGCATTATAGGTGATGCTATTTCTTCAGCATATCTCTTCATCTTTCCATGAGTTGATTCTAGGATGAAATTTAGAGCTTTTTTCAAAATTTCTTCTCTTCCTTTTTCTGTTGGCTCAATCAGCACACCATAAATCAAGCTTAAAGCTCGGACAAAATCTTCATTCCACCAAACCCATTTTTGGGTGTATTGGCCCAAAGCTTCTTCGACTGTTCTGTATTTTCCAATATGCAAGTCCCACATAGCCTTTTTTATGTCTTCTGTTATCGGGCCTTTTGAATGCTGAACGGCAAAGTTGACTGCACCTTCCAGGCTTGGATTAAGCTTGAGATATATTGCCATGTATAGAATGATTTTTATGGCTTCATCACCTGCTTGAACTTTAGTTACACTTGCCTGAAAAGAAGGGTAGGTGAAGATATACCAAGCTAAAGCAAGCGGGATGAGAAGCGTGAAGATACTCGTGGAAGCATCGTTAATAAACAAAACCAACGGCAAAAGTATGATTGTTGAAATTAAAAATACTAAAATGGTTGCAGAAAGAACTCCTGGTGGTGAAACATTAAGAGAAGAAAAAACTATGTCAAACTTAAGCTTTTCTTCCATTGATTTTGGAGGTTTTATTTTTAAGCTCTCAGCAAACTTACAAATCTTTTCATACCAACTTCTTGGCTCTCTTGCCTTTTGTTCTTGAAGGAGAAACTCAAGGTATTCTTTTGAAATTCCTTTTCTAAACTTTTCTTCCATAATCTAATTTTAATTTCTGGAGAAATTAAACACTCTTTTCCAGCTCTTTGACAGCTTGTTTTATATAGCTTTGGGCTACATTCACTTCATTTTGTTGTGTAGCTTGTGCCAAAAGTCCGCTTACCGTAGTAGGTAATACATCCATAAAACGTTGGTTAATGGAAGGGACTTGGCTCTTAATTGTATTTAGATCTGCATTTTGTAAGATCCCGATTTCACTTAGAGCGTCCTTTAACCTTTGTTTACGCGAGTCTACTAATTTTTTTAATGCTATCTCTTCTCTTGTGACAATACTAGCGCCCTTAAAGAAGAGGCCAATAACAAAAATTGCTGTGAATATAACAACAGACCAAACACCCATGAAGCCAAAAAGTATCCAAACTATCTTTACAAACCATCCTAAGGGAATTGTCATGAATGCTATTATAAGGGCAAGAATTCTATTCACTCTTCCCAATCCTTCAAAAATCTTGAGTGAAGTCAAGAAAGCCCAAACAAGGGTGTAAATTGCAGCAAAAGGTAAGATGAAAAGATAAATTATCGCTGGTACATAACCCCATTCTCTTGGTAAACCTATGAACTGTAAGGCATCTTTGGCCGCTTCTGGTAGTGACTGGTATTTAAAACTCTCTGGGACTTCCATGTATTGTGGGAAAGGAACAAACTGTGGAATTATGAATAGAAGAACTATCAGAATGAGGAAAAATATAACACCTATTGGTAACCCACCCCTAGGTTTTGGTAATACTCCCCCTATTGCAAGCAAGCTAAGAACGAAGAGAAGAACAAAAATCACTCCGACAA
>JAWBNW010000036.1:0-4968 GCA_039000685.1 Candidatus Aenigmatarchaeota archaeon
CCTGGGCAATCGTGATAGTCATCTTTTGTCATGGGTTCCCTGCAATCTCACTATCTGGTATAATAGATAGTGAGATTTTTGCTTTTCAGAAGCCAAATTTCTGCAAAAAAATTTTCAAAAAATAACATCCCCGAAGGGTAGCTGGCCAATTTCTAGAGATTTTTCTTGAGCTGTTTTCTCACCTAAAAGAACCATCATTGAAGCGTACTGTTTCTCTGTTACTATCATGCACCTGACATGACCTTTAGATGGAAGGTTCTTTTTGAGTCTGCTTAAATGAGTCTCAGTTCTATCTAATCCTCCACAAATTCTACTGTAAACTGAAAACTGAACCATATCGTAACCATCTTTTAATAAGAAATTTCGGAAATCTTGATAAGCTTTTCTATCTCTTTTGCTTTTTACTGGTAAATCAAAAAAGACAATTAGCCGCATAATTCTTATCATTCTCACTCATAATCTCTAAAACTAAAATCAAAAAGAGAGGGTAGATTAACCAATCTGTGATCCTCTTTTAAAACAGCTTTGGCATAGGAATGAGCAATTTCCCAACAAGCAGTTGATATTGAATAAATTTTTCCAAGTATGGCACACTCCATTTTTAAAACTTTAATAAGATACTTTTTGTAATTAGGAGAAAGTTCTTCGCATGGTGGTTCTTTAAAAATCATTAAATCTACAAAGGGACGAAAGACTTCAACAAAATCATCAGCCAGATTAAAAGGGTTTGTTCTGCTCTTATGACCTAAGCCAAGGGCACAAACTAAACCCGAAGCAGCCAAAGACCTTGCCACAGCCGAACGCACAATTGAATAGCCGTAATTCAAGGCACTATTGATTAAACTATCAGCCTTTCTAGATGAACTTTCAAGAAGACTTTTAAAATAAACTTTTGCTGCCACTGCTTCTCTGTTTGTGCTATCACCTGATCTAACATTTAAAGCAATTTCAAGCAAAGATTTGCTTTCTTTCCCTAGTAAATCTAGAGTTTTTGCTTGATTCAAAATTTTTTGCTGAACAATTCTCTGCCAAACCCTTTTTTTAAATGGAATTTTTAGCTCTAGCTGCTGAAATAAAAGGTTAGGTACCGACTGCTGAGAAAAATAAGGAAGAAATATGCCTGATGGAAGAAAAGTATTATCAGTTATCAAAAGGGGTATTCCTTTTTCTGCCAGCTTTCTAAGCAGGGGAAAAGTTACAACTCCAAAAGGAGCCTCAACTAAAACCATATCAATGTCTTCGATAGGAAAACTAATCTGACCATCTGCACGTATTATGTGAAGATTTCCATGTAAAAGTTTAAGATTTGATTCGCTATTAATGAGAATTACTCTCCAGCCCCACATGAAACCTCTTACAAAAAATTAATAAATCTTTTTTTCTTTTCGAACTAAGTAACAATTGCCAAGCAAATCTACATAAAGCTTTTCAATTTTGTAACATCGGGTTATGCTGACCCTTAAAGGTTCTATTTTTCCGCTTTTGCGATTTGAACGGTCATGATAATTTCCTACTAATCTTGCGCCGTTCTTATCAAACGAAGTCAAGTAAATTATGAAAGGCTCTTCGTTTTCTTTCTTTTGCACTCTTAAATACTCGCCTTTAAATAGATGAAAAAGAAACTCAAAAGAATTGTCAATCTTTACCCATTCTGATTCATCTTTTCCTGGAATGGCTGCTTTGTCAGGATTAACTCCAAGCACTATGTCAGTTGTGTATACAGGAACTACATAATACTTGTTTTCCCCTTTTTTATCTTTTTTTCTATAGAAATCCAACCTAACTATGTTCAGGTTTTCAGCGATTCCACCTCTTACTATCAGCCCGCTCCTAACATCTGTAAAAATAGTTATTTTCCTGACTTCTGGTCCATTGCTTCCATCTTTTGCAGGCATATAAATTTTTTCAGTTCCGCCAAATGCAATCTTTGCCCAGTTTTTCATTTCCGAATGCTTTTGTGGTTTGGTTTCTTTGAGGCGATTTATTATTAGTGAATAGAGTTTCCTGTTAAATTCTTCGCCAACGAGGATTGCTGAAGGTTTTTCAAGAATTTCTCTTATTTCGTTTTCAGAAAGCTGGTCCAAACGCACCCTCTTAGTTGGAGGGGGAGCCTCTTTCGGTATATTGACACGCCCTTTTTTTAGCACTCCGTAACCGGAATTAATAAGGTATTTTTTAAAGTGCTTTATTGAGTAAATAGTATCCTTATGTCCTTTCCCGGTGACTCTTTTTTTAGGCGCCCTCGAAACTATCAAAGAATTGTATCTTTCAATTACATCACTTCTAAAACCCGAATAAGGCTCAAAGCCTTCTTCAAATTCAGTTGATTTAATCTTTTGTCTTCGCTTCTTTTCAATATCTCTATAATAGTTAGCCATTTTTTTGATAACTTTGAAATCAGTAACAGCACAAAGCGCAGCATCTACTGCGTGATGTTTGTCTGACTCATCCCTTTTTTTAAGCTGGTTGAGACCGGATAAATACCTCAAATCAGCAGTGATCTTCCCTGCAACTGGTACCACTTTTACATCCCCAAAGTAAGTAACAATGGCATCTTTAAAGAACCGACTCATAAAACTTGTCGCGTTCAGAAAACGTCTTTGCACATCTTGCTTTTCTTCCTCAGATAACTCTTCTTTCAAAAGAAAATCAATTTTTTTTCTTATCTCCTGGTATCGATGCCTTGTTTGCTTCATCTTTTCTTTTAAAGTAGCTTCAACAAACTCTTTTTTAAATCTTTGAAAATGCTCTCCTCCAAAATGTCTCTTAATAAAAAACGAAGCTAGTTCATCACCCTTATTTCTGTTGTCATCAGTTAAAACTAAAACTTTATTTGCCATAGAGTTATCAAAACTTAAGCTACGAGGAATAATGTGGTCAACTTCAGTGTAATTTTCATCTGAAAGCATCCTTAATAGATTTATTTCTTTTAGAGAATAGGCGCTTTTGCCCCCCTGCTGCTCATAAAGAATAAATTTTTCAATCATTTTTGGCGTGATTCTTTTGTGTTCAACGCCAATTTGACTGAAAATCTCTTTTATTTTTTCTTCTGACTGCTTTTTTTCCTTTTCTCTTTCTCTTTGCATTTCTTGAATTTTTTTCTTAACTCTGTACGGCACAGCAAACTCACGCGCAAGTTCAATGCTCACCCGAGAGGGCAAACCGTACTTTTCAACAATTGCATTCACAACCTTCCTCGCCTGCGTCAAGGCTCTAACAACATTTGGATTGGTAATTCCTTCAAACTTTTTTTTAATTTCTGGATCTGCTTCAATTGAATCGAAAGGTGGTATCTTTGAAATTTTAGAATTTCCTCGTTTTTTATCACTGCTTTCATACCCAGCCTCTTTTAATGCCTCAGCATAAGAAAGGCCCTTCTTAAAATAAGGTATAAGTTTTTTCATTGCTTTTAAAGAAAGGCGATGATGCCCCTTGAAACTCAAAGGAAGTAGTCTCTGGATAACATCTTCTTCTAATCCAATTTTTGAAAGCCCGTTTTTAACATTTTTTTCTTTTTTGTAATAAGTCAAAATGCTGGCAATCTGGTCAAAGTAGTCTGGATTTCTTAACTGAGAAAAATTTTTTTTATTTTCAGGCCCAACAGCTTTTTTTACTTCGTGGAAATACTTGAAACTAAATATTGAATCATTTTCGGAATAGCTGGACAAACGGCCCTCATTAATTCCACAGACCTGCAAAACATCTGAAGATTTTATTTCTTTTTTTTCAAAGCCTTTTTCTATTAATCTTTCTATTTCTTCTTTTGAAAGTCTGCGCTCTTCACCGGTTGAAAAGTCAACAACTCTTAAGTGAGCGAGCGTTTGATAAGCTACGAACAACTGCGAAGTTAGAGCTGCGCGAGGCGCTCTCGGCTCATCCTCGAAAGAACATTTCCCAACTAACTTTAGCAAATCTTCACCTTCAATTAATTTAGGTTCTTCATTAAGTATTTCGAGAAATCTTTCCTCAAAATCTTGATCAGCAAAAGAACTTCCTATTAGACGCTGTCTTTCAAAAAGAATTTTTGCTTCTTCAATAATGTCATCTCGGTGAATAGTGAGTGAGTAATCGCCTTCTTTATTCCTTCTCCGATCACCATACTTTTTGCGCCATTCTTCATCCTTCTCTAAAAACTCAGCAACAGTCCTATAACCCTTTTCTTTCCAAAAATTCCTGATCTTAGCAGCAGATTCTTTCATTAAGCCTCTATCCTTATCTTCCCCTTTGATCTCTGCCATGAACCCACGGTGGTTGATCAGATGATAAAGGACTCTAAACCATTCGTCTGGCAAAAGGAGCTCGTCGAGCCCCTTTACTCTCAAAATCCAAGGGCTTTCTTTATTTTTACCACTTTCAATGTATTGATTTGCCTCGCTAAAATCTTTTACCAAGCCCTTCTTAATTGCCAATTCAATAAATTTTCTTCTTCGTTTCCTTTTGTTTCTTAATCTTCTCCGCTGACTTCTAGCCAATCTTCTTTCTTTGGCAGGAGTTTCAGAGTTATCACCTTCTCTAAAAACAGCTTCAAATGCCCTCACACCCATGTCTATAAGCTTAATTGGATTGTCATTCTGATCAAGTTGAACCACTGCCCACCCAATATTTTCGCTACCGAGATCAAGACCAAGTGAATAATTCATCTCGATCACCCCTTTGTTTAATTATTCAATCAATTTTAGTTAATTTTGATTTTAAACGAAAGATATGACAATTTTTGAATGAGACGTGAAGAATGAAAAAAACGGATACTCCTTGAGGTTTCTCAAGGAGTTTACCGTGCGGCGCCGAAGGCTAGATAGCCAACGACGTTATCATGAATTCCCTGCTTTTAAAATTGTAAAAAAACTTATAATAATTGTCAACTGAAGACTTAATAAAACCACAAAACTAAACAAAAAAGGCTGGCAGCCCAGTGCTCGCCCAAAAAACTTTGAAAAACTTTAATTAAAAAGGTTCTGCAAAAAGGTT
>JAWBNW010000037.1:0-4935 GCA_039000685.1 Candidatus Aenigmatarchaeota archaeon
GCCTGCAAGAGACATAGGCATTTTGATAGTTTCAACTCCAAAAGGAATAATCGACCACAAAAAGGCTAAAGAGCTAAGAACTGGGGGCAAACTTTTGGCCTATTGTTATTAGGTGGTTTTTATGGTTTCAACTGAAGTGAAAATTCCAGAAAATGTGAAAGTTGAAATTGAAGGGAAAAAAGTAAAAGTTTCTGGAGAAAAGGGAGAACTTGAGAGAAGTTTTGCCGAAAAAGGAATAAAAATTGAAGTGGCTGAAGGAAAAATTGTTATATCTTCCGAGTCTGAGAGGAAGAAATTTAGGGCTTTGGTTGGAACAATTGCTGCTCACATTAAAAACATGATTGAAGGAGTTACAAAAGGCTTCACTTACAAGCTTAGGGTTGTTTATTCTCATTTCCCAGTAACAGTTAAAGTTGAAGGTGATAAAGTTTTGATTCAAAATTTTTTGGGTGAAAGAGTGCCAAGAGTTGCAAAGATTGTGGGCAAAACTCAAGTAAAAGTTGAAGGACAAGAAATAACTGTTTCTGGAACCAACATAGAAGAAGTTGGTCAGACTGCAGCAAACATAGAGCAAGCTTGCAGAATTGTAGGCTACGATAGAAGAAAATTCATGGATGGAATTTACATAGTCAGCAAAGGCGAATGACTTAATGCTTCATTAAAATATCCACAAGCCTGTCACAAAATTTAAGTTGAGGCAACATACTTTCACTACTTCCTCCTTTTAACCAAAAGCTTATCACGTCTTCACCTTTTATTTCTCCAATAAGTTTTTCTATTTCTTTGCTTTCTTTAGAATTGAACTCTGCACTTACTTCAAAGTCAAAGTCTATGCTTAAGTCTAATGGCTTTTTTGGCAATGATTTATAGAGTTCATCAATGTTTTCAATCACTTTTTCACAAGCTCCTTTGTCTGTTTTAAAAAATTCCTTTCTTGGAGTTCTCAAACAATAAAAATGAATTTTATCTTTCTTTTCATCTGGAATTAATGTGTATTCTATATTGTCAGGATGTATGAAAGAAGGGAGAATCAAATGAACATCAACATTTCTTTTCTTCAACAACCAATAAACCCAATTGTTGTATTCTGGTCTATTAGCTATATTGCAACACATATCAGTATGAGAATCAAAAATTATCATTGTTGGTAAATCTGAAAGCATTCCTGAGTAATGGTGATCATAATTAAAACCCAGTAGAAGTGTTCCTGGTTGAAGTCTTTCGTAGCTTGAATAATGTTCAGGTTTTACACCTTCGTGTGGAATTGGATATGGAAACAATTCTAAGCCATATTTTTTGCTCAAATTTTCTGAAAATTCATGAAGTTCAGAACCAATGAATGTTATTCTCTTTAACATAATGAAAATAAAAGAATTTATCATTTTAAATCAAATAACTTTACACATGAGCAAGCTGAATGAATTGAAGAGAGCAAGATTTCCCACAGTTGACATAATCATAGAAAAAAATGGAAAAATAGTTTTGATTAAGAGGAAGAAAGAACCATTTAAAGATAAGCTTGTGTTGCCTGGCGGCCATGTGGAAGAAAATGAAACTGTGGAAGAAGCTGCAATCAGGGAAGCAAAAGAAGAAACTTCTCTTGATGTTAAGCTGAAAGGAATTCTAGGCGTTTATTCTGAACCAAAAAGAGATCCTCGCTACCCAACAATTTCAACAGTTTTCATTGCTGAGCCTTTGAATAAAAAAATTAAAGCTGGCTCTGATGCTGCAAAAGCTGAATGGTTTGAAGTGAAAGAAATTGATTTTAAGGAGCTTGGTTTTGATCATTCAAAAATTTTAAAAGACTATTTAAAATATAAGAAAAAAGGAGGAACTTATTGGTCTAGAAGGTGATGCCATGAATCCGAGGAAGAAGCCTGAGTTCAGGAGATGGATGAGCGAAAGCTTGAAAAGGCTTAAGCCAAGCTGGCGAAGGCCAAGAGGAATGCACAGCAAGATTCGTGTAAGAAAGAAAAGTAAGCTGAAGATGCCCACTATCGGTTATAGAGCTCCTAAGAATCTTAGATATTTGCATCCTTCGGGCTTTCAAGAAATTTTGGTTTCAAGCTTGAAAGATTTGGAAAAAGTTGATGCTAGCAAGCAAGCGATAAAAATTGCCCACACTGTTGGCAAAAAGAAAAGAGCAGAAATTCTGAAGAAGGCTGAAGAGTTGAAGATAAAAGTTTTAAATCCCTAAAATCTCACTACCCATCATTTGTTTTATTCACAAAGATACACAAGCCTTTTAATGAAACTTTCCATGAGTTGGAATTCCCCACTTTATTTAATCTGGAAATTTCGGAAATCTACTCCCAAAAGAAGTAAATAAAGTATATTAACAATTCTTTTTTGAAAAAGAGTGTGATGGAAATAAACTACGAAATAATGCCTTACGAGCCACAAGTACCTTTAAAAAATTATTTGTTAAATTTAGTTAGTCCAAATGATAGCAAAGAAAATTCCATCTATCTTAGAAATGTGGAAAGTTTTATAAAAGAAATTTGGAACGAAATCGTAGAAATGAATTGGAGAAAATTAAATGTAAGGGAGTTAATTCCAAAGGAATTGGGAATTTCGTGTAGCATTTTTTATGCTCATAAAAATGGTAGAAAATCTATTTCCATTCAATTATTATTTAAATTATTAAAATTGTGGGAAAAGTACTGTAACAAATCGAATGACCAAGTTAAACAAAAATGGGATGAAATTTTTAATTCAAACATTTATTTCGTAATTCATAAAAAGTGTCAAAAGACTATTTTACCTAAAACTATAACTCCGAGATTGTGCTACTTTTTAGGCTGGATTGTAGGTGATGGTAGCTTAGCAAAAAAGAGCAATATATATACAATAAAAATAAGTGAGAAAAATAAACAGCAATTGGAACTAATCCTAAGCCCCTTGATTAAAAATTTGTTCGGGGTTAATGTCCCCATTTTTATAGGATATGGTAATGGATATAGAATACAATTTGGGAACAAGCCTATCCATAGATTTTTAACGAAGGTGTTAAAAATAAAAACAGGCGAAGTCCCGAGGTTTATTAAAAAATTAGATGAAGCAAATAAAAGATATTTTCTTATGGGAATTTTTGATTCTGAGGGATGTGTGAGTAAAAGTAGAAACAGATTGACAATATCCCAAGCAAAACTTTCTTTCCTAGAAGAAATAATTGAATTATTAAATGAAATGAATATTTATCCCAATGGTCCAACATTCCATAAAACAAAACTTGGAGTATGGTATGAGGTAAGAGTAGAAAGTAAAGAGGAATTTCTTAAATTTGCAAAAAATATAGGTTCTAATCATGTAGAAAAATTTAAATTGCTTCAAATGTGGGTGAATAAAATTGAAAATCGGGATGGCCGATCTTCCTCTTCATTTGGGGATTGCCCCAAAATGGCTATTTGAAAGAATGGTTAAATTGAGCAAGAGTGTTACAGAAATTATTATCCTAGAATATGGTAAAGATAATTTTTTAAGAAAGATATCAGATCCATTCTGGTTTCAAGCTTTTGCATGTGTGCTCGGTTGGGACTTTCATTCAAGCGGGTGCACTACTGTAACTTTAGGAGCATTAAAAGAAGCGAACTTGAAAGAATTTGGGATTGCTGTTCTTGGTGGCAAGGGCAAAGCCAGCAGAAAAACTCCTCAAGAAATTGAAACTTTGGCCGAAGAGTTTTCTTTTAGTGACAAAAAAATTGAAGAGTTGAAGAAAGTAAGCAAGCTGGTAGCAAAAATTGACAATGTTGCCTTGCAAGATGGTTTTCAACTTTACCACCATTCTTTTATCGTGACCGAAGAAGGAAATTGGGCTGTGATTCAGCAAGGCATGAATTTGGAAAATAAATATGCTAGGCGTTACCATTGGCTTTCTGAAAAAGTTAAGTCTTTCGTGAATGAGCCGCACTTAGCAATTTGTTGCGACATCAAAAGCAAGCCTTTGAACATGGTTGCTGAAGAAAGCGAAGAAGCGAGAAAGTGTTCTGTTGATTTGGTTAATGATAATCCAATCCACTTGAAAAAATATCTTGTTCCCAGCAAAGAACAAAAAACAATTTTCAAGTACTTGCGAATGCCTGCAAAGCACGAAATTGAGCTTGATAACTACAAGGCTCTACAAAAAGCTTTCGAGCAACAGCCAAAAAATTATGAAGAGCTCTTGCAAATTAAAGGCATAGGCCCAAAAACAGTTAGAGCTTTAGCTTTGATAAGCAATTTAGTTTATGGTGCTGAGCTCAGTTGGCGCGACCCTGTTAACTACTCTTTTGCTCATGGAGGCAAAGACGGTCATCCTTATCCTGTTGATAGAAAAACTTACGATGAATCGATTCGGTTGCTTCAGGAAGCTGTGCAGCAAGCAAAGCTTGGTCGGAGAGAAAAAATGGAAGCAATAAAAAGATTAAACTCCTTTTTAAAATAATTAATTATTTGAGTTACTAATATAGTTGGTAGGTAGCATGTCAAGCTTACAGAAGAAGTTAGCTGCGAAAATATTGAAAGTTGGCAAAAGCAGAATTTGGTTAGACCCGAGCAAGCAGAAAGACATAGAAGCTGCAATAACAAAAGCCGATGTTAGAAAGCTCATACAAAAAGGCTACATTAAAGCTTTGCCCGAAAAGGTTCATAAACCAAAAGAAGAAAGAAGGAAGAAAAGGGGACCAGGAAGCAAGAAAGGTGCCAAAGGAGCTATAATGCCCAAAAAGAGGAAGTGGATTTCAACTGTAAGACCTTTAAGGGAAATGCTGAAAGATTTGAGGGATCAAGGAAAAATTGATAAAGCAACTTATCACAAACTATACAAGCTTGTGAAGGGAGGAATGTTTAGAAGCAGAAGTCACTTGAGAATTTATTTGGAGCAGCACGATTTGCTTAAGAAGTGATTGAAAATTCTAAGTTTGAACATAAGTGGCGGTTAAATTCATGTCTTTATCA
>JAWBNW010000038.1:0-4851 GCA_039000685.1 Candidatus Aenigmatarchaeota archaeon
AGTGTTGTACATTCCCCTCTTGTACATCTCTATTCCTCTCAAAATCTTAGGCTCAATAAACAAAGTCTTTAGCTGTTGAATGAATTTGTCTTCAAAGTGTTCAGCAAAGTTTGAGTGGCAACCCCAAAAATCTGGGATGAAGCAAACAGGAACACCAAGATAGTTTACCAACTCTTTTGGTAAATCTTGAGGAACTGACCTGAAAGGGTCCATGTCATCAGAAATCCAAACTAGCTCAGCAGGAACTTTCATGCTTTTTAAGGCAAGAAAAACAGCATGCCCCCTCACAACATCATTCGCGCTGCCTATATGTGGCTCACCAGACATGCTTGTGCCAGTTGTTATAACTTGTTTTTTAACTCTCCACTTTCTAGCGAGCTCTTTGGCTATTTGATCTGGCCAGAATTCATACTCTTTCTCCATATTTTCAAATTATTGGCTTTAAAGAAATAAAATGGTGGGCCTGGAGAGATTTGAACTCTCGACCCTCCGCTTTCTTCTGTTGGGAGCATTCCCATATAAGGCGGATGCTCCACCAGGCTAAGCTACAGGCCCTTATATACTTAATAATATTTTTTACCCCTTATTTTTTATCTTAATTAAATGGCAAGAGCAAAAATCTTAAATACTTGTAAATAATATAAAAATTAGTCCTTTTTGGGTGTTGAATATGACAAATGGAAAGGCTATGCTTGGGAATTTAGGTGGACAACCGATACTGATATTGCCAGAAGGGACTCTTCGCTCTACAGGGAGAGATGCCCAAAAGAACAACATAGCTGCAGCCAAAGCTGTAGCCGATGCAGTCAAGACTACTTTAGGACCTAAGGGAATGGACAAGATGCTAGTTGACTCAATAGGTGACATAGTGATAACAAACGATGGTGTCACGATTCTTGAAGAGATGGATGTAGAGCACCCGGCCGCTAAGATGATGGTGGAAGTTGCAAAGACTCAGAATGAAGAAGTTGGCGACGGAACCACGACTTCAGTGGTAATTGCCGGTGAACTTTTGAAAAAAGCAGAAGAGCTTCTTGATCAAGAAATCCACCCAACAGTCATCACAAGAGGTTTCAAGATTGCAAAAGACGAAGCCTTGAAAATAGTGGAAGAAATAGCAAAACCAATAGACATAGATGACACAGAAACTTTGATGAAAATAGCCATGACTTCAATGTCAGGAAAAAGCGTGGAAAAAGCTTCCCCCAAACTCGCAGAGATAGTGATTGAGGCTGTGAAGAAGATAGCAAAGAAAGTCAACGGTAAAATTGAAGTCAACACAGATGATATAAGCAGGGTCAAGAAACACGGCGGCTCAGCAGAGGAGACAGAACTAATAGAAGGAATAATTGTTGATAAAGAAGTTGTTCATCCTGCGATGCCGAAGAAAGTGGAAAACGCGAGAATTGCTTTGTTAGATGTTGCCCTTGAAGTCAAGGAGCCAGAGACAGACGCTGAGATAAGGATAACCTCTCCAGAACAGATGCAAGCTTTCTTGGACCAAGAGCAAAGGATGCTCAAGAGCATGGTAGACAAAATAGTTAGAGTTAATGCAAATGTTGTGCTTTGCCAAAAAGGAATAGATGATGTTGCTCAACACTACCTTGCCAAGAAGGGAATCCTTGCTTGCAGAAGGGTCAAGCAATCTGACATGGAGAAGCTGGCAAAGGCAACTGGTGGCAGGATAATTTCAAATCTTGATGACTTAACACCAGAAGACTTGGGTTTCGCAAAAATAGTGGAAGAGAAGAAGATAGCAGGAGAATCGATGACTTTTGTCAGAGGATGCAAAGATCCAAAAGCAGTGAGCATTTTAGTGAGGGGAAGCACAGAGCATGTGGTTGATGAAATTGACAGGAGCATAGAAGATGCCATAGGTGCAGTCGCTTCTGCCCTTGAAGTCGGAAAAGTTGTTGCAGGCGCAGGTTCACCAGAAGCAGAAGTTGCAAAGAGGTTGAGGAAATTTGCTGAAAAATTCTCAGGAAGAGAACAACTGGCAATCCTTGCTTTTGCAGATGCCATGGAAGTGATCCCAAGAGCTTTGGCAGAGAATGGTGGTCTAGACCCGATTGACACTCTGGTTGAGCTGAGAGCAGCTCACGAGCAAGGAAAAGTAAGCTATGGGATAAACCTCTACAATGGGAAAGTGGCAGATGCTTTCGAGATGGGAGTCATCGAGCCACTGAAAGTCAAGACGCAGGCAATAAAGTCAGCGGCAGAAGCAGCAGAAATGATACTAAGAATAGATGATGTGATTGCGGCAAGCAAGTTAGAAAAGGGTATGCCAACTCCACCAGCTGGAGAAAGTGAAGAGTAAAAAGCTTTTATTTTCTCTTTTTTTAATTAATATTATGCCAGACAAAGATCACAAGGAAGAATATGAGGTAATACCTGTTTCTCCTTTGAGAAGATTGGAAAAGAGGATAGAGCAGCTTGAAGCCGTTTCACCAGCAGTTGATGTCAAGGAAATATTCAAAGAGGTTGTTGATGTCCTGAGAATGAATCAACAAATAGTCAGTGAGATGTCAAAAGCAAACGATGCCTTGAGGCTTGAAATTTCAAAATTAACGATTAAATTGGAAGAATCAACCAACAAGCTTAACGAGCTTTTATCTTACATAAAAGCGGCGGCAACAGAAGAGAACTTTAGCTCTGGAGACGAGGCAACAAAAAACTTGGCCGGAAGGATAAATGAATTAATTGAGGCAAACAAGAAGATAGCTCAAAACAATGAGACGATGATTTCAATTTTGGAAGAAATAGAGAGAAAACTCAGACCACCAATGCCTTTGCCGATTAGAAAACCTTTGCCACCGAGAATGTGATTCCATGCTCAAGGCACAAGCCGATATAGTTTCAGCAGTTATAATAGTCCTTATTGCACTCAGTTTAACTTCTGCTGCACTAATTTGGGGCTTGCCTCTCATCCAAAAAAGGCAAGATTCTGCAATGGTAGCAAGAGTAAGCAACCTCTTGTCTCATGAACTACCATCAAAAATAGCACGTGTTGCAAATGTTGGTGGCCATGAAAGTTTTACCATAGATACCAATGGGGTTTGGGCTTTAGATGAAAACAAGAACACACTTTCATTTACTTTTTTCAGCAAATCTTCTGACAAAGCTACTGGAATGTGGATAGGTGGAGGAGAGTGTCAGCCAGATGGGTTTAATGGACAACCTGGAATTTTGGGTAGCGATGAGCCTTGTGTGGTTTGTGTTCGGGCTGATCAAGTTGAATCTGGCTACAACATAATTTATCAAATTGGTTGTAGGGAATTAAAAACTGAGACAAACTCTTACAAGATACAGCTTAAGTCAACAGGAGTCACAACATCTACTTCCAAGACCATAAAAATTTCTCGTGGGGCCTTGACAACCGAAGATAAGTTAATTATAACACAAATCGAAATTCTTTTATGATGAGTAAAGGTCAAAGTATAGTGATTCAGTTCTTGATATTTTTTCTCATAGGCTTTTCAATTTTCATTTCCTTAGGCTCATTTTTCAACTATCAGTCCGAAATTTTCAGGCAGAGCATATTGTCTTCAGGAGTCAACCTGACCAGAAGCTATGTCTCTTCAGCTATTATAACTATGGTCGATACTTGTAAAGAATGTGATTTTGTTAAGTTGACGATAAAAACACACAATACTTCTGCAGGCTATCCGATATTGATCAAGGGAGAAGATTTGGTTTTGGTAGTTTCTACTCCAATTGACTCAATTTCAACAAGTATTCACAACCTTTTGGGTAATGTTTTAAGGGTTACAGGCAGTTCCCCATCAACCAAACCTATAGTTTTAACATTTAACAGGACAAATAATAATTTAGAGGTAAGGTGAATGAACCCTCTAAAAAATTTTGTTAGGGCTCTTGTGAAGGGATACAGAAACATTTCAGTTGAAGAAAGCACAAAAAAAGCAATTGTTCTAGAGCAATCTCAAATCCAGCCGGTCAAAATTCCAGTGGAGGCAGTTCAAAAGCTTGTGGTAGAATCTCCAGAACAACCAATCAAAATCCCCATCCAACCTGTAATCCAACCTATAATCGTGCCAATGAAAACTGAAGAAGAACAAAAAGATAGTAAAGAATTGATAAAAGAAATGGAAGGTATAGAAATTCCAAAATTTTCACCAGCACTTGTTAAAACAGGTGAAATAGAGGAAGAAGAGAGAGAAAAAATAACTTTGATTCAGCCTCTCATACCTAAAAAACCTCAAAAAGGTGAGCCGATTCTTGCTTATGCGAAAATTTATTGGGATGAAAAGGCGAACAGACAAGTTTATCAAGTTGTCGAACCACCTTTAACCAACAGGCTTAAGGACATTCTGAAGAAAGTGAAAGAAATCATGGAGCAGAGACTTGATGTAGAATTTTCGAAACTAAAGATTTTGGAGGCAAAAGAATATTTGAGAAAACAAATCCTGGATATAGTTGGCTATTTTGGTTTCAAGCTTTCTGAAACTGAAAAGCAGATATTGCAATACTACATAGAAAGGGATTTCATCGGCTTGGGCAAGATTGAGCCCTTGATGAATGATGATCAAATAGAGGATATAAGTTGTGATGGTGTTAAAATTCCAGTTTTCATCTTCCATAGAAACCCAGCTTTAGGATCTTTGATGACAAATGTTATTTTTGAAGATGAGGAAGAGCTCGATTCTTTTGTCATGAGATTGGCTCAAATGTGTGGAAAATCAATTTCGATCACAAATCCTTTGCTCTCAGGCTCTCTTCCAGATGGAAGTAGAGTTCAAGCAACCTTGGCAACAGATATAGCAAGAAGGGGGAGTCCAGCGATCCAGTGCCGCAGCTTCGATTTCCTTCTCCGCCTCCTCGAGGAAACGCAGA
>JAWBNW010000039.1:0-4806 GCA_039000685.1 Candidatus Aenigmatarchaeota archaeon
TTATAATATATACCAATTTTCAATATCCACCAATAGCTTACTATTCTATGAGAAAAATCTATGTATTACCTATAGAAGGAAGTTTTCAAAACGAAATAGAAAATATAATGTTAGAGCCAGGATATTTAGTTTATTCTTCAGCTTCACCCCATAAAGAACCAACTCTAGATTTTTTAATGAACGATACAAGATTTAAACTAATTAAAACTTTTGAAGATGAAACTGAAAAAATTTATATTTTTGAATATAAACCTAAAGTAGTTTGAGCTCCCCAGTGATCTTATCAATTCTTTTTTCTTCAACAGGCCCAATTCCTAAAGCTGTTATAGCTCCTGACTCAACTTGAGTCAAACCAGCATCTTTCACAAGAAAACAAGGAATTCTTTCTTTCTTTACTTTTTTCCAAATTTCTTTCAATTCTTTCTCATTTTTAACCTTTAACACAACTTTTTTGCTCCCCCCTCTTTCCCATTTTTTTATTGTTTCTTCGTTCACCAGTTTTAAAGCACCTATGGCAGCATGTGCCACTTGTGTTGCCACCTTTCCCTTTCCCATTTTCAAATCTGTTCTCACAAGAATAACTTGCTTGAATTTTTCCATAAATAAATAAAATGAAAACAAAAATTAATTTATGAGGATTCTTGTTTTGCTTGCAGATGGTTTCGAAGAGATAGAAGCAATTACTGTAATAGATGTGTTGAGGAGAGCTGGAATAGAGGCCGATACTGTTGGGATAACATCTGGCTGGGTCACAGGAAGCCATAATATTAGTGTGATGGCCGACAAGAAACTAAATGAAGTTGAGATTGAGAAATACGATGGAATTGTTTTGCCAGGAGGCTCAAAAGGCGTTGCTAACCTTTTGAAATCAAGCAAAGTCAAAGAATTTTTGGAAAAAATGAATGAAAAGGAAAAGCTGATAGCTGCCATTTGTGCTGCTCCATCTATCCTAGCAAAATATCATTTGCTCGATAATAAAAGGGCAACAATCTATCCAGGAATGGAGAAAGAATTACCTTATCCAAGAGATGAAAAGGTCGTCATAGATGCCAATATTATAACATCTCAGGGCCCAGGTACTGCCTTGGATTTTGCTTTGGCAATAGTTGAGAAGCTTTTGGGAAGAGAGAAAGCATGGGAGCTAAAAGAGCGTTTGGTGGCTTGAATGGAAGCTGATGGTATAGAGAAAGAAATCCTTGAAGAAATTGCAAAAAGGCTAGTGATGAGTAAAGAAGAGTTCTTCAAGTTGGTTGAAGGAAGAGTCGATCTTAATGCCTTGGAGAATATACTCAAATCCTTGGAAGAAAAAGGTTATTTAACAAAAATTTCACCTCTTGGCTCAAGCAGCTATGTTGTGACGACAAAGGGTATTAAGGCTGTTGGAATGAAATAAAATTTTTATATGGAAAGAATTAGTTAATTTTAAGATAGCCCCGTCATCTAGCGGCCAAGGAAGCTGAAGGCCTTGAGTGTCAGGCTTTGGACTTCAAGTCTAAAGCTCGGATATGAAAGATGAAGAAAGAAACCTGAACACGGCAGTTCGAATCTGCCCGGGGCTATTTTTGTGATAGAATGCCAGACTGGAAAGTCCATTTGATTTTTGGCTTGCTTTTTCTTTCCTTTTGGCTTAGCCTCAACCAAATTTTTTCTTTTTCAACCTTGAGTTTTAAGAAGGTCTTTATGTTCTCTTTACTTGCCCTTTTTATAAGCATCTTTCCAGACATAGATATGAAAAAGTCTAAATCAAGAAAAATTTTTGCCCTTTTCATCTCCACACTAGTAGCTTTGATTTACTTTGTTCTTTTCCCCATGACTTGGTATTATACCATAGCCTACTTTTTCCTCTCTTATTTCTTCATAATTCTTTTACCAACAAAACACAGGGGAATCACCCACAAGCTTACATTTTCTTTAATCTTTTCAGCCTTGGCAACTTCCCTTCTCTATTTAGTGTTTAATTCTACTCTTGAAGACTTAGTTTTCTCTTTCTTCTTCATATTTTCAATTTATCTATCACACCTCCTTCTTGACAGGCTCTAATAAATAAAAGAAAAACAAATTAGGTTTATGAGGCTCAAAATTTCTGCTACTTTTGAAGGAAAATGCGATTTGTGTGGCAAAAAAACCAAAGTTTTCAGCTTGGGGGATGAAGATTCTAGGAAGGTCTTGACGATTTGCAAAGAATGTTGCGAGAGACTCGGGGACATGCAAGCCGGGGATGTTGTCGAAGAATATGGGCACAAGGACGAAAAGCCTTTTGAGAAAGGTGTGAGGGTGGAAAAATCCACTGCCGGTTAATTCTTTAAAAAAAGAAAGAAAAAATCAAAAAATCATCTTGTTTAGAAGAGTGTTATCCATCCCATTGCTTGGGCCAAGAGCACTAGAACTAGAATTACTACTACTGCTACTATAACGGCCCCTTTCCAGGTTTTAAGTATTGGTGGTAGATTCATACTCATCCTTAACCATAGTTTGTAAACTGTATTTAAAAGCCTATCTCTGACTCCACTTAAAAGTGGTTATTTTTTCTCTCTCAAATGGTGGTAAGAAATAGTTAACTAGCTAGAAAAATCAAGAACAAAGTGTGTTCAGGAAAGCAATATACTTCCTTCCGACTATAATCTTACTCATATTTTCCTTTATTCGGTCTGTTTGTCCAGAGACTTCGGAAAAATTTGTTGTCAAAGTCCTGGACGGCGATACTATAGAACTAGATGATGGTAATAGAGTAAGGCTCTTGGGGATAGATGCACCTGAGCTTGGGGAGCCCTTTTCTCAAGAAGCCAAGCTTTTTTTGGAAGAAACGATCTTGAACAAGAAAGTGAAAATAGAGAAAGACCCTTCTTGGAACAAAGACAAATATGGAAGGTTGCTTGGGTATGTTTTTCTAGAAGAAAAACTTCTGAATTGTGAAATGGCGAGAATAGGCTTGGTCGAGGTCATAGCCGAAAGAGAGAGCAAATATTATAGTTGCTTTAAGCAAGCAGAGCAAGAGGCTAAGGAAAAGAAACTTGGGATTTGGTCTTCCTCTTGATGGCTATCGGTCCTCTGTATCCACAATCCTTACACTCATAAATCATTCCTAACCAAGGCATAAATTTTATGTTCTTAGACTTACACTTTGGACATTCCAACATTTAACCTACTTCTTTTTTGAGTTAAGTCTCGGTCTCACGTTACCGAACTGAAGTTCAGCCGAGCATTTTGAACAGACAGGAACTCCATTCTTGATGACTATTTCTTCGAGACTTAGCCTGCCGTGTTTTGGACAGAAGCATCTTGCTCGAATCTTTCTCACCCCTAGCCGCCTTTGTAACCAGGAATCTTCATCGAAAGCAGGTTTGCAATTCCAGTTATAAGCTTTGGCTCAACTGTTATTATGTCGCTTGCGGTTATTATTCCAGCCAGCTTTCCGTCTTTCGTCACAGGCAATCTCTTTATCCTTTTTTCCATCATCAAGTCTACGGCATCTTCAATCGTCTTCTCATAGTCTATTGTGAAAACTCTCTTGTTCATGACTTCCCCAACAAGTGTACCATCTAAATCTTTTTCTTCTGCCACGGCCTTAAGGATGTCGGTCTGTGTTAGAATTCCGACTATATCATCATTTTCAATAACTATCAAGCTGCCTATGCGCTTTTCACACATGACCTTTGAAGCTTCTCTCAAACTTATGTTGGTCCCAATTACAACAACATCTCTGTTCATCACATCTTTTATCAACATCTTCTTCACTCAATTATAATTTAGTTTTTCAAATTCTTATCCTATATACCCAAACTGCTCTTTTTCATCTTCAGGCTTTCTTATCTTTTTGCTTCTCTCCACAAATTTCTCGTAATAATTTAGAACATCTTTTGTTAGGCTTGCGGTCATTTTCTTCAAGGCTTCTTCAAAATGTTTCTTCTCTACAGCTTTTGCTTTTATGTTTTCCCTTAAAGAATTCATTCCAGCCTCTCTGCAAAGTGCTTCTAGGTCTGCACCTGAAAACCCTTCTGTCTTTTCTGCAAGTTCTTCTAAGTTTACGCCTTTCAGTGGCATGTTTCTAGTGTGAATCTTTAAAATCTCAAGCCTTGCCTTGGCATTTGGTGGTGGAATTAGAACAAACCTATCAATTCTTCCTGGCCTGAGCAGAGCAGGATCAACCATATCTGGTCTATTGGTAGCAGCTATGACTACAACACCTTTAGTTTCTTCTATTCCGGAAAGCTCTGTTAAAAGTTGAGAAACTACAGTTTCTGTGACCGCACTTCCACGATACAATCCTCTTCTCGGCGCTAAAGCATCAATTTCATCCAAAAAGATAATGGCAGGAGCTACTTGTCTTGCTCTCCTGAAGAGTTCTCTTATTTTTCGCTCGCTTTCTCCAACCCACATCGTCAAAACTTCAGGCCCTTTGACAGAAATGAAATTTGCCCCACTTTCATTAGCAACAGCTTTTGCTAGCAGGGTCTTCCCGCAGCCGGGCGGTCCGTAAAGCAAAATTCCTTTTGGTGGAGAAATTCCCATTCTTTCAAAACTTTCTGGATTTTTCAAAGGCCATTCCACCATTTCTTTCAATTGTTGTTTCACTTCCTCCAAATCACCAACATCTTCCCACTTAACTTTTGGAACCTCCACAAGCACTTCTCTCATTGCAGAAGGCTCAACCACTTTCAAAGCATTCTCAAAATCTTCTTTATTCACAATAAGCTTTTCTATAACTTCTTTTGGAAGCTCTGTTTCTTCTTTCCATTTTATTTCTGGCAGTACTCTTCTCAAAGCTGACATGGCAGCTTCCTTGCACAAAGCCATGATGTCAGCACC
>JAWBNW010000004.1:0-31460 GCA_039000685.1 Candidatus Aenigmatarchaeota archaeon
ATATGTACACCAGTTATCCCTTTACTCAAAGCTATTTCAGCAGCTTTCTTAGCTGCAAGCATGGCTGGAAAAGGCATCCCACCCTCCCTATCTTTATCAGTCATCATTCCAGAAGAATATCTTGCTATAGTCTCTGCTCCTGTCAAGTCTGTGATATGAACAATTGTATTGTTTGAAGTAGAGAGAATATGTGCAATACCCCATCTTCCCCTCTTTTCTTCTTTCATTTATCTCATCCTCCAATTTCAATTTTTTCCTCTTCATCGAGTGAAACAAGATAACTAGGGTATTTAATTTTTTTACCATTAATTTTAACATGACCATGTGTTATTAATTGTCTTGCATGTTTTATAGAGTTTGATAAACCCTTTCTGTAAACAACTGTTTGCAATCTCCTCTCCAGTATATTTTCAACATTCAGGGCAAGAATATCGTCCAAGGCGCTATCTTCCTTCAAAATACCATTTTTTCTCAATTTTTCAATTAATATTTTTTCCCTCTCTTTATCTTTTCTTGCAGCCAACTCCCTTGCCATTCTCCTGTATTTTCTCAATATTGCTTCAGTTTTCCACAATTCCCTTTTATTCTTAAGCCCAAAATTTTTCAATATTTCTCTTTCCCTCTCTATTCTTTCTTTATCCCAAGGTCTTTTTGGTATTTCATATTTTTTTCTAGACCTTTTCATTCAATCACTTCTTTTCAGCTTTAGCTTTCTCTTGAGCAACTCTCACCGATTTTTTAACCACACCAACAACTCTTCCCTTTCTAAATGAACTTCTTGTTCTTTGACCCCTAACAGGCAAACCAAACATATGTCTCATGCCTCTATAGGTTTTAAGATCTATCATTTTTTGTATATCGAACTTTTTGGCCATTTCAAGATCAGCACCTGTTAAATGCAAATCATCGCCACTCTCAATTTCCCTCCTTCTATTCAAGCACCATGTAGGAATATTATATTTCTTCGGTTCTTTGATTATAGATTCAATTCTAGCTATTTCCTCTTCACTTAAGGACCCAAGTTTCCTGTTCGGATCAAAACCCCCAACTATACAAACCGCCTTGCTCATGGTGAAGCTTATTCCTTTTATACCAAGAAGCGCATTTTTCAAAGGCTCTTCTCCATCAAGATCAGTATTCATCACCCTAACTATCGTCTTTAATTCTTTTTTAATAGCAAGTTTCTTCTCAACTTTCTCTTTTTTTGTCTCAACTTTCTCTTCCTCTGCCCTTACTTTTGTCACTCCCATATTCTCACTATAACAATTAATTCATCTTCTTAAATTTTTAAATGGACCGGCCGGGATTTGAACCCGGAGCCTCTTCATAGCAGCCATGCTCATGCCTTTTCCATAATTAAGGAAGCGATCTACCATTGATCTACCGGCCCATCATTTCTTTTTTCTAGCCCACTTCAATTTTTTTGCTTCTCTTCCCATCATGAAATTTTTTTCACATTTCGAACTACAAAAGTAAAAAATTTCCCCACTTGTTCTCACAAACATTTTCCCCCCACTTTCATTAACATTTCCACCACAAAAAGAACATTTCAATCAAATCACCTTTCAACCAATTTTGCTGCAGTTTCCATCTCCGTCTCTCTCAACATAAGAATATCACCAACTCTAACTGGCCCCAAAACATTCCTTGTCAATATTTTTCCCTTGTCTGGTCCTTCTAAAACTTTACACCTAACCTGCATCACACCCCTCATACCACTTCTTCCCAATAACTGCAAGACTTCGGCAGGAAAAGATTTTTCAAGCATCTTCTCACTTCTGCAAAGCTTCTATTCTTTCTATTATTTCTTTCAGGGATTCTTTTGCTTCACCCGGCTCTACTACACATGCGGCAGCACAACCAACGTCTATTCCCACCGCCCTACCAAGCTCTTGTTTACTAGACACATAACCATATGGAATCTTTTTTTCATCACAAAGAACTGGTAAGTGCATCACTATTTCCTCTGGTTCAACATCTTCAGCTATCACAACAAATTTAGCAACCCCTCTTTCTACTGTTTTTGTCGTTTCATTCATTCCCTTCCTGATCTTACCACTATTCCTAGCAGTTTCCAAGGCTTGCAATATTTTTGTCTTCAAATCCTTTGGCAATTCAAACTTCACATAAGCCTTTGCCATCATCTCACCTTATAACTTTATTTGTGACTGTAATATAAAATTATATCTTTATATTCTTTTTCCACCCTGGCAAACCCAACCCTAGGCATTTGAATGATTTGATCTTTTTTCAGAGTTTTCATCTCAGGCTCACCAACAGCTTTAACGGTTTTACCATTTGGCATCACAATCTTAATTTTTAAATTTGGTTCAGAGCACCAATGAATTTTTGGAACTTCTAAAGGAACTTCTTTAGAAACAAATTTGGTCTTTAAACCAATTTTTATGGTTGCAAAATACATCAACCCAACTTCTTTGTTTTTGTATTTTTTGTAGTCTTCTCTTTCAATCAAAATTTTTCTTATGTTTACAGGAATTTTTCTAAACCCCCTTTCAGGAAAATCTGGATGCAAATTGATTTTCACATCTTTTATTTCAGGAGCTTCTTCTAAAGCTATCTTTCTTGGGCTCAAAACAACCATGTACCTGTTTGCCGCAGAATCCACAACTTTTCTATTTTCAGCCTCTAGAAGCTCCCAAGTTACCACGCCTTCAGCTTTTGACACACCAGTCAACAAAATGAAATTTTTAATAGCTTCTGGAGCAAACCCCCTTTTCTTCAAAGCCATGAGTGTTGTAAGTCTTGGATCATCCCAACCGAGCAATTTCCCTTTTTTGATCATCTCTCTTATTATTCTTCCAGAAGTGGGCACACCTTTCAAATTTAGCCTACCAAACTCAATTGTTTTGGAGGGTTTGAAACCAAATAATTTTTGAATATATTGTTGCAACTCCTTTCTCACTTCAAACTCTTTGCTTCTCAACCTATGTGTCACACCCTCCCACCCATCCATCATGGCAGTTCCAAAATCATAAGTTGGCCAAACACGATATCTTTCTTTTGTCCTCGGATGAGGAACTTCAACAATTCTCATTATAGAAGGATCTCTCATCGTTGCATTCTCATGCTTCATATTAATCTTAAGTCTAACAACAGCTTCACCCTCTTTGAAATCTTTTTTCATCTTTTTCCACAATAAAAGATTTTCTTTTACTTCTTGCATCCTATGTTTACATTCCTTTCCAGAAGCCCTATTTTTTCTTATGGTTTCAACTTTGCACAAGCAGACATAAGCCTTATCTTCTGAGATCAATTTTTCCACAGCCTCGTAGAAATTCTTCATGTGATCAGAAGAATAATCCAGTTTATCCCATTCAATTCCCAACCATTTCATCCCATCGATTATTGCTTCGTAATATTCTTCTTTAACCATTTCCGGATTCGTATCCTCGAATCTCAAGATGAATTTGCCACCGTATTTCTTAGCATATAAAAAATTGAGAAAAGCAGCTTTTGCATGTCCAATGTGAGGATATTTGCTTGGCTCAGGAGGAAAAGCCGTCACAACTTTACCAAACTCTGCATCTGGAAGATCTGGCAATTCTGATTTCCCAACCATTTTCTTCTCAATTTTTATGCCCAGCTCATCTAACTTTCTTTTCTGTTCTTCCAAAGACAAAGAATTAACTTCGCCCACGATTTTTTTCACTTTTTCAATCAATTCTTTTATATTGCTCTTTAGTTCAGGCCTTTCGGCTATTACTTTTTTTATCACAGCTTGAACATCTGCTCTACCATCATGTCCAATAGCATTCATCAAAGCACATTTAAATATGATTTCTTCCATATTTACTCAATTTCAATTAGAAGTTAATAAATTATCACAGAAGCATACCCGACGACAGAGTTCAACTCCCCAGTAATATCGCCGGAAGTTGCATATTTTAGCAGCTCCCCCTTCTTTGCTCCAAGCCCCTTTGCTGCGATTATGGTTGAAGCTATCCCACCAAACCCACAAATGCTTGCATTTTTCTCCGAAATTTTTTCAAAGAATCTTTTTTCATCCAATTTCTTTATTTCTTCAATCAAACTCAAATCTACCTTCTTTGCCATTTTTTGCGGCACATAATGAGAAAAATCAGAGCTTGCCAAGATTATCCATTTCCCCCCATCCTTTTTTATCAAATTCGCAACGGCTTTTCCAATTATCCTACAATTTTCCAAAAGAACCTCGTCAGCAAATTCATTCAATATAGTAATCGGCACGAATTTGAAATCACCCCCATATCTATATTGCAAGAAAGGAAGCTGAACTTCTATAGAGTGTTCATGTTGATGGGCTATCACATCATACTCAACCACTTTGCATTCTTTCAAAATTTTTTCAGCAAATTCATCTTGAATCGCTACTTCACCCAACGGAGTCTTCCATAAACCACTTTTCATCAAAGCAAACTGAGCCCCCATCCCCGTATGATTTGGCCCGAAAATAATATAATTTGCCTTCTCTATTCTCGAATAAACCCACGCAGCTATGGGTCCAGAATAAATATAACCAGCATGCGGCACGATTGCAGCAATAAAATCCTGTTTTTTAAATCCTTTTGGCCCAAGTTTGTGTGAAAAGGATTCAGAAATTTGTTTTTTCAGAGTTTCAGAATCATAACTATAAAAACTTCCGGCTGCAGCAGGTTGTCTGATGGATATCATAACCATCAAAATATTGGTTTTACTAAGATTTAATCATTTTTGACTTACATTTGTTTAAAAATATGTTTTTCGAACCCGGTTTTAAAGCATAAATATTAGTAAAAAATATATTTTTTTCAGAGTGTGAAACAAATTATGAAAGAAAAATCAATTATTTCCCTTTTTTTGAGGCAAAAACCAGTTAAATTACTCATCAATTTAAAGAATGAACCAAAATACGCGACAATTTTATCAAAAGAAGTTGATCTTACTTATTCTCACACAGTTAAACTTCTAGATCAATTTAAGAATTTTGGCCTCGTGGATTTTGAAAAAAAAGGAAGAATCAAAATAGTTAAGCTTACAGACACGGGAACTGATATTGCAAAATCATTTGACACAACTTTTAGTAAATTATCTAAACTAAGGTTAACAGAAAAGAAATAATAATCACAATTCATCTAAAGGGCTCTTAACTTTCTTCAGTTCTTCTCTTGAAATATGTGTATAGACTTGAGTTGTGTTGAGAGAAGAATGTCCCAATAGCTCCTGTATCTTCCTTATATTTTCTCCTGCTTCAAGCAAATGGGTAGCAAAAGAATGTCTAAGAGTGTGTGGGCTAACTTTTTTGTTTATGCCAGCTTTCTTGACAGCATTTGTAACAATTTTTTGTATTGTTCTGGGAGAAATTTTTTCTCCCCTACCACTAAAAACATATTCTTCAGAATTTCTCCCTTCCACGAAACTCTTAATTTTTTCTACCACTTTTTCAGAAAGTATGAACATCCTATCTTTCTCACCTTTGCCAGTTCTCACCCAACCAATTCTCTCGTTCAGTTCCAAATCCCCCACTTTCAAGTTCACTAGTTCACTCAACCTCAAACCAGAAGAATAGAGCATCATCACAATCAGCCCGTGTTTTTCGTTTTCGATAGAATCAATCATTTTTTTCACTTCTTCTTTTGTCAAGACTGTAGGGAGCTTCTTTGGAACCTTTGGAGATTTGAATGTTACTATGCCTCTTTTCAAGACTTCATCGTAAAAGAATTTTAAAGCAGCTTTTATCAAAACTATGGATTTTGCTGAAGCTCCTTCTTCCATCTTTTTTGCAATAAAAGCTTTAACATCATCTTCATTCACATCTTCAGGATTCTTTTTCACAAACTCCAAAAATTTTTGGTTGTAAAACAAATACATCTTTAAAGTTCTTTCAGAAAACCCCCTAAGCTTAATTTCATTCTCAAGCTTTTGTAAAGCATCCATAATTATTATATTCTCAATTCGTATAAATCAATTGAAAATATTTAACTTTGTTTTTCAAATTTATGAAAATGAACATTGTAGTTGAAAAACTGAAATCGATACCTATATTCGAGCAAAGGACAGAGATAGTTGAAAGAAAAGGCCTAGGTCATCCAGATTTCATTTGCGATTCCATAGTTGATAAAATTTCTGTGGCTTTGAGCAGAGAATACATGAAAAAATTTGGTCAAATTTTACATCACAACATAGACAAAGCTCTGCTTGCTGCAGGAGAAGCAGAAAACAAGTTTGGTGGGGGCAGAATTCTTAAGCCAATGAAGCTTATTATTGGTGATAGGGCAACTTACTTTGTTGGTAGTGAAGAGATAGATGTGAATTCAATCGCGATAAAAACAGCGAAAGATTGGTTGAAAGAAAATTTAAGGTTTCTAGATGTTGAGAAGCATTTGGAATATCAAATCGAGCTAAAACAAACTTCTGCAGCTTTGGCAGAAATTTTCAAGAGGAAAGACGAAATTCTTGGAGCGAACGACACTTCTGCTGTTGTTGGTTATGCTCCTTTAACACCAACTGAAAAAATTGTGCTTGAGACAGAAAGGTTTCTTAATTCAAAGGAATTCAAAAGAAGGCATCCAGAATCAGGAGAAGACATTAAAGTCATGGGGCTAAGGGTTAATAGCAACTTAGATTTAACAATAGCCATGGCTTTTGTGGATCGCTTTATAGATTCGGAAGAAACTTACTTTAAAAGAAAGGAAGAAATTTTGGAAGAAGTTGAGCAATTTGTCAAAGGAAAAACAGAACTCAAGCTTGCTAGCATTAAAATTAACACTTTAGATGAAAAAGGGAAGGGTGAAGCTGGTCTGTTCTTGACCACAACAGGAACATGTGCAGAAGCCGCTGATTCTGGTCAGGTTGGAAGGGGGAATAGGGTCAATGGGGTAATTTCTTTGAACAGGCCAGCTGGAAATGAAGCCGGTCCTGGTAAAAACCCGGTAAGCCATGTGGGCAAAATCTACAATTTGCTTAGCCATGATATAGCGAATGAAATTTTCTCGAGAGTTAATGGGTTGAAAGAGGTTTATATTTGGCTTTTGAGTGAAATAGGCAGACCAATCAATCAACCAAAAGTTGCGATAGTCCAATACATACCAGAGAATGAAAATGATTTTCAGAGAATACAAAAAGAGGCTGAAGAGATTGTTCAGAGCAGGCTAGAAAACATTCAAGGCTTTTGCAAGCTTTTGGCTGAAGGAAAGCTTAGTGTTTGTTAATAAAAAACCTTTAATCCTTTACTGTCTATAAATTTATTGATTGAAATGTCAGACTCAAATGAACCAATCCAATATTTGAATAAAATAAATAGTTTTTATAAAGAACTTTATCCTCCCATTCTCGAATGGGTTTTAAAAATCGTTGATACTATTACCGACCGAGAAAAAATAGTTATTCAATCTCCATATGGAGACAAAAATATAGAGTTTTTACTTCTTCCAAAAGAGCAGATTGTAGTTGATATAAACAAAAGTTCCGGAAAGCCTTTATCTGAATTTATAGAAATATGTATGCAAATTAATCCGGTTGGATTGGTTTTGGAGCTGGATAGAGTAGGTAGAAAATACGAGGTGTCGCCCCCCAACCTTAGAAAATAGTTTCGGGGTTAGTTGATTTTTCAATCAACACTTTAAGTAAAAAATCGGTTCATATAATGATTCTTATACGCAAAAAAAGGCTTTTTAAAAGGTTAAGTGCGCCACCTCTTTCTCTAGACTGAGCAAATTTTAGATTTTCGGAAGAAGTTATGTTTTTATCTTGTTGTGGAATCTCAACTCCCTATAACAAACCTAAGTTTTGAACATGTTTTACTCTAAATCGAGCTAATAAGTTTAAATACTAAAGCTGTTTACAACATATCAAAAAACCAAAAAATGAAAAATTTATGACGGATTTTTGTTTAAAATCAAAATTTAGGTCTCATTTTATTTAACACAAATTTTAATTAATTAAATGCTAATTAATCGAGAATTAACTAGTAGTTTTTAAAAATGCGCCAAAAATCTAAAAATAATTGAGCAATTGTTAAAAGTGAGAGTTATAAAAACAAAATATATTTTACAAAAAATATTTTATTAAGTATATTTAAAGGAAAATAGATATTTAATATCATATGTTTCATATTTTATGGTTTGCAAAACATTTAAAAAAATATATATAAAATAGAAAAAACATATAGCATGTTTTATTAAAAGAAAAAGTGAGAGTTAGGTTAAAAAAACTATTTATTACAAAACATATTTTTTTATATATTCTTTAAAAAACAATGTAAAAATTTATAAAAAAGTGAGAGTTGAGACTTAAACACGCAATTTGTTGAAAAGTGAGAATTATAAAAGAGTAAGAGTTAAATATTAGAAAAACAATATAGAAATATGGGAATTTTAGATCGCTTATTAGGTATTTTTAGAAAAAAAGCACCGATTCAAGCGATTCAATCGCTTGAATCAATCAATCAATCACTCAATCAATCAGAAGAAAGTTCGTCTATCGAGCTACAAAGAGAATCTTTACAACTTGGTCTGGCCGCAGGATATGCCGGAAGATCGCTTAGGGAAATAGAATCTTCATTAGTTCGTATAGAATCACAAATGGTCTCTAAAGAATGGTTAGTTGCTAACTTTAGTGATCAAAAAAGGGTCTTGGAAATTTTAGAATCAATAAGAGATATATTGAAGGTACATGATGAACTCACTATGAAGCATTTTGAAATGATTGAAACATCTCTTTTATCCCTTCAAGGTATTGCAAGGAAAGCACCAGAGCCTATACGAACTCAAATGCTGACTCAAATAAATTTAATTGAATCCCAGTTACCTCTGACACCTAGGATGAGACAACTAGAAGAAATTGTTAAAGAAGCCGGGGAGATAAGCTACACAGATCTTGCTAATCGACTCGGCATAACCGAATCTGCTCTCAGGGGCTTTTTAACCCAATGCATAAGAAGGGGGGTAAAAGTTCAAAGGCTAGAAAAAGGCGGAAAGGGTTGGGTCAAGTTCATCCCTATTTCTGCTTGAATCAATCACTCATTTGATTTAATCAAAAATTTACTTCTTTTTTACTTCTTTTCCATTCCCATTCCAAGGATTATGGCAAATGGGGCAGAAGTTTATTTGTTCGTCTATACCCAACCTTATAAGAGAATGACAATTTTCACAAGGCACATTTACTTTATACGAATATTGATTTACTATCTTACCCAAATCGACACCGGTATTATAATATATAGTTTTCAAACTATTTAAAGGCAACACATCTCTAAAATTATGAATTTTCACAAAAACTATTTTTTAACACTTTCCAGCTTTTCTTTTACAGTCAAATATCGAAAAATACCGTTTACATCTGTCCCGGGTTTAAGCCTTACCATCTTAACATTGAAAGGTTCCATGGTCTGGACATCAAGAAACATTTGGAGATGTCCTTCAATAAGTCGAGAGACGGTTTTGTGATGCAATTCCGTCCTTCTGCTGATTTCTCTATACCAGAGCCAGCCTTCTTCTGCCTGTTTTAAGCAATTTACGATTTTAATTATGTTTTTAGCCAGATCTTTTCTCATTATAATCTCCTTCAAGACGATATAGGAACATTTGGCGCACTTTCATATATTAGTTTGTTTTTCTCACTTAAATGAATTTATAGAGTTCAGTATCTTATTTCAAAAATTTCACTTTCTCCTCTAAAATCTTCCCATTTCACCTCGACATTGCTTACATAAGCATTTGGGGGACCCCTCTTACAAAATTCTATCATACTTTCTACGCTACTTTTCTCACCCTCAAAAACAGCTTCCACTCTACCATCAACCAGATTTCTTATCCAGCCCGTAACCTTGTTCTCTTTGGCCTTGAGTTTAGTATAATATCTAAAGTTTACCCCTTGAACAATCCCACTAATAATAACATGGGCTCTTGCTTTCATTTTTTTCTTCTTACCATTGGGAGGGATGTTTTTGGATTCTCAAAAACTTCAAACCCCTCAGGCAAATCTATTGCTCCAGAGGAGTCTTTGGAAAAGAAGAACAGTTTGGCTCCTCCCCTACCTTCTCTAGAATGAAGATAATAGACCTGACCTTTGCTGTTTGTAAAGCTAAATACCATATGATCACCTCAAAATATATTGACCTAATAATTACTTAACTATTATAGTTTCTTCAGTTTGGGCGACAGGAGCCCCACTTTCCTCTTTCAAAACAGGGTAAGATCTTATAGCACCAGCCTCGGCCAATTGTTTCAAAGCCAATTCAAGCTTAGCCCCAGTTACTATATCCCTCAACCATCTTTTGGCAAAAGGCATACCCATGAACACATTTTTTGCCCTTTCTAAAATTTTTCTAGCCCCCCAAAGTCTTACAGGCCTATCTTTCTCATATTTGTATATTAATATTTGGCCAGTTTCTTTGACAAAGCCTGTGCCACTTGTGGTAAAAACCTCAATTGCTATTACCTGACCTTCTTTAAGTTCATATTGAATATTGTTTTTACTGTTTGGTATTGTTGGTTCTGCGTGTTGTGTAAACCTTTCGAGACCATGTCCTGAAAGATTGTAGATTGGATTTAATTTGAATTCACTCACAGTATTTTCTATTATTTCAGAAATTTCAAAAACCTTTACTCCAGGTTTTATTACTTTTAAAGCATTTTCTACAGCCTTTTTAGAAGCTTCTATTAAATCATTTTTTTCTTTGCCTATTATTACAGAAAAAGCCCTGTCCCAAATATAGCCATCTGAATGAATACCAAAATCAATTTTGACTAAATCTCCTTCTTTTAGCATAGTGGGATCATCTGAATCAGGAGTATAGTGGGCAGCATTCTCATTTATTGAAATGTTGACGGGAAAAGCAATTCCACCACCCAATTTTTTTATTTCTTCTTCAATGTTTTCTGCAATTTCAATGATTTTCACCCCCTCTTTTACCAGATTTTTAGAGAATTCCAAAATCTTATCAGAAATTTTTCTTGAATTTTCATATTTTTTTAGAATATCATCCATACTTTCTTATCTTCTTTTTGAAGGATAAATTATTTTGAATAAAAAGCCGGATTTTTAATTGAACCTAAAAGAATTTTAAGATTTTTGACTGTTGACTTTGAGAAAAGATTTAATTTCTCTTTTTAATACAGCCGGCAACAAGCGAGCAATTTCTACCGCAAAGCATTTTTTCCTAATTCTCACGCTATTTCTTTCAAACTTAAATGATATCAAACCTTTTTTGTGAAGATTAGATAGAGCATTCCTAACATTTCCGCCAGACATTTGAAGGCGTTTAGAGATCTCATAAGTGTTCAGCCCCGGATTGCTACAGATTAGCTGATAAACTTTATCTTCAGCTTTCCCATGTCTTCGCATCTTTACCTCTCCGTACAATTAAAAAATTTAACTTAGTATATAAAAAGCTTTCTCATCTTAAAATCATGTTAAAAGCGAAAAGATTTATACTATTTACAACATATGTTGTAAATATGGCCAAAGTAATCACAGAGTTAGAAAAAACAATTTTGCTCTCAGCATTGATTTTGGCTAGAGGAAACACTAAGAAACTTTTCAAAGAGGATGATATAGTTCTAAAATTTCCCATGAGACAAAGAAAAACTGTAAGAAGGTTTGTGAAGAAATTGGTTAAAGAAGGATATTTGGTTGAATCTTCTGGCAAAAACTATAAACTTTCAGAAGAAGGTCTAAAAATTGCCTCTAAATTATTACACGAAGGCGGAACATTTGTTTGATGGATTAAAATGAAAGAAAAATTTAAAAAAGCACTGTTTTGGCACAAAGAAGAAACTGGGATAAGATGTGAACTTTGTGCTAGAAGATGTTTTATTACAGAAGGAAAAAAAGGATTTTGCATGACAAGAAAAAACATTAGAAATGAACTTTTTGTTCTGAATTACGGGAAAGTTGTAGCTGTTAATATTGATCCTTTGGAAAAAAAGCCACTTTACCATTTTCATCCAGGTTCTTTTGCCTTGTCTTATGCATGTGCTGGCTGTAATTGGGCATGTGAATATTGTTGCAATTTTGATATTAGTCATGTCGAATCACCAGAGAACATGGGAGAAAAGTTTGAACCAGAACAGATAGTTGAGATTGCCGAAAGAGAAAATATAAAAATAATTAGCCACACTTATACCGAACCAACTGTTTTCTTTGAATTCGCATATGAAGTTGCTAAACTTGCTCACAAAAAAGGAATGAAAAATACTTTTGTCACAAATGGTTATATAAACGAAGAGCCTTTGAGAAAGATTTCAAAATTTTTAGATGCCGCCACAGTTGATTTAAAAGCTTCTGGAGACGAAAATTTCTTAAAAAAATATGCTTTAGTACCGTCTATAAAACCAGTTCTTGACACTTTAAAACTTATGAAGAAATTGAAGATTCATATAGAAATAACAAATCTTATAGTCCCAAAAATTGGTGACAAGAAAGAGAAATTCATAGAACTTGTGAATTGGATTTTAAATAATTTGGGTCAAGAAATTCCAATTCACATAATAAGATTTTTCCCAAGTTACAAGATGATGAATTTAGAGCCCACACCAATCTCAACACTTGAGAATTTTGCTAAAGAAGCAAAAAAAACCGGGTTGAAATACATTTATATTGGCAATGTGCCTGGTCATGAATGGGAAAACACATACTGCCAGAACTGTGGAAATTTGCTCATTGAAAGGATCGGATTTGAAATAAAATCAAGCTTAAAAAAGAACAAATGTCCCAGATGTGGCAAAAAGCTTGAAGGATTTATATTAGGAGGTTAAAATTATTAGGTGATAAGATGGTTACAAAAAACCAAGTTTTGGCAACATTGAAAAAATGCTTTGATCCAGAAATACCTGTTAACATCGTAGATCTTGGCTTGATTCATGAAATTAAAATCAATGGGGGCGAAGTTAAAATTAAAATGATGTTGACTTCTCCCAATTGTCCTATGCAGTCTTTTATTTTGGGAGACATCGAGAGCAAGATCTCAAAGATAAAAGGTGTGAAAAAAGTATATGTGGAACTAGTTCCAAAACTATGGTCTCCTGATAGAATGTCAAAAAAAATTAAAAAGAAAATGGGGTGGTGATATGACATATAAAATTATTCATGAAAGAGATGCATGTATTGGTTGTGGTGCATGTGTGGCGGCCTGTGATAAATTTTGGAATTTGAAAGACGGAAAATCTAATCTTAAAGGTGCAAAGAAAGTTGGGCTTAAATTCGAGCTTGAGGTTGAAAACTTGAGTTGTAATAAAGATGCTGCAGAGGTTTGCCCAGTTAATTGCATACACATAGTTGATTTGAAAACAGGAAAGAAAATCATTTAGGTTTTTTAGATTTACCAAAAAACTTCATTAAAATCCATGCAACAAAGAAAGCAACACCTAGAATTAAGAAAATTAGAAGAATTGAAGAAAGTTGATTGAAAACAATATCTAAAACATTTTCTCCTATTGGTAAGTCTTTTGGTATTCTTTCAATTAAAAAAACCTTAAAATATGATAAAAAGAAAAAGAAAACCCCAATTGATAAGAATTCGAGACCAAAAACTTTAAATCTCCCATCCCACGTTTCAATCAAGAAGAATAGAGCTATACCAGTTACAACCGTAGCCATTAAAAGTTGACCAAAGATTTTTTCAAAAAAATTATGAGATAATGAGCTAAAAACCACAGCAATATCTTCTCCAGATCTAATCTCTTTTAGACAATCGATAAAATTACATTCATAATTTTTGAAATAGAAATTATCAAAAATTTTTTCCATGATTAAATTGACAAATCCACTAGAATCTTTTTCCAAAATTTCAGAACATCTCAAGGTTATATTGTCTATAGGAAGTGTCACTTCTGCATTTGTCTTACAATAAGAAGAGAGCATTGAATATTTTTCTTCAATTTCTTGAGATGTCATATTTTGTAACAAAACACTCCTGAAAGCAGTTATAAAAATATTTTTCATATTTTCATAAGCTGTTATATTGTAAAGAAGAAAAGTTAGAAGGAGAAGTGCTAGAAAAATAGAGAATAGAAAAGTTGTAATACCTTTTCCAATATTTCTCAATATTCCCATTTGATCATCTCTTGAAAAAGCTCAATATTTTTTTCTGCTTTTTCTCACTTAAAATATCTTCTTTTGTTATGCCAAGGGCTTTAAGCACACGCATACTTGCAGGTATAATTTGATGCTCGATGTAATATTCCGGGTCATATTGATCAGGCTTAACATCTTCCACCGGCTCAGCCCTATCAGAAATAGAGCCATGGCCCTTCACTATTACAAAACCAATCACACTACCTTCAGCTACAGGTCTTCCTCTATTTTTTGCCTTTTGTGCTGCTTTCACATGTGGTCCAATTTGCTCATATTGGTTTATAGGTCTAGTTATTTGTTCAAAAATGGTTAAATCTTGAAGATTAACTTTACCTTCTTTTATTTTTTTGATGGTTTCTTTTACCAAACAGATTGCTTTTTCAGGATCTTTCTCCTTCAAAACTGTTATCAAAACATCTCTTTGTATTTTTTTACTGAGTTCACACCAATCTCTCCTCACGGCTTCGTATCCTCTTATTTCGATGTTTCCATTGTAATCTAACAAAGCATATCTTTTCTTTGCACCAACTTCTTCTCTTTCTCTAGCTACAAAAATGCCACCTTCATATAAATCTCTAAACTCCAATTCAATTATTCCCGGCAGTTTGTCATTAACCATCTTTGCAAATTTCTCACCAATTTCTCCTAATTTTTCTTTTGAACATTTTTCAGGATATTTCACCATAAGAGAGTCTGTATCACCATAAATTATCTCAAACCCATTCTTTTTTGCTTCATCTAAAACATTGGTGATATAATATCTCCCTAAGGCAGCAGTTGAAGCCCCACATTCACGCTTATACCATTTAGCCCCAACAAACCCAAAATACCCATAAGAAGCATTTGCTATTGTTTTTAGAGCAAATTGTCTGTTATCTAAAAGTTTATATTCTTCCGTTCCCTGTTTTAAGTTTTTCATCTTTCTCTTGATTTCTTGCCTTTCTTTTATTAAATCTTCCAAATGTTTTGGAATGAAACCCTTTACTCTTATGCAAAAATGCCAGTTAGTTTCCGGAACTTTGTTTTTTTCTATACATTCTTTATGTCTACAATTAAAAGTTTCCGGAGAGATGTTATGAGTACAAATTATAGTTGGATACAAGCTGCGAAAATCAAAAACTAAAATGTCAGAATGAATTCCTTTTTTAGGTTCTATAACTATTGCTCCTTTATAAGCATTGGCTGCTTTTCTCTTTTCAATCTCTTCGGTTTTTGGTCTGTTCGGGATCAAAATATTGTCAGAAAAGGCCCTTCTCGTGTAAAAGGCTTCAACTAACTGAGAATAAGTATTTCTACACACATCAAAAGCAAGAAGCCCAGTTAGTTTACACAAAGCAAGAATTTGTGGCAAAATTATTTCAGAGAGTTTAAACGTAAGAAAAGAATCGTGTAGGCTATACTCAGCCAATCTTTCCATTTGTTCCTTTTTGCTCCACATTTCTGTCATTTCTTTGTATTTCATTTCTTTTTTCCCGATTCCAAGCAATTCTCGAGCAACTTCATTTAAAGTTAAAACTTCACTTTTCATGCTTGCTGAAAGAATGTGGTCGATGAAATCGAATAGGTCGATATGTACCCTACCTTTAATTTTGGCCGAACTTATTCTCCCCCTTCTAACCAAGTGTACAGTAGAATTATCTCTACCCAGTTTCAAATGAATTTTAAGTTCTTCAGCTCTTTCTTTGAGTTTTGGGAAATCAAAATTATCACCATTATAGCTGCATATGAAATCTGGATTGATTTTTTTGACAATTTCTAAAAACTTTTCAATTATTTCTTTTTCTTCATTCACAGATTCAACATAGTTTGGTTGATTTTTCCAAGATTTTGATGTTATAACTTTTTTAGTTCCGTCATTTGAAAATACACTTAACATTATTAGCTTGGATTTACCATTTTCTTCTATGAATTCTGTATCGAAAGCCAAAATCTTAAGTTCTGCTTTCATATCTCTTTTAATCGGTTTTATTGATTCGGCTTTTATTATTTCATCAACCAAACATTCTTCTTTATTTTCAAGCTTTTCTCCATCAACTTCAATCCAACTCATTGGCTCGATTTGTTTGTCAATCAAGTAGCGTTTATAGAAGACAATGTCGTATTCATAAGTTTCTTCAACTTCATCCCAATTTTTTATAGCATCTCTTACATCTGAAATTTTTCTTGGGTTATCGATTGTAATTTTGAGAAGCTTTAATTTTTCAGTTTGCCAAATTTTTTCTATAATTTCAACAGTCAAGTGTTTTATTTCAAGTTTGTTTAAATCCAATTTTTCAATTTTCTTTTTAAGTTCGTAAAGCTTGTTATTTTTAGGCATGGCATAAAAATATGGTAGGAAACTTTGATCAAGAACAAGAAAAGTTTTGCCTTTAGAATTTTTACAATAAAGCCTAATTGTTGGTTTACTGTCAAGCATAGTATAGTCTGCGTCTAAAAGAAGCAAATTTTCTTTCAAATTATCACTAATTAATTATCTTATTTGCTTGGAATAAATTATTTCTATGAGTAAACACAAATAAATAATGTGAATAAAATTTTGAAAGTACCGACTGAACCAATTGACGTCTGGCCAGATAAAAAAATAAGTGAATTAACAGAGGAAATGCTTTGGACTGGTTATCAAGGAAGAAAACTTGCTGAAACAATTCAAGTTTGGGCAAATATGCTCAAGAAGAAAAACATAGTAATTTGGTTTGGTCTTGCCGGTGCGATGGTACCAGCCGGAATGAGAAAAATAATTTCTTATTTGATTAAAAGAAGGATGATAGATGTAATTGTTTCTACTGGTGCAAACTTATATCATGATTGTGTCGAAGCTTTGGGAGTTAAACATTATGTTGGAACTCACTTGGTTGATGATGTAAAATTGAGAAAGCTGAAAGTTGATAGAATTTATGATGTTTTTGCAAACGAGAAAAAATTCTATTGGGTTGATAGCTGGATTGAAAGAGATTTCTCCAGAACATTGAGAGATTATTACCTTTACTCTTCTCGTGAGATCCTCTATCTCTTAGGCAAGAGATTAAACCAAGTGGCAAAAGACAAAAACTCAATTTTAATAAATGCTTACAAACAAAAAGTTCCAATCTTCTGCCCAGCTTTTGGGGACAGTTCAATTGGTTTTTCAATCATGTTTGCCAACAGGAGAAAATTCACAAAAAGAATTGGTGATAAGAAAATTGTATTTAGAAAAAAGAGAATTATTTGGGACGGTTTGAAAGATGTTGATGAAAGTTCAAGGATAACTGAAAGAACAAAAACTACCGGTGTCATATATATTGGTGGAGGCGTACCAAAAAACTTCATCCAACAAACAGCCGTGATTGCAAGTTATCAGACAAGACATGATAAAAGTCATAGCTTTGCAATACAAATTTCTACTGATTTACCTCAGTGGGGAGGTCTTTCTGGATGTACTTTTGAGGAAGGCAAGAGCTGGGGGAAAATTGGTGCATCTGCAAAAATGGTTCAATGTTATACTGATGCGACTATAGCTTTACCAATTGTTGTCCATTCTTTAAGTGAAAAATTCAAGAAGTTGCGAAGAGAAGTTCCAATTTTTGAATGGAGAGGTAATGAGTTGAAAATTAAATATGAGAAAATGAAATTGTAATCATTTGAAAATAAAGCCTGTTTCTTTAGACCAAAAAAGCAAATCCAATTCATCAAGAGGGATATTGATTTGCTTCGAGTATTCTTTTATCTTATTTTCAACCTTAAGATATTCTCTTTTTGTCAAAGTTTTTGGAATTTTTTCAATTATTCCAAACTCTTTTAAGTTCTTCATTATATGAATATCTAAAATTGCTAGCTGATTATCGCTCAGGCCAACATTCCTTAAGAAATGAGAAGCTTCTTTCATCCCAAGACCTTTTAAATTGTTAACTAACCACCCCCTTAATTCTAAAGGGTCTATGAAAGATTGGAGAAATTCTTTAATCTGAATTTTTCCATCTACTGTAAATTTTTTTCTTGCTTCAATTATATAATTTGCTTTATTTTTACTGAACCTTACTTTTAGGAATGGTAAGATTTGTTCAGCGCTACCTCTGTATAATAAACCATTCTTTACCAGTTTGCTTATAGATTCCCAAGCATCCAGTGCTTTTGATTGTGGCGTGCAAATACAAAAAGCAAGCTCAGCAAAAATTCTTTCATTGCTTTCATTTATAATCTGTTTGAATTCAAGAAGTCTTTGTCTAATCTCTTCATTTTTTTCTTCATATAACTTTTTCAATTCGTCAATTCTATTCATTTTTCATTCCTCAAAAATTCTTTCCCATCTTTAATAAATTCATGACATTTTTGATATAATTCTTTTCTTCTTGCTTCTAACATTTCTATGGGTTTACTTAAAAATTCTGCAGCAGTTAAAACCCCCGTTTTCATTTTTCATCAGTTTTTAACATAGACATAATTTTTTTCTTTGTATTTTAAATCTATAAGCAAACGATAGTCTAAAATCAAAGTTTTTGGGGAAATTTCCCCCACAATTTTAATTAAATTTTGTATAGAAGCCTGAAAGTTTTCATAACCATATCTATAACCAAGCACATAAATCGGATCTATAAGAATTCTTTTATCTTTTGTTACAATAGAACAAGCCATAGATCTTGTGCCAAGACTATCGAAAGCTATTGGCAAAAATTCTATTTTGTTCACTCAAACAAGCTTTAATTAGACCGTCAAACAAAGGAGCTGGTTTAAGAGGTCTTGACTTAAATTCAGGATGAGCTTGAGTAGCAACAAAATAAGGGTGGTCATTAAGCTCTATGAATTCAACAAGCCTTCCGTCTGGAGAAATTCCAGAAAAGACAAGGCCATTTTTTTGCAGGACCTCATGAAATTCTGGATTGACTTCATATCTATGCCTATGTCTTTCTCTTATTTCTCTTTGTTTGTTGTACAGTTTCCAAACAATTGTGCCTTCCTTAAGAATTGCTGGCCACGAGCCAAGTCTCATGGTTGCACCATACTTTGATTCTTCCACCAACTTTTTCTGCTCAGGCAGAATATCTATAACAGGATAAGGTGTTTCTGGATCAAACTCGGTAGAGTTAGCATTTTTCAAACCACAAACATTTCTTGCAAATTCAACTACACCTAGCTGTAAACCTAAACACAAGCCCAAAAAAGGAATTTTGTTTTCTCTCGTATATTTTATCGTAGCTATTTTTCCTTCTATTCCACTAGCTCCAAAACCACCCGGAACTATAACCCCATCAACAGAATTTAAAATTTCAATATTTTCCGGTTCTCTTTCAAAAGTTTTTGAATCAATCCAAACTATTTCTGGCTTAACATTGTTATTCCAAGCTGCATGTTTAACTGCTTCTATCACAGAAATATAAGAATCTTTAAGAACGAAGCCACCAATATCAAAATATTTTCCAACAATCCCTATTTTTACTGTTTTATCCAATTTCTTAATCTTTTCTATTAATTTTGTCCATTCATCATATTTTGCACCAATTTTTTGTAATCCAAATTTTTCCAAGATTTTATTTCCTAAATTCTGCTGTTCAAAAATCAACGGCAACTCATAAACATTCTCTATATCTGGATCAGAAATTACATCTTCCTTTTTCACATTGCAAAACAAAGCAATCTTTTCTTTTCTAACTTCATCTATCGGAGCTTCAGACCTACAAATTATAAAATCTGATATAATTCCAAGTTCACGCAATTTTTGTACCGAATGTTGAGTGGGCTTTGTTTTTTGTTCCCCAAGATATTTTGGTACAGGTACATAGCTCATGTGTATATAAACACATCTTTCACCATCCATTTTCATTTGTCTAGCAGCTTCTATAAACAGTTGGTTTTCATAATCACCAACCGTCCCACCAATTTCAACAAGCACAAAATCTGCTCTTGATTTTTCAGCAACTTTCTTTATCCTTCCTTTAATCTCATCTGTTACATGGGGTATCATCTGTACAGTTTTACCCAAAAACTTCCCCTCCCTTTCCTTTGTTATAACACTCCAAAAAATTTGGCCAGAAGTTATGTTGTTCTCTTTTGGAACATCAATTCCAAGAAATCTTTCGTAGTGGCCTAAATCTTGATCAATTTCACCACCATCTTCTGTTACCCAAACTTCTCCATGTTCAGTTGGTCTTAAAGTACCGGCATCAAAATTCAAGTAACCATCTATTTTTATTGCAGTAACTTTCAAGCCACGAAATTGGAGAAGCTTTCCTATAGAAGCTGTCGTTATTCCTTTACCAAGGCCAGAAAGCACACCACCAGTAACAAAAATATAATGCGGTCGCATAATAAATTATGCCTTCTTTAAATTTTAAAGTTTAATCCTGCAGTTTTATTTCTATGTGTACACCCTGAGGAACATTTATCCTCATTATCTGCCTTAAAGCCCTTTCATCGGCTTGCACATCCACAACACGCTTGTGAATTCTAAGCTCCCACTTATCGTAAGTAGCATTGCCATGGCCACATCCATCACCACAAGGAGTTTTGAGTGTTACAACTTTCATTATTTTTGTTGGCAATGGAATAGGACCTCTAGTCAAAACACCAAACTTTTTTGCTATGTCTTTTATCTCGGAGCAAATGCTGTCCAATTCCATAGGGTCTTTGCCGGAGAGCTTTATCCTTGCCACTTGCATGATATCACTTTAACTTCTTTAATCTGCTTAGTTTAAATTCTTTTTGGTTTGAATTAAAAACCACACTATTTTAATATTTTTTAAATTCAAGAATCTAGGATTTTTTGAGAGTTTGATAAAAACAGCTGTTTTTATCTCTCCCTTAATTTTATTTAGTTATGATAGTAAGAGAACTTGAGAATACTATTGAAAAAGAAAAGAAAAAAGCCAAAGTGATTAAAACCAAAGAAGCAATTGAAATGGAATTGTTTGGCAAAGGAAAACCTAGAAAAGAATTTTATGATAGAGCAGGAAATCTATTAGTCCTACCTTATAAGAACTATACAATTTGGTATGAACACATTAAAGGTAAGAAGTTTGATTTGTTAGGTCATCATGGAGGATTAAGTAGAGACGAAATGTTAGTCCCCTTTGCTATAACTAAACTTTCTAATTTACTTTGATTTTTTCTATTATTTTGTTAAACTATATTTAAGTTCTTTTATAGGCTCTAAAAAAGTAAAGAAGTTGTATTCAAGGTTTATGCTTATTTCGCTTTTACTACATCCAAGCAAATCCCTGCAGCTACAGTCATCCCCATGTCTCTTATAGCAAACCTTGCAAGCTCTGGGAAATCAGATTGTTTCTCTATCACCATCGGCTTGGTAGGAACAACCCTGATCTTTGCCGCATCCCCAGTTTTAATGAAATCTGGGTGCTCTTGAACTACAGCTCCAGTTCTTGGGTCAATCTTCGCGATTATCTCTTCTATCCTACAAGCAACGCTTGCAGTGTGGCAGTGGAAAACTGGCGTGTATCCTACTGTGATAACACTTGGATGTTGCAAAACAATTATTTGTGCAGTAAATTCTTTAGCAACTGTTGGCGGATTGTCTGGATGCCCCGCCACATCCCCTCTTCTGATCTGCTCTTTTGAAACACCACGAACATTGAAACCAACATTATCACCAGGCTTGGCTTCTGGAATCTGTTTGTGGAAAATCTCTATCGATTTTACTTCTCCCTTCACTCCAGCAGGCTCAAACACTAGAATATCATTAACCCTGAGAACACCAGTCTCAACTCTTCCCACAGGAACTGTTCCAACTCCGGTGATTGAATAGACATCTTGAATAGGCAGTCTCAACGGCTTTCCCGTCGGCTTCTCAGGTTCTTTTATCACGGCGTCCAAAGTCTCCACAAGAGTCCCACCCTTATACCAAGGCATCTTGTCAGACTTTTTAACAACGTTATCGCCTTGGTAGGCAGAAACTGGAACAAAAGGAATTTCTTCAACCTTGTAGCCAATCATCTTGAAAAGCTTTATTGCTTCTTCCTTAACTTCATTGAACCTCTTTTCATCATAATTGACAGTATCCATCTTGTTTATTGCCGCGATTATCTGTGAAATCCCAAGAACTCTCAAGAGCCAAGCATGTTCTTTTGTCTGCTCTTGTACACCTTCTCCTGTCTTGGCAGAAATAACAAATATGGCAGCATCAGCTTGACTTGCTCCAGTTATCATGTTCTTGACGAAATCCCTATGTCCAGGACAGTCTATGATTGTGAAGAACCACTTCTGTGTCTCGAATGGCCTGTGCATGATGTCAATTGTAAGACCTCTCTCCCTCTCTTCCTTCACACTGTCCATGACAAAAGCAAACTCGAAAGTCTCCCTCTTCAGTTCAGTTGCCAATTCTTTAAGTTTCCTCATCTCTTCTTCTCTGATAGCTCCACTGTCATACAGCAATCTGCCTATCAAAGTTGATTTTCCCGCGTCAACATGTCCAGCAGTCATCAAGTTGATATTTGGTTTTGCAGGCATTCACATCTCCTTCTAATCTTATTTAGCATCAATATTTAAATATATTTATGTTTCTGGTTTTGGCACTTGTTCAGTAAGACCCTTTCTCTTCCTTATCCCGATGATGACACTCTCCCTCAAGTCTGAAGGAAGCTTCTCGAAAACAGTTTCAACCAAGCTGTAGAATCCTCTGCCAGAAGTGGCAGACTTCAAGCTTGCATCAAAACCAAACATGTCGCTCACAGGCATTTTTGCCATGACGATACTGGCTCCCCTTTCTTCTCTCATGTCAAGTATTTGCCCCCTTCTATTTTCAACCTCTCTTATCACCTCACCAAGCAACTCAGAAGGAATGTCTATTCTTATTATCTGCTTAGGCTCGAGTAGAGTTGGATCAGAGTGGAGAATTCCTTCTCTTACAGCATGTCTGACTGCAGGAATAATTTGTCCAGGACCACGGTGGACAGGATCTTCATGCAGTTCAGCATCTACAAGTTTTACTTTAACCTTCGTACAGGGCTCCCTTGCCAAAGGACCTTCATCCATCACGTTTCTGAAAGCTTCTTTAACCATCTCTATTACTTCATTCATGAACTGAATCCCTTTAGTCATGTCCACCAAAACATTCTTGTTATGAATAACAATTATGTTCTTAGCCTCGTCGTAATCCATCCCAAAATTAGAAATTTTCTTGAACATTTCCGTATGTTTTCCCTTGAACTCTTCTTCACTTGGAATCTCTCCTTCAAGCATAGCCTTGTAAACACCATCTTCCAACGGCTCGACAACTATGAAGAAGCGATTGTGTTTGTTTGGAGACTTGCCTTCAATCTCAGGAGACTTGCTGAAAACAGTTTCCCTGTAAACAACTATAGGTTTGCTCATCTCAACATCAATTCCCATTTCTTTCAACTTGTTCTCAACTTTTGCTTCAAGGTGAAGCTCACCAAGACCAGACACAAGATATTCACCAGTTTCCTGATTTATTTTCACTTGCAAGACAGCATCTTCCCTTCCTATTCTCTTCAAAGCATCAACGAGCTTCGGAAGATCCATGGCATTCTTTGGTTCTATCGCCTTTGTCACAACAGGTTCGAACAAATGTCTTATCTCTTCGAAAGGTTCGATAACTGAATCTAGATCACAAACAGTCTCGCCGGTGAAAGCATCAGGTATTCCAACAATTGCTGCTATGTTCCCAGCCGTCACTTCTTCCACTGGAATCCTCAAAATTCCTTTATAAATTGCAACTTGTTGGATTTTCTCTTGTTTGTGCTGTCCTATCAAGTAGACATCTTTGCCCTTGAAAACTTTTCCAGAAAAAATTCTAGCAGTTGCGACAAAACCAACATGGGGATCAGGAACAACTTTTGTGACGATTGCAGCAAGTTTTCCATTAGCATCACAAGCTAACATTTGTTTACCAATCTCTGAGTTCAAATCCCCCTTCCAAATTTTTTGAAGTCTATACTTTTGAGCTTCTAAAGGATTTGGCAGATGTTTTATTATCATATCAAGGACGACTTGATGCAGAGGGGCCTTCTTTGCAAGCTCATCTTCCCTTCCTTGCAAAGTCAGATCAATTATATCTTTGAAGGTTATTCCAGTTTTTTGCATGTATGGGATGGAAATCGCCCATCTCTTGTAAGCAGAGCCAAAAGCCACACTACCATCGGCAACATTCACGAGCCACTTGTCTTTGAATTCTGGTGGGGCATATTTTTGAATCAAGATGTTGACATCACGAATAATTTCTTCAAACTTTTGTCTCATCTGTTCTGGAGAAAGTTTGAGCTCTTTTATCAACCTGTCAGTTTTATTGACAAAAAGAACAGGCTTGACATATTCTCTTAGAGCCTGTCTGAAAACAGTTTCTGTTTGTGGCATTATCGATTCCACGGCATCTATTAAAACAATTGTTCCATCTACTGCTCTCATTGCTCTGGTAACATCACCACCAAAATCAACATGACCAGGAGTGTCGACTAAATTGATCAAGAAATCTTTCCCATCATATTCATGGACCATGCTGACATTTGCACCATAAATAGTGAGTTGTCTTTTCCTTTCTTGTTCATCAAACCAAGTGTACATGACTTTTCCAGCCATCTCTTCTGCAAGCATTCCAGCACCGGCCATCAAGTTGTCAGTCAAAGTTGTTTTCCCATGATGAACATGGGAAGAAGTAGCAACATTTCTAATCCTAATCGGATCTTTCATGGTTTCCTTAATTCTTTCAATCATTTCTTTTTTGGCCAATTTCTCACCTTTTAATTTTGTATTTCTAAAATTTTGAATCTAACATATTTATTTTTGATTAAATCATCTTCAACAAGAACTATCTTGCACCTTCAGCCTCTCTTTCAACTCTTTCCCTCTCTTTCACGGCTTCAGACTTACTTGGATCATTGTTATAAGCACCGATAATTTCATCTGCTAAAGCATCTACCATAGAAGCCTTTTTGCCAAAAGACTTGCGATAAGCCGCTTGAACTATGTTTCTCAGAGCCAGATCAACTCTTCTTTGTGGGCTTGTTACAACAGCTCTTCTGACAATTATACCACCAAGCTGGTAAGCGGTGATTTCTTCTCTTAGAGCAGCGTTTTCTATTGCTCCAACCAAAACTGCTATAGGATTTTTTCCAGTCTGCTTCTCTATTTTTTCAAAAACTTCCTTTACAATCTTGTAATGAGTTAAAGTTTTATCCACAGCCCTGCCTGAAGTTAGGACATGCTTCTTCCCTCTATGTCCAGGAACTCTGAGCTTACCAACCAATCTCTCCACTATATTCATCTTTGATTTATGAAATTGTTGTTGTGTATATTTACCACCAGTTTTTGGGATAACGACAGGCTGAAGGTTTATATATTTTTTTAAACCCAGATCATTAACTTCTATCCCCTCAACAGACCACTTGCCAAATATTTTAATTTCACCCATAATATTACCTTGCAGGTTTTTGTTTCTTTCCAGAGAGAATTTCACTCAAAGCAACACCATTTACCGCAACAACTTTGTACTTGATTCCCCACATCGTCCCCTTTGGTCCCCCCTGGGCCCCACCTATGCTTTCGATCAAAACTTCGTCATGTTCATTTATGATGTCTATTGCACCTTCACCAGGAACGTGAGCTGTAACTTGGACATTGTTCTTTATCAATTGTACTCTAACTGCCTTTATTAGACCAGAAGCTGGTTTTCTCTGTTCTACTCCACGTTTTTCGATAACTATCCCCTTTGCTTGGGGAGCTCCCTCGAGTGGGTCTTTTTTCCACAGTTGCAATATCCTTCTCTTGTGATGAATATCTTTCCATCTGAACTTTTTTCTTACCTTCCTAAGTCTTCTTGCCGAAAATTCTCCAGGCATTTTCTCACCTTATTATCAAATCATCAACATTATGGCTTCTCTTAAGTAATTCTTTAATTATTTTTAAATTTTTTCCTTCCCTACCTATGACTATAGGCCTATCTTGCTTTTCAACATTAACTTCAACTATCGTTTTATTCTCTTCGTTTATTATTTTCACATTGGTTGCCCTCGGTATGAGATTTTTTACAAAATTATTCAAATCACTTGAAAAACCAAAAAGTTTTATTGTTTTTTTCATCACATTTTCAGCATTTTTCACACTATTTCCATTCTTACCTATTGCCATACCAACATTTTTTTCATCTACCACAAGATAAACAGTATTTTCATCAATCAAACAATCTTTAACAGGAACACCTGTTAAATTTTCAAACAATGTCATTAATCTTATGGTTTCTGTATCGAATTTTACCGTCATCCAATCACTTAATAACTAGCACACCCACTGGATAAGGTTTACCACAAAGCACCCCAAGATCTTTGCTACTGCCATTGAAAATTTCAATTTTCACACCAGCAATTTTTATCTCATGTTCAATTTCTTTCCTAATTTTTTCTGGAATGTTGTTTGCAACCACTACAAGCTTGGCATCATTTGTCCTTATGAATTTTTTACTCTCCCTGTATCCAAGAATTATTTTTCCAGACTTGTTTGCATTAATTATTTCTTCTTCCAACTTCATTTTTTCTCCTCTCCTTCAAACTTTGCGATTAATTCCAACATCCCTGTGCCGGAAGGAATAACCTGTCCTATCATGACATTTTCAAAAATTCCTTTGAATTCGTCAATTTCATTTCTAATTGATGCTCTGACCAAATGTTTGACAGTTTCTTCGAAAGCTGCTCTTGAGAGAATAGAGGTCTGAGCCCCAGCAACACCATATCTTCCTATGGATTGAATTCTACCATTAGAAGTCATAATATCTCCAACAAGAATGATGTGTCTTATATCAACATTTAATCCCTGCTCTTGTAAAGTTTTCACCGCCTCTCTAATTATGACATTTCTGGCAGCTTCTATTCCCAAGACTTTGAAAGTTTCATGAATATCATTTGTTATGGTTCTAGTTTCGTCTACTTCATCGATCTTCAAAACTTCCTCAAGGTTTGACCCCAAAGTGTTTATGATCCAATCTTCACCTTCTCTCCTGACAATAGCATTTTTTATCCCTCTTATACCTTCAAAATGAAGGTTCAATATTTTTTCTCTCAAAGCTTGAAGACTCTTGACATCAGCTTCATCCTTTGGTGAAACAACGATGCTTTTTGATTTTTCTTTTATTTTGGTTTCTGGAATATTTTCTTTTATTGTTTTGACTATTTTGCCTAATTTTCTTAGATCGTGTGGTTCTATCTCGATGTTGTTTTCACTCAAATTAATAGAAACTTCTTTCACAACATCAGAAACTTTTTTCTCAATTATAATTTCAGCAAACTCTCTCGATTTATCTTTATTATTGAATTCTTTTTTGAGATAAATTTCCATCACAGGTGTTTCTAATTCCCTCTTTGCATCAAAAATCTCAACTAATCTCGGCAACCCATAAGTAACTTTAATTCCAGCCGAGCCTGCAAAGTGATAAGTACGCATGGTCATTTGGGTAGCCGGTTCAGATATACTTTGAGCAGCAATAATTCCAACAGCTTCGCCAGGCTCGAACATAGATTTAAGGTAAAGTTTTTTCACCTTCTCAAGAAGTTTGTTTTTCTTCTCTTCACTTAGTTTCAGTTCTTTTGCTACTCTCTCCACTTCTTCTATTAAGGCTACCGGCAGTTCAATTTCAGATAATGGTTTCTGCGATTTTTCTGACATCTATTCCACTCCTTTCGACTTTCGATGGATCTAACCCATCTTCCCCAGGTGAAAATTGTATTATCTTGTTAGAACTATCTCTCACAGTCCCGTCATATTCGACTTTTAGGTCTTGAAGCGCGCCGACAAGTCTCCTTTCCATATAGCCAGAGTGCCTTGTCTTCAGAGACTTATCCATCAAAGATTCTCTACTATTCATTGCATCGAAGAAAAACTGAAATGGAGTCAAACCATTTTTGAATCCCCTGTCAACAAACCCCTTTGCTTGTAAACTCATGTCTCCCTTCTTGAAGTGTGGGAAAATCCTTTCATGATAACCCCTTTCCATTCTCTCTCCCATTATAGTTTCTTGTCCTATAAGCGCGGCAGTTTGGACAAAATTGACTATACTACCTCTTGCCCCACTCTTTGCCATATGAATCACAGAAGTGTCTTTCACATACTTTACTAAAATTTCTTCCACTTCATTCAAGGCTTTATTCAATCTTCTCTTTATCAAAGTCTCCAAACTTTCTTTTGGCGTTCTCCCTATCAAAAGTTTGAGTTCACCCTTTTCAAATTCTTTAATCATTTCATCCACATCTTTCTTCACATTCTTAAGAGCAAGGTCTATTTCTTCTTTCGCTTCCTTTGGCAAATCTAGTTCAGACACACTAACAGAAAAACCATATTTTGTCACATATTCAAGAGAAAGTTTGATTATCTTGAACAAAAAGTTGCTTACAAACTCAGTCCCATATTCTTTCTCCAATTTGTCAATTATTTTTCCATCTTCATCTCCAAGAGCAGCTTTATCAATCACCCCAGAAATAAGTTTCCCATCCCTTATTATGACCATATCTCCTGATTTTGCCTTGTGTTGAATCGAGAAATCTTTTGGCAAAAATAAACTAAATATTTCTTTTCCAGTCATGGTTTGTTTATCAGGTATTTCTATATCAGGATCAACCTTTCTTATCAAATCAACAAATTCTTCTCTTTCAAATTTTCTATCATCTTTTGTCAAGAGATAAATGCCAGATATGCAATCTTTTGTTGCACCGATAATTGGGCCTGAAAATCTTGGACTTCTTATATGTTTGTGAACACTCATCAAACAAAGTGCTTCCGTTTGTGCTTCTTCCGTTTGTGGTATGTGCAGATTCATCTCATCTCCATCAAAATCAGCATTGTAAGGCGGGCAAACAGCAGTGTTTAACCTAAAAGTTTTGAAAGGCATTACCCTAACTTTGTGTGCCATCATGCTCATTCTGTGTAAGCTTGGTTGTCTGTTGAAAAGTGAGATGTCATCATCTTTTATGTGTCTTTCAACTATGTAGCCTGGAGCAAGTTCTTTTGCAATTTCTTCTTTATTAGTTTCAGTAATTTTTTTTCTTCTCCCATCAGGTCTTATCACATAGTTTGCACCTGGCCAAACTTCACTTCCATTCATGACAATTTTTCTCATCTCTTCCAAGTTCTTTTCATTCACCCTTACAGGAACTGTTAATTCTTTGGCAACAATTTCAGGAATACCTACTTCATCAAGACCAATCAGGGGATCCGGACTTATCACAGTTCTTGCAGAAAAATTCACTCTTTTCCCAGCAAGATTTCCCCTGAATCTTCCTTCTTTCGTCTTCAGTCTTTGGGAAAGTGTTTTCAAAACCCTACCAGATCTATGTCTTGCTGGTGGAACACCAGAAAGCTCATTGTCAAAATAAGTGCTTATGTGATATTGAAGAAGCTCCCAAAGATCTTCTATGATAAAATCAGGGGCACCAAGATCTATGTTTTCTTTTAGTCTTTCATTTATTCTTACAATGTCAACAAGCTTATGAGTTAAATCATCCTCAGATCTTTCACCAGTTTCTAGGGTGATGGAGGGTCTTACAGTCACTGGTGGTATGGGCAAGACCGTGAGCACAAGCCACTCTGGTCTCATGTTTTTAAATCCCATGACATTAAGATCTTCTGTAGGCATTTTTTCCAACCTTTCTCTTATTTTTATTGGGTTTAACATCTCGTTGTCTTCAACAAAAGTGTACGGCTTGATGAACTTCAACTTTCCTTGTGTTGCCCCACAATAAGGACATTTCTTCTTCACCATCTTCACAAGCTCTTTGAAAGGAAGCTTTTCATTTTTTATTTTTTCAAGGTCTTTCTGGTCTATCAAAATTCGGTTACATTTCTTGCAAAACATTTTCAGAAGAGTGAAAATGAATTTTGCATAGTGAACATGAACTATTGGTCTAGTCAATTCAAGCATTCCAAAATGGCCCTGGCATTCACCAACACTCCCACCACAAGTTCTGCATCTAACTCCAGGATCTACAACACCGAGCCTTGGATCCATCAACCCTCCCTCAATTGGGTATCCCTCTTGATCATAAAGCTCTGTTTTGGTAATCTTGGCCACACTCATCTTTTTTATCATTTCTGGGTTAATCAAACCAAATTCTATTCTTGCAACTATCATCTTTAATCCTCCTTCAATACAATTTTTGGATAAATTAACATACTCTTCAACTCATCTAACATCAGCTTGAAAGCATAGCTCATCTCAACATCAACGATTTTGCTTTCTCCACAAACAGGACAAATTTTTCTGTTTTTTGTTCTATCAAATATTGCAACCAAACCACATTCAGAACAAACAGAAATAACTGTTTTATCAGAATCAAATCTTTCTTTTAAGACTAAAGCCGCACCATGTGCTATCAGAACATCTTTTTCCATTTCGCCTAATCTAAGGCCACCTTCTTTGCTTCTTCCCTCTGTTGGCTGCCTTGTGAGCAAGGTTACCGGTCCCCTCGATCTTGCATGAATCTTGTTTGAAACAAGATGATCTAACTTTTGGTAAAAACAAGGACCAATGAAAATTTCAGCTTCAAACTTCTTCCCAGTCCTACCATCAACCATCACTTCCTTCCCATCATTTCTAAACCCACAAGCCTTCAACATTGCTCTTATTTCTTCTTCTGGAGTTGGGTTGAATGCTGAAGAATAGATTATTTTTCCCGAGAGGGCGGCAGCCTTAGCTGCAAGAGGTTCAAGCAATTGTCCGACAGTCATTCTTGATGGAATACCATGTGGATTAAAAATAATATCAGGAACAACACCATTTTCTGTGAATGGCATATCTTCTTGTGGTAAAACAATCCCTATGACACCTTTTTGTCCATGTCTACTTGCAAACTTATCTCCTATTTCAGGGATCTTAAGATTCCTGACCCTTACTTTAACAAGCTTCGTGCCGTCTATAGTTTCTGTTATAAAAATCTTGTCAACAATACCATAATCACCATGCCTCATTCTTACAGAAGTCTCTCTTATGTTTTCAATTCCAGTGATGAATTGATCCATGGTGCCCAAGAACCTCAGTGGTGAAATTCTTCCAACCAAAATTTCGTCAGATCCTATTTCTGTTTCTTGATTAACGATTCCATCCTCTGGTAAATGTTTATAAGCATCTTCACCAGCATAGCCCCTCACACCAGGTTCAGGTATTCCTATTAAATCTTCCTGACCACCCATGTATCTTTTTTGCTCGGCTTCATAAGTTCTGAACATGTAAGACCAGAAAAGACCTCTCTGAATTGAACTAGAGTTTATGATTATGGCATCATCCATATTGAATCCTTGGAAGCAAGCTACTGCAACTATGACATTTGCCCCATTTGGATGCTTTTCATAACCCGCGACTTTGTGGGCATGGGTTTGAACAAGTGGAACTTGAGGATAAATCAAAACATTTGATTTGGTGTCTACTCTGTTCAAGTAGTTTGTGGTGAAAAGACCGATGGATTGGCCGACCATCTTTGCACCATAAT
>JAWBNW010000040.1:0-4550 GCA_039000685.1 Candidatus Aenigmatarchaeota archaeon
CTACTAACTATTGCGGCATGAGATGTTTGTCCTCCCGCATCAGTTATTATTGCAGCACATTTGCTCATGGTTGGAACCAAATCGGGGCTTGTCATTTCAGTTACAAGTATGTCGCCTTTCTCGACCTTTGTTATGTCTTGCATACTATGAACTATTTTCACTTTCCCAGAAGCTATTCCCGGAGAAACAGCCAAGCCTTTTAACAAAATTTCACCTTCAATTTTCACTTCTTCTTTCTTGCCAATAGCCGTAACTGCTCTTGCTTGAACGATGAAAATCCTTCCTCTTTCAACAGCAAACTCTATGTCTTGCGATTTACCATAATGTTTTTCTATAGCTTTTCCATATTCAGCTAACTGCAAAATTTGCTCGTCGCTTAAAACCTGAGCGTTAACCTTTTTTTCAGCAACAGGCAAGACTACAGTTCTATCTGTAGCTAAATCTCTCACCCTCATCTTTTCTTTCTTTCCAATTTTTTTCTCCAAAATTCTACCATCTTTTGAGACTCTGTAGAAATCCGGTTCGACTTCACCAGCAACCAAAGTCTCACCCAAGCCCCAAGTTGCTTCTATCACGATTTCATCTTCACCTGTTGTTGGGTTTACAGTGAACATTACACCAGAAGCATCAGAGCTTACCATACGCTGAACAACAACTGCGATGCTTGCATGCTTTATGTTGTTTTTTGCCCGGTAGAAAATTGCTCTCGGTTCATAGAGACTGGCCCAGCACTTTTTCACAGATTCAAGGTAATCTTTTATTCCTTTTACATTCAAGAAAGTTGCTTGTTGCCCTGCAAATGAAGCTGTTGGAAGATCTTCAGCTGTAGCAGAGCTTCTTACGGCAACCAAAGCATAATCCCTACCAGCAGCTATTAGCTCCAAAGCCTTTGGTGTGATTATCTCTTCAGCAAAAGAAAGCTCACGATAAGCATCTATGAGCTCAGTTCTCATTCCAATTGGAAAGTCTTGGGAAATTATTAAACTTTTGATCTTCTTTGAAGTTTCAAGAAGCTGCTCAGTATTGTCAACATCACAAGCTTCTATCAATTCTTGAATTTGGTTCTTTATGCCGTTTAGCTCTATAAATTTATCAAAAGCTTTTGTTGTTATGACAAAGCCTGGGGGCACGGGCATTTTTATTTTTGTTAATTCACCTAAATTTGCCCCTTTACCGCCTGCTAAACTCAAAGAATTCTTGTCAAGCTGTTCAAACCAAGCAACAAATTCCATACTATTAATTTATTTTTTATTTCAAATAAGTTTCAAATTTATTCTTCGACCTCAATTTTCACAGAAGTAGGAAGCTTAAAACCAGCTTTCTTCAAAGCTTTCTTACCAATTTCCAAGTTTTCTTTCTTTATCTTCAGCATAAAAAGCCTTTGTCCCTCTCTTGCTTGTACCGCTCTGTTTGCCGGTCTTCCAAAAGCGAGCCTCATTCCCTGTGAATATCTATCAGCTCCAGCACCTTGAGCTATCGGCTTTTCCCTAATTACATGATGCGGGAAAACCAAAATCTTCATGAAGTAATTTGATGCACCAAGCTTCGATTCCAAGAACTTGTGGGCAACTACACGAGCAGCTTCCAAGGCATTGTCCCTTATTTGAACTGCTTTTTCTGCAATTAAGTAAAGAGTTAAATCAAATTCTCCGTTTTTATTACCCATCTCAAACTGGTGGGTTTTTGGAAATGGTGCTCCTGCCACATAACTCTTTCTTGGAATTTTCATCGACACTCTAGTGTATGGTCTTTTTATTATTCTTGTGGTTCTTCCAGGTCTTAGAGGCATAAAACCACCAATAGATTATACACAATTTATTAAATAAAAACATAAATAAACCTTTCGCCTAAAAAATTTTTTATGATTATTGGGAGAGACATAATAGAAGAAATGGCAAAGAGGTTCAAAATAATACATCCGTTCAACCCCTCCTTTCTAGACGGTGACAGTTACATTTTAACTGTTAGTGAAGATGTTGAGTTAAAATATCTTGAACACCAGAATGTTATAGCCAATGAAATAGTTTTTATTCCACCAGATTTTGTTTGTCACATGACAGCTAAGAGCAAGTTTGGGAGGATGGGGTTATCTTTTTTAAATGCTGCCAAAGCTCACAGTGGTTGGGTCGGTAGAATTGTTCTTGAAATAGTCAATTTGAATAACGATAGAAAGCCCGTTGTTGTTAGAAAAGGCGAACCTTTCATGCACATAGAATTCATAAGGCGTGAAGGAAAACCTTCTACTTACAAAGGCGAATACCAATTTCAACATATGAGTGAAGAAGAAATTGATATGTACATGAAGATGATGCTTGAAAATTGGCCGGAAGCTTTTGATGAAGATTACCTTAAAAAAGCGAAAGAAAAAGCCTTAAATAAAATTTGATTCCTCATCAATATTTTGCCAGAAGACAAAGAATACAAGCAAGAATGAAATTTTAAATACTCTTGAAACTCAATTCTTATTAGATTTGGAGGTGAATGAATGGCTGTAGTTGTCAAGTCTGCTGTTAGAGGTTTGCTCAAAGGAATGAGAGCTAGTGAAGATTTCTGGAAAGCAATAGATGCCGCTGTAACAGCTGATGTTAAGAAAGCAATAGAGAGAGCAAAAGCAAACGGCAGAAAGACAGTAAGAGGATGCGACCTTTAAATTTTTCCCTTCTTTTGATGAAGGGACTTTTTTATTTTTCTTTAAAAAGATTTATTAACTTTTTCTGACAATTTAATTTAATGGTGAATTTTGTCATCGGTATAACAGGGACAATAGGTTCAGGTAAAGAAGTGGTGAAAGAAGCTTTGGCTCGAAATTTCAGTTGTTATTCTGTCTCTCTTTCTTCAGTGATTCAAGCCCAGATGAAGAATAAAGCCGATAGAAAAACCTTGCAAGACATGGGGAATGAGTTGAGAAAAAAATATGGGAATTTCATTCTAGCCAAGCTCGCTACTGATTACTTGCAAAGAGACAAAGAGATGATCATAGTGGATGGGATAAGGAATCCTGGTGAGGTTGATTATCTGAAAAAAACTTTTGGAAATAAATTTTTCTTGATAGCTGTAGATGCTCCTAGAGAGCTTAGATGGGAAAGAATTAAGAATAGGGGAAGGGAAGGAGATCCTAAAACTTGGGAAGAGTTTGTGGCTGCTGATGAAAGGGATCAAGGAGTGGGAGAGCCTTTATATGGTCAAAGAGTTAGAGAATGTCTACAAATGGCAGATTTTTTAATTGTTAATGACGGGACTCAGGAAGAAGTCAATGAAAAAATTTCCAGAATTTTAGAAAAATTGAAAGTGGGAAAATGAAGCTTCCAACCATTCTTGTAGAAGGAGAAACTTTACCTGAAGTTTGGGAAAATTCCCTTCTTGAACTTTGGAAAAAGGGATTTAACATCAAAACAGAATATGATAAACCCGAGGACCCTCCAAGTAAAGATTGTACGATGCTGATGGTAGTTAACTCTCCAATGGAAGAGCCAAGAATACATATGGGCCTGCCTTCAAGATACGAAGATCTAGCAAAATATGTAATGGAAGTGGTAGACGGTATTCATGACAATTGGATCGACCCAGAGGCCGGAAAATGGACTTATACTTATCATGAAAGATTAACAGGTTATAGCGTTCAGACAAGAAAAATTAACCAAATAGAATTAGCAATAGATAAACTTTCTAAAGTGCCTTATACAAGAAGAGCTCAAGCCATAACGTGGAAACCTGATTTTGACCCAAAGACAAATGACCCACCATGTCTACAAAGAATTTGGCTCCGTATTTTAGAAGGAGAGGATAAAAATTCTTATTTGATTATGGAAACAAGTTGGAGGTCAAGAGATGCTTTTAAAGCAGCTTTCATGAATATGTATGCCATGACAGAACTGCAGAAAAAAATTTCTGAAGAACTTAGTGAAAAAATGGGAAAAAGGGTTTTGGTTGGTCCTTACTTAGATTTTTCAAATTCTTACCATATTTATGGAAGCTATTTTTCGGATTTTGAAAAATTTTTAAATCTTGTAAGAACTCGGGAATTTTATAATTCACAAATAACAAGATCTAGAACTATACGAAGCGATTCTCCGATAGTTCAAGCGGCTTTTAAAAGAGCAAGAGAAGAAGTGAAATTAGAAAAAACCACAGGTAAAAAAGGAATAATGTTTTAAAACCAATCCCAAAACCCTTTCTTCCCTTCTTCCCTTCTTTTCTTTAGCATCTTCAAAACTTTTTTTGCTTCGGTTGTAGCCTTCTCAACAGACCTGGCATCATTTCCAACCCCACAAGTGTTGCCCACGCCTACGATCAAAATTCTACCTCTAGAATTTTCTATGTTTCTTTCCACGGTTTCAACGGCTATCGGGACAGCTTTCAAAACAGCTTCTGGTATCGGTTGAATTGCTTCTTCTTGCGACATCTTTATCACAATCGAATCAAGGGGGATTTTTTTCTTAGTTGCGAGCTCTTCTATGTAAGCTCTATCCACCCCTATTCCACCGATAGCAACTCCTACTCCCTCTGCCACCTTTCCTGTTTTCTCGCCTTCAAGCTTGGCAGCAGCATCA
>JAWBNW010000041.1:0-4419 GCA_039000685.1 Candidatus Aenigmatarchaeota archaeon
CTTCCAAACTTTGCTGGCTATCTGAAAAGAGAAATTTTCCCGGGCAAGACTTTTGGGAAAGAGCTTGCCGAGTTTGTCCAAATTTTTGGTTTGGAAGGCATAATTCACTCGGATGAAGATTTGTCTAAGTACAAGGTGGAAGCTGATTTCAAGAAGATAAGAGAATTTTTAAAAGCTAAAGAAGAAGATGCGATAATCCTTGTTGGCGAGCCGAAAACAGAAGGAAAAGTTTCGGAAGAGCTTTTGAAGAAAATAAACAGAATTCTGGAAGTTGGCTCTGAGAAAGAGACTAGAGCTGCAGACGACCAAGGCATCACAAGATTTACTCGACCTTTGCCAGGAGCTGCAAGGCTTTATCCTGAGACTGATGTAAAGCCTGTGCTGCTGACAAAAGAATTTTTGGAGAAGATGAAGAAGGAGCTGCCAGAGCCTTGGACCAAAAAGTACGAGAGATTCAAGAAGAAGCTGAAGCTTTCAGACGAGCTTGCAAAGCCTTTACTCGAGTCAAAGCACTTCGAGCTCTTTGAAGAAATTTTGAAAAAACACAAGGTTGCTCCTGCAATAGTTGCAAATACTTTTGTCAACACGCTAAAAGACTTGCATCGAAGGGAGAAGGTTGAGGTTGAGAGGATTACAGAAAAACATTTCTTCGAGCTCTTTGCTGCTTTAGAGAAAAAAGAAATAGTGAAAGAAGCTATACCAGAAATTTTGAAGTATCTTGCAAGCTATCCTGGTGAAAGCGTGGAAAATGTGATAAAAGAGCTGGACTTGAGGCCGATAAGCTTGAATGAGCTGAAGAAGATAGTTGAAGAAGTTTTGACTCAGCCCGGTTTAAGCTATGAGAAGGCTGTTGGTCTAGTGATGAGTCAGGTAAGGGGGAGAATAGAAGCTCAGACTGTGATGGAAACTGTGAAAAAACTCATGAAGAAATAATTTTCTTCCTCTCTTTTGCAACAATCTTGCTCGCTTTCTCCACTTCTTTCGGAAATTCTTTCCCTCTTGTGATGAAGTGCTTCTCAACTTTCTTCGGTTCAAATTTTTCAATAATAAAATTTTCAGCTTTTTTCAAGTCAAAATCTTTGCAAGAGAAGATGTCAACCGAAGCGAAAGCTTGCTTGACGAAAGTGTGAATGCTTATGTGGCTTTCTGCGATCAAAACAAAAGCTGAAATTCCGCCAGCATCAAAAGAATTTGGATTTCCCGGATATTCTACAACTTGAGCAGGAGCAATTTTCCTCATCTCAATTACATCTGCCAAATCTTCGAGAAAATTGAGTATGAAATTTTTGTCAGAAAGTTTTTTTCTGTTGCATTGATATAAGTCTAAAGTTAAATGCGGACCAAACATCTCTTTCTATGACCTCTTTGAAATATGATAATAATATTTTGCGCTTCTTCTATTTAAATTTTATTGAAAATTATTTTCCTCACTTAAAAACTTAAAGTTTTTAGCGGATAAAAAATTATAAGACTTGCATGAGAATTGCAACTTTTAACGTGTGTGGATGGAAGTCTGCAGTCAAGAAAGGTTTATTGAAATGGATAAAGGATTCTGGAATTGATGTTCTGGCCATCCAAGAATTAAGATCAGAAAAAATAATCAAACCCTTAGAGCTTATGAATTACTTTTGTTTCTTCAATCCTTCTAAGTTCCAAGGAACAGCAATAATTTCGAGAGAAGAACCAATAACCATAACCAAAAAACTTGGATATAAAAGATTCGATAATGAAGGAAGATTTATTCAAACTGAATTTGATAAATTCATATTTATCAATGTTTACATGCCTCATGGAAGAAGAGATAAGAAAGATTTGCCTTATAAGCTGGAAGCATACGAATTTTTAGTTGACCATCTTTTCAAACTTTTAGAAAAACCTGTAATAGTTGTAGGAGACTTTAACATAGCTCACAAAGAAGTTGATTTGGCAAGACCAAAAGAAAATGAAGAGAGCATCATGTTCACGAAAGAAGAAAGAAAGAAAATAAATGAAATAATTGATTTAGGATTTATAGATGCTTTCAGGAAATTTCATGAGAAAGACGGATACACTTGGTGGTTGAGAAGGTTTGATGCTAAGAAGAGGAACATTGGTTGGAGGATTGATTATGTGTTTGTAACAAAGCAATTAGAGCCTTATCTGAGAAATGCCTTCGTTTTTAATTCAGAGATTTCAGACCACTCTCCTGTGATTGTAGAAATTGACATTTAATTTTTGGAAAAAATTAATTTTGGCCTATTAGTGTTTTTTTGGCTGTTCTAAATAATAAACAATAAAACAATTAAAAAAATGCCCAAACTGTTGTTAAAGAAAATTGAAAAATTAATCTAAAATCTTTGCAATTAGAAAATTTTCTCTCGCTTCTTCAACTTCAACAAATTTTCCAAAAATTTCTTCTTTTGTTTTCAAAACAATCGGCTTGTAAGCAAAATTTCTTGCAACAAAGCTTCCTTTCTTGCCAATTTCATCAACCAGAGCTTCACCCTTCCAGCCAATCCAGCTTTTGTTCTTCTCCAAAGAAATTTTCCTTATCAGCTTGCTCAGCTCCAAACTTCTTTGGTTTATCGTTTTAGCATTAAGCTGCTTCATTTTGGCAGCTTCTGTTCTTGGTCTTGCGCCAAATTTTGACAAATTAACAACATCAGGCTTAACTTCTTCCAAAATTTCTTTCGTAGCCAAAAAATCTTTTTCAGTTTCAGAAGGAAAGCCTGCTATGATGTCTGTGCTTAAAGTGAGTTGAGGAAAAGCTTTCCTGAATTTTTTCACGATCTCAACAAAATCTTTTGCTTTGTAGCCCCTTCTCATAAGCTTTAGCACTCTATCGCTTCCAGATTGTAAAGGCAAATGCAAGAATTTGAAGATCTTCCCATCTTGATAAGCTTCTATTAGCTTGTTCAAAAATTTCTTAGCATGCAAGGGATTTGCCATCCCAACTCTAACAAAAAACTTTCCTTCTAGTTTGCAAATTTCTATCAAAAGCTCAGCCAAATTTGTTCCAATGTCAAAGCCATAGCATCCGCAATCCAAGCTGGTAAGCCAAATTTCTCTGCAACCATCAGCTACAGCTTTCTTCACTTCTTCCACTATTCCTTCCAAAGGATAGCTGAAGAGCTTGCTCCTGTAAGGCTCATAGCAATAGCTGCAGTTTGAAGTACATCCTCGGGCTATTTGCACTATTGCTACAACAGGATTCCTCCTACATCTCGGCAAGCCAAGCTTAGGCTTCTTCGAATCTTGAATTAAAACAACTCTTTCCCCTCGCAGAGCAGCATTTGCTGCTTCAACTATTCTTTCCACATTCTCAGGAGCAATCAAAGAAGCTTTTGGGTTTATTTTTTCTATAAGCTTGCTATCAGTCTTTGCCATGCAGCCAGCAACTATCAAAGGCTTTTTCAACTTGCTCAATTCTTTGATTTTGTGAAGCATCTTGTTAAAAGTTTGTTGTTTAACAACGCAAGTGAAAATCACGTTCAGCTCAGATTCTTTTTCATTTCTTGCTAGCTCAAAACCAGCTTGCTTCAAAAGACCACAAGCTATTTCAAAGTCAGCAAAACTTGCTGAGCAGCCATAAGCTTCAAGGTAAACTTTTGCCATCTTCCCTACTTTTTCTTTTTCTTGCTAGACTTTATTATCTCTTGGAAATGCTCGTAAACTTTATCAGGATTCCTTATTCCCTTCAGCACGATTTCATCCTTAAAGCCAGAAATCTTAACAGTGCCAAACTTAAGCATTCTTCCGAGTAGAGTCTTGTGTATTGTTGTGCCGGCTATTTGATCATAAGGTATGGAAACCTTTTTCTTTGATAAAATCCCTTCTATCATGGTGACATTGTCTTCTTCCAGCAAATAGTAACGATAAATCCTAACAAATTCAGGCTCGGCCAAAACTATTGCTATCAAAGGAATGCAAACTAGCAAAGCAATTGACTTGAAAGAATCATTTAGCTGGAGAAGATGAATCAAAATCAAGAAGGCAAAGATTAAAAGAGCAAAGAGGTAGTTGTAGAAGAAGGATATACGTGAAGTCTTGTATTTGCTTTGAATTCCCATAATTTTAATTTGTGAAAAAAGATATATTTAGAATATTTTCACTTTTAAATCAATGGGGAAATGCAAACTTTGTGGTAAAGAATCAAAGCTTATATCTTCTTTTCTTCAACTTTGTAGAGATTGCATCTTAAGCGAGAAAAAAGCTAAAATAATTGCGCTCGAAGCTCAAACTAGCTCAAGAAAAAAATTCTCGCTTCCAGAAAAAATTCCAAGAAAAGGAATTCTTTGTAGGCTTTGTGGCAATAACTGTAAAATTAGATTGAATGAAAAAGGATTTTGTGGTTTGGTTGAAAATAAAGACAACAAGCTTATAAGGCTTGCCGGAACTGAAGAAAAAGGATTGTGTGAATGGTATTATGATGAGCATGTG
>JAWBNW010000042.1:0-4010 GCA_039000685.1 Candidatus Aenigmatarchaeota archaeon
AAAAGTTTCCACAGGCTTGAAAACTGGATTGACTTTAATAGGGCCTGCAAAATACATAAGGCAAGTGAAGAAAAATCCGAATTCTTTCTCAGTTTTGACAGAGGTTAAATGATATGCACAAGTGCGTGAGATGTGGAGCAACTTATCAAGATGATGACTCTTCCATACTGAGAGGATGCACAAACTGTGGGTCAATTTTTTTCCTCTTTTTGAGAGACCAACAAGATGTGATTCAAGCCAGAGAGATAGAAAAAGAGCTTGAAGCAAAAGACACGACTCTTGAAAAAGAGATTGCTAAGAAGATTGAAGAGAAGAAGGAAGAGTTGGAAGTTGCTGTCGAGAAGAGCGAGAAAAAAGCTAAGAAGGAGAGGAAGATTGAATTTGGAATAGAGACTGTGAGAATACCAAGAGAAGGAGTTTATGAAATAAATCTTGATGCTTTGATGCAGAAGAAGCCTTTGATAATTTTGGAAAAAGGGAAAGTTTATTTCATTCACTTGCCTTCTGTTTTTGAGAGCAGGGAAGAATAATAGAAAAAGATTTAAGCAAGCAATACCAATAAAATATAGAAGGACATGCAATCCCTACCTTTGTGGTTGCACTGTATGCCATCTGTAGCTAGGCTTTTTATTATTGGCTACACCACAAAGGGTTAATTTGGGATGATTCCTTTCTCATTCTCAAAGGATGACCAGAAAATTGCTCTCATCTTCTGAATTTGTCTGGCCAATGAGAAAGGACGAGACTAACCCCTAAGAGGTTTCTGAAGATCGACACCGGTTTTAAGGTCTCCTGTCCCTCAAAATTGAGAATGAATCGGAGAATTAAAAATCGACACCGGTATGTAAACTAATTCTTCTGTTCCTCAAAATTTCTTGTTGGCCAAATTTTGTTAAAAATTTAAATTGAGAAAGGATGGGAGAAAGAGTTGAAGTATGTGGGAGAATAAATAGTTAAATCAATCCTTTAGCTCTGTCTTCTCTCACTTGCTCTTCAAGCTCGGGCTTAATTTTTATCAGACCTTCAAACAGCTTTTCATAATAATCTTCAGAAATAAGACCATCATCTTTCAATTGCTTCAACAAGATGTAAGCATCCATTGTTAATTCATCTTCTTTCTTCATTCCTTCAGGCCTGCAACTTTCTTTTTTCAAATTTTGTCTTTTGCAAGCTTCGCATAAAATTCTAGCGACAACATTGTAAATTTCAGCAACAACAATCTGCTCAGGATAGGGAATTTTTTGAACTTTCGCGATTTCTTCTTTCATTTTTTCAATCATTTCTCTTACAGCTTTCAAAGCGCAATCTTCCATGATTAATTTTTGATTTTTGGTAAATAGGTTTTTATCTTTTCTCTTTCTATTAGAGATTGTGCAAGAATTAAGGCCAAATTTAGGCAATTTAAGACTGTATGAAATAGTTTGTGTTGTTTGGATAGCCGAGGCTATTTATGGTGAGTTGAATCCTCAAATTTTTGAAAAAATATTGTATGGGAATTTTGATCCAAGCAAAGAAGATTATTTGAAATTAAGAAGCTTTTTGGAATCGAAGAGACCATCTGAGCTTACAAAAAAATTTGAAGATTTAGGTCAATATGCTTCAAAATTCACCATTAAAGACTGCTATCGCTTCTTTGTTTCTCCAAGCGATTTTCACAAAATAGCTTTGAAAACAATTCATGATAAAGTGGAAGTGAATTTAAATATAATCAAAGAAGCCCTGGAATCACAAGGATACAAATTTTGGAGATTTGCTTGGTTGCGTATATTAAATCTTTTGAAGATGGGGGAGCTCTACAAAAAAGCTGGTGAAAGAAGCTACCATCTTAAAGCATATCCAGAAAAAATGGAAATCTTCTGGCCTTTTTTAGCTGATGAAAATTATGTTCTTCCAAAAAAGTAACCAATTTATAATACCATTTCGATAATTTTCATAAGAGAAGATGCTTAAAGAAGAAAATAAAATCGTCAAAGACATAATAACTGGTAATGCTGTTCCGAAAAGCATGAGCTTGATTGAGCTTGAAAAGAATTACGCTTTGCTTGCTGAGATGTTTGCTCGCTTGCTTGACAGAATCAAAACAATAGAAGACGAGCTAGATAAACTTGAAGAAAAAGTTGCTTTGCTCATGATGGAAAGGGAAAGCAAGAAAAATAACAGCAAGAAAAACAACAATAAAGAAACTTTTTAAAGTTTTTGATTTTTCCAATCTGCTCCTACCAAATAGTAAAGTTTAAATCTTTTAATTACTCTTAAGTAATCACCATGAACAACATAAACATATTCGAAATCAGTGAAGTCTTGGCATCTGCAAAGAGAACTCTGCTACTTTTCTTGCTGAACAGCCAGCCGATGAGCTACACGCAGATAGAAAAAGGATTCAAGAAGAATGAAATTAAAATAGGAAGTAGCGAGATTTACAAGCATTTAGATGTTTTGCTAAAGCATCGATACATAGCAAAGCGTGGCAAGATGTATGTGGTAACGCTTAAAGGAAAGAAGCTTGTCGAAAGCCTAAGCTCGATAGAAAACGTGCCACCAACAATTCCAAAAATTGAAATAGTTTTTTGAGAGATAATTATTTAAATCTTTTCTCATTTTTTTCTATTCAATAGAGAAAAAACTGCTATAGCTCATCCATATACTCTTAAATCTTTTAAGGTTTTATTACTAATAGGTATGAAAATGAACTGGAAGCTTTTGTTGATAATCGCTTCAGTTATTGGAATAATCATCTTGACAAACTTTGTTCAGTTTGTTCAAGCCCCTAGACCTTTGAGAGGTTTTGTTATTGATTTACCAGAAATGGTTGATGCTTCTCCTGGGAGAACTGTAATGATAAACGGAACAATTTTGAACACTGGCTATTATTGGCTTCGTGACTTCAACATTTCAGTTTCAGGCTTACCAGAAGACTTTGAAGTTAAAGTCATTCCTGAAAAATTTGAAGCTGTGAGGATTTTGAGGGAATGGAATCCCCAGCAAGGAGTTTATCGTGTTCCTGAAAAATTTTGGATCGAGATAAAAGTTCCTGAAAATGTCACAGGAGCTTTTCTTATTGAGGTTAAAGGGAAAGAATGGTGGAGTTGGAAGAAAGTTGAAAATTCAACAAAATTTGTTTTGAGAGTTTCTGTGCCACCAAAACTTTCAATTTCTGAAATAGAAGTCCCAGAAGAAGTTTTTGAGTTCAAACCTTTCAACATAAGCTTTGAAGTGAAGAATGAAGGCTTGGGCAATTGGCCAGTTTCCTTGAAAGTAATTGCTCCAGAAGATTGGGAAGTTGAGCCTGAAGTTCAGAACTTAACTGTTAATGCAAGCTCGTCTGAAAAAGTTGTTTTCAGCTTGACACCAACAAATGCAAGTGGCAACATTTCAATTTTCATGGAATATCCTTACAGATCAGAAATTCTGAATTTGACAAAGCTTGGACCTATGATAGTTCCGACTAAAGAAGAAGTTGTTGAAAAGATAGAAATGCCTACAGCTTTCATTGCTTTAGCAGATTTTGTGAAAGCAAATCCTGTTGTTACTATAATTGCGATAATTTTGCTGATAATAATCTTCTGGAATGTTTGGCAGATTGTTAAGCAAGTTAGCTTCAAGAAATCAAGGAAAAAGCCTGAAGAGATTGTTGAAGTTAATCCAAAAGTTAACCAAGCTTTGAAGTGAATTTTCTATTGAATAGAAAATAGCTCAAAACATATAAGTTTTAACATCCTATTAATTAACAGTTTAAAGGTCCAGAGTGTAAAGTGATTTTGTGATTGAAAAACTGAAGAACAAAATTTTATTTTTACTCTTAGCTTCATTTCTATTTCTATTCTTTAGTGGCTCAGCTCTTGCTACAATTTCAAGCTTTTATCCAACTAGCGGAATAGACAAAAGCGGATATCCACAAGAACCAAGCTACACTTTATCATATTACGATTTAACAAAATTAAGTGCAAGCGACAATCAGAGATATGGCTCAAGGTACATTTGGAATTTGCCAGATTACAACGATAACAGAT
>JAWBNW010000043.1:0-3883 GCA_039000685.1 Candidatus Aenigmatarchaeota archaeon
ATCTTTTCTAGATAAATTGGAATTGCTTCCCCTGAAAGTTATCATTGCCCTTTTCATGTCTTCAAAAGTGAGAGAAATTGTTATTCCAGCCTTTTCTCCTTTAACTCTCTTTATTCTTGTTTTCACTCCAGTTTTCTGAATTTCCTTGATCAAAAAATCAGATATGAAATCAAAACCTAAGCGCCCGATAAACTTTGTTTTAAGCCCAAGCTTGGAGCAGGCACAAGCAAATATGGCGGAAGATCCACCAAGCTGAACCAAAAATCTCGGCAATATCACTTGTTTGTCCTTTTCAGGATAATTCTTCAATGGCGAGGAAATCAAATCAAGATTTATATCTCCAATCACGGTCAAATCCATATAATTTATTAGGAATTGAAATCAAATTTAGTTTTATGAATGAAGTTTTAAAGCCAAGTGTCTTGCTAGTTTCTGCTGAACTCAAGAGTTTTAAATCAAGAGCAGGCGGTCTTGGCCCTGCTGTGGAAGAGCTTGCCTACTCTTTGGCAAAATTGGGTTGCAAAGTAAGTGTGGTGAGTTTGCTCTACAAATACAGAAGAAACGACAGAGATGAAATTGAAGAAATAGATTACAGCGACATCAAGCTGGAAGATTTGGCGACAATAAGCTTTTGGGTCAACAACGAAAAAGTTAGTGCACAAATCAAAAAAGTTGAAAAGAATGGCGTGACATTTTATTTCTTGGAGAATGAAAGATTTGCAAATCTTTTGTATGAAGGTGATGGTCTTCAAAGAGCAATCTTCTTGGCTAGGGGGACTTTAGATCTTGTAAAAATTTTGGGTGGGGTCGATGTAATTCATCTAAACGATGCTCACACAGGCTTGATACCGCTTTTCTTCAAAGCTGAATACAGATATCACGGCGATTCCAATCTCAAAAACTTGAAATTTGCTTACACAATCCACAATGCAGGCAGAGCTTATCAACAGATATTCGATAAAGAAAGATTCAGAGAGTTGGGGATAGGTGAAGAGTGGAGAGAAAAAGTGACTTGGGAAGACAAGATCAACCTAACTTACACTGCCACTATTCTTTCCAACATCTGCAACACAGTCAGTCCCGACTATGCTGAGACTTTGCTTGAAAATGGAGAAGGTTTGGTTGAATTTTTTGAGATGAAAAAACTCTTCGGGATCACCAATGGTATTGACATAGAGTACTGGAGAATGCCTGAGCTCAGGGACGTGAAATCAATTAAAGAATTGAAAGAAAAGAAGAAAAAGGCAAAGATCGAGTTGATTAAAGAAATAGAAAGGATAAAGGGTGACAAACTTTCTGAAGAAAAACTCACGATAGTAATTCCTAGAAGGTTTGCAGACCAAAAGGGGTTTGAAATTTTCTTACCCCATGCCGATATCATAGTGAAAGATAGGGAAGAAGGTGGAATAGGGGCACAAATCATAATGCTCGGAAGAGCTGCCCTTGGAGATCCCATAGGTAGAAAATGGATAGAAATGTGTAAGAGACTGGATGAGGAATTGGGCAGCAATTTTGTTTTCATTTGTGGGTTCAACGAAGAGCTCGCCAAGAAGATGTACTGGGGAGGAGATTTGCTTTTATATCCTTCTTTGCCTGGGAAAGAGCCTTGTGGCACAGGATACATGATGGCCGCTGTTAATGGCACAGTAACTCTAGGAACCGATACTGGTGGGATGGTTGATAAGATAGTAGATTTTAAAAACAGCTTTAAAGTTAAGAAAGAAGACTATAGCTGGGAAGCCTTTTTGGAAAAGTTGAAAATTATTTCAGATCTATTCTATAAGGATAGAAAGACTTGGGATAAAATAGTTTGGAACGCTTTCAAGATGGATGTTGATATGGATGAAGCAGCCAAAGAATACTTAACAAAATTATATCTGCCAATCCTAAAAAATTAATATGAAGATTGCTTTCTTTTCTTGGGAATATCCACCTTTCTTGGTTGGTGGTCTTGGAATCTATTCCTTGAACATGGTTAAGAAGTATGTTGAAAAAGGAAATGATGTCTCAATCTTTACCATGAACTTCAAAAATTCAAAAGAATTTGAAGAAAAGAATGGAATAAAAGTCTACAGATTTTCTTGTCTTGATAGCTCAAAAGCAATCTCAATTTTTGCCAATAGTGACATACTCGGTTGGGGTGAAGGCCTAAAGCTTTTTTCTGATATCTTCAACTACAACCTTCTTTCGGCTAAGAAATTTGCCGAACTTCATGAAAAGGAAAGATTTGATTTGGTAGCTATCCATGATTGGATTTCAGCTTTTTCTGGTCTGATGCTTAAGCAAACAAAAGTCCCTATCGTTTTCCATTTACATTCTGTAGAAGAGGTTAGAAACTATCCTGGCTCAGAAACCTTGAAAAGATTGGAGAGGGAAATGGCAAGGGAAGCCGACAAGATAATAACTGTTTCTGAAGTTATGAGAGATTTCGTTAGTTCGATAGGATACGATAGAGAAAAAATTTCTGTCTGTTGGAACGGAACTGACCCCAAAGATTTAGACCCTAAAAAAGTTGATTTTAAGCTTGTGGAGAAATTGAGAGAAAAATACAAAATTAAAAACGAGAAAGTCATTTTTTTCATCGGCAGGCTTGTTTGGTTCAAGGGAATTTACAATTTGCTCAAAGCCATGCCAATTGTTCTGAAAGAATTTCCAAAAACAAAGTTGGTGATGGTTGGAATTGGTGAGAATGAAGCTGTGAAAGAACAGGTGAAAGCTCTTGGTCTGGGAAAAAATGTGATTTTGGTGAACAGGTGGCTCAGTGATGAGGAAAAGCTCGATCACTTTGCTCTGGCCGATGTTTGTGTCTTCCCAAGCCTAAATGAGCCTTTTGGGATAGTCGCTTCCGAAGCCATGGCGATGGAAAAACCAGTTGTTGTTGGCGCTTCAGGAGTTTCCGGCTTCAGGGAGCAGGTTATCCCTTCTGGTGAGAATAGAAGCGGTGTACATGTGAATGGGAATAGCCCGGAAGACATAGCTTGGGGGATAAAAGAGACCTTAAGAAATCTGGAAGAAGCTAAGAAGTGGGGCAAGAATGGAAGGAAGCTTGTTCTAGAGAAATTCAATTTTGACTTGGCAGCCAGCAAAACCCTATCAATTTATGAAAGCTTGACAAAATAATAATTGATGGCAAGGATAATAGGAATAGTTTCTGGTAAGGGTGGTGTAGGCAAAACAACTCTTACAGCAAACCTTGCTTTTGCTTTGAGCAAACTTGGAAAGAAAGTTACTGTCGTTGACTGCAACATCACCACTTCCCACTTGGGCTTTCTCTTCGACTTTCATTTTTATCCAAAGAGCTTGAATGATGTGCTTGCAGGAAGAAGCTCAATAGAAGAAGCAACTTTTTTCAAAGAAGGAATAAACATAATTCCGGCTAGCCTGAAAGTTGAAGATTTGGTTGGGGTTGAAATTGAAAATTTGAAAGAAGTGATTAAAAGGATAGATGCTGACTTCATCTTGCTCGATTCCGCTCCGGGTCTTGGTAAAGAGGCTGTAAGCGTGTTAACTGCTACTCAAGAAATCCTTTTTGTAGCTACACCTTACTTGAATTCGGTGATAGATGTTGCTAAATGTGAAAAAGTTGCAAGGAGCTTTGGTTTAACTCCTTTGGGTATAGCCTTGAACATGGTCAAAGGCTATCCTCATGAGCTAAAAAAGGAAGAAATAGAAGAAATAGTTAAGCTGCCAGTAATTGCTGAGATACCTTATGATGAAGAAGTTGGCATGGCTTTATCTTTTGGCAAGCCAGTTTTATATTTCAATCCTTACTCACCTTCTAGCATTGAGTTTAGAAGACTTGCCGGTAAGCTTGTAGGAGAAGAAATTGAAGAGAAAAAGCCTAGCAAATTTTCCAAACTTTTGCTCAGTTTTAGAAACAAGT
>JAWBNW010000044.1:0-3765 GCA_039000685.1 Candidatus Aenigmatarchaeota archaeon
GAGTTAGTATGCCCCGCCTGGGATTTGAACCCAGGTTACAGCCTATCATCTTTTGATCAAACCTTTCGAACTCAATCGAAAGGGCCGTGTCCTTGACCGGACTAGACGAGCGGGGCAATTAAAAAACTATTTGGCTTAAGAGTTAAAAAAGATTACTAAAATTTAAATGTTTGAATACCAAGTATATTTTGGTTGAAATGACAAGAAGAAAAGAAACCCGTTATTGGCTAACAGAAGAAGGAGAAAAAATTCTTGAAGAAATAATTAAGGGTGATGGGAAGGCTGGCCTTAAGTATAAACCAAAAAAATATAAACCTGCTTAAAAATTTATTCTGATTTCAGTCTTTCTAGTTCAGGCTCAAGAATAGACCAAATTTCTTGATGAACTTCTTGTATGCTCTTGGTAGCATCTATTATATACCATTTCGCATCTCTGTTTTCTCTTGCAAGCTTGAAAAAATTTTCCCTCGTTTTTTCCAAAATTTCTTTCTCTTCTTCTATTCTATCCAAAATCTCCTTCTTGCTGAAATCTTCCAAGCTGAGCTGCCTCACTCTCGATAAAGTAGTTTCAACTGGCACGTCAATCAGAAAAACAATATCTGGCTTGATCAAATGTTTTTCAATTTCTTTGAGCCACTCTAGAGGAACACCTTTGGCAGCTTGGTAAGCAAAGTTGCTGTAGCAGTAGCGATCTGTGATAACAATTTGCCCAGCTTCGAGCAAAGCTTTAATTCTTTCTTGAGAAAAGCTTCTGTCAGCTGCATAAAGCAAAGATAAAGTAAAAGCATCAAGCTGAAGCCTTTTTGTGAGCCTTGCTATGTCATTATCAAAATCTGGAAAGCTTAAAGTTGTGAAAGGAATTTTTCTTACCAAGAGCTCTTCTGTTATCATTTTTATGTGAGTTTTCTTGCCGGAGCCAGTTATGCCTTCAAATGCGATGAAAATACCTTTCATGGGTAATTTTTAGATACAGAATAGCTATTTAAATGCTTTTCCATTCTTCTCTCAGCAAGCCATATCTTAGCTCATCATACCATTTGTTTGAAAACCTTCCTTTCAAATGTTTCCTGAAATTTCCTTCAAGCTTGAAGCCAAATTTTTCAAGCAAGTGGGAAGACCTTTTGTTAGGCTTGTAAACTCTTGCGTAAATTTTGTGAAGCTTGAGTTTATTGAAGCCAAAATCTAAAATCAGCTTCATAGCTTCGCTCATCAAGCCTTGACCCCAATATTTTTTGGCTAACCAGTAGCCCAATTCAGCGTTCTTATGAAATTTGCTGATGTTAATCAAGCCTATTCCACCTATTATTTCTCCAGTTTCTTTCAAAACTATGGAAAATTCATAGCTTTCTTTCTTCTTCATTTTTTGCTTCACTCTCTTGACAAAATTTTTTGCATGTTTGAGCTTGTATGGGTGAGGAATTGTGGTATATCTTGCTATTGCTTTATCGTTTGCATACTTGCAAATTGCTTTCGCATTTTTCATCTCAGGAATTTTCAAAAAAATTCTTTCGCCGTTTATTCTTAAACTCACAGCTTCACCCCATATTTTTCTTCAATCTCTTTTCTTAACCTTTCCATTATTTCCTCTTCCAGCTTTCTATATCTACTTCTTTTTCTATATCTTTGCCTTCTGGCCTTTTCTTCTAAACGCGAGCAATCTCAGCTTCATAATTTAAGATACTTTAGAAAAGAATTTAAGCTCAAGTGGGCTCGGGGAGATTTGAACTCCCGACCTTTCGCTTATCAGGCGAACGCTCCAACCAGGCTAAGCTACGAGCCCTTTTTCCATAGATTTTAATATTATCTTATTTTTACTTATGTTTTATTGAAGTGCTGGCAGATCAATAGTAGGTCGTTTCTTTCTATCTTTAATTCTATTTGAACCCAGAGACATATAAAAATATTATGCAAAGATTAACCAAATTCGAGAAAACAAAAATTTTCAAACTGGCAAGAGAAGGAATCTCTTTAAATAAAATTTCAGAAATAACAAAGAAATCAAAAAGTACACTCTACTATCATATTAGTCATCTTGTTAGGAAAAACTCTGTAGTTGATATTAAAAGGCTAACAGAATGGGAAAGAGGCTATCTTCTAGGGGTTTTCTTTGGAGATGGACACTTAGATTTCAGAGAAAAAACATATTCGTATAGAGTAGTTTTTAGCCTAAATAAGAAAGGCGAACAAAAAATTGCAAACAGGATTCTGTCTATTTTGAAAAAAGCTGGGGGAAAACCTTATATTGTTTTATTTAAAAATCCAAGAAATAAAAATCTTTTAAGAATTGTTTGTGTTTCAAAAAATCTTTATGAATTTTGTAAAAACAATGTTGTATATAAAATAAAAGCAGAATTTAGAGGTATGAAAAACGTTCGAAAAAAATCACATTTAAAAAATATTGATTTTAACTCAGACTTTATTTATGGATTTATTGGAGGATTAATTGATAGTGATGGTTATATATCAAATGACTTGACAACCACTATTTCAACATCATCAGCTAAGTTTGTAACTCAATTATCACAAATATTTAAGAAAATAGGTTTAAAAATTTCTGTTTATTTTAACAAAAAGGTTGATAGTTATACACTAAGAATTAAAACTGCAGACTATAGAAAAGTTATTAAGAGTGTGAAAGCGATTAAAGGGCCGGTAGTCTAACGGTCAAGACACTGTCTTCGCAAGACAGAGACTCCGGGTTCAAATCCCGGCCGGTCCATCTTTTAGCTCACCGAGCAAAGCATAATGGTCTTCTGAATCAATCCAAATATCGTAAATCTTGAAATTCTTGAACTCTTTTCTCAAAAGTTTCTTGTTGAACCAAAAGTGAATCATTCCTTTCTCAGAACCTGTTAATGACATGAAAGTTCTCGGTGCTATGAATTTTATTTTCCAAAGCTTTTCTTTTGGTATTTCTTTTTTTGGCTTTCTTTTAGCAACAGTTATGAAAATTAAGCCACTTGGCTTGAGAATTCTCTCCATTTCTCTTATCAATTTTCTTATGTTCTTTATGTCAGCGTGGTGTAGGACTTTAGTGCTAACTATGGCATCGAAAAAATCATCTTCATAAGGTAGCTTCTTGTAAATGTCACCAACCTTAAGCTTTCCTTCAACTTTTTCTTTTTTAAGATATTTCCTAGCTATTTTTATTCCCTGCTCAGAAATATCAAGGCCATAAACTTCAAAACCTTGCTTTGCCAAGTAAACTAAATGCCTTCCTGTGCCACAGCCTAGATCAAGAATTCTTCTTACATTTCTTTTCTTGAAAAATTTCACGATTTTCCTCATATCCTCAAGGATCTTCTTGTACGGTTTTCCTTCTTTCTTGAAGAGTTTATCCCAAGCTCTTTTGTTCCACTTCATAATTTAAAGTTTTATAACAAAAAATTAAAAATGAGCCTCAAAGTTATTTACCATATTTCACACTCTAGTTTTGAAATAGAAGAGGAGAAAATTGAAGATAAAGTTGAACTTTTAGTAGAAATTCTAAAAAGGTATGGGTTTGAGGAAGCAGTAGAGTTGAAAGAAGAATATGATGATGAAAGAAAAACTGTAGAAAGGAAATTTAAACATAAGGTAAAGCCGGGCCTGCTCTCTTTGCTCTATGGTAAAAACGGGCTTGCAGTTTATTGGTATGAAAAGAAAGAAGCAGAAAAAATCCTTAAAGATTTTGCTTCAACCTTAGGAAGAAATTTGGTCATAAAAGAAAATCTCCAATGGTGTTTTTAAACTAAAAGTTTCAAAATTAATTTTATGGCTGAAAGA
>JAWBNW010000045.1:0-3701 GCA_039000685.1 Candidatus Aenigmatarchaeota archaeon
AACTTCGCTACACTTTCATTTTTCTTCCAAAAGAAATTTCCATATTTGTTTTTTAAAGATATTTTTTCATCAAAAAATTGTCATGTAATCTAGCCAACTCTCAATACCCTTTTATACTCAAGCCCAAACCTCTCTTTCATGACCCCCCTCATAATTTCTTCAGATTCGGTGAAATTTCTGCTCCACAAGTCTTCATACTCTTTAACATAAGCTTTTAGATCTAATGACCTTATTTTTGCTTCATTTTCAAGCCTAGTCTTAGGAACATCATACATCTTTATCGGAAAAACCCAAACTTTTTTGCAAGCCTCTCTCCCAAATTCTCTTTCGAATCTATCCATGAAATCTTCTAAAGATTTTGGATTTGGGTTGTAGAGGAATGGATAAGCGTCTATTCCAGCTTCAATAAATTTTCCAAAAGAATAAAACTGCTCTTCAAACAATTCTTCTGGAGCTCTGGTATTTTCAACAAAATTCCGAGGATCAGTGCCCTTAAAGCTTGCAAGAAGACTGAAATTCCCATATCCAGCAATTTCTTCCAAAAGATTTTCCTCTATCTCCCCATTTTTTGCTAGCTCATCAATGAAGTGGCCTGTAGTTAAATTTGTATCACTTTGAATATGAACCTCTTTGCTTAACCCATAATCTTCCAGTTTTTCCAACAAATTAAGCCATTGCTCAGGAACAAGGGTGGGCTCACCACCGCTAGGCCTAATCCTGTTGTTCATATCAGTTCTATTCCTAAGAAAAGCTTGGAGAATCTCTTCAATTGAAAAAAATCTGGAGTTGGAATCTTCAATTCCGTTCTTGTTGACATCATCAACATAGCAATAAGGACAATGGAGGTTGCATCCTTTTATTTGATAAATGAAAACCCTGTTGTATTTCTTCAATTCTTTGCTCAATCCCGCTTTGCTTTTGAGTCTATACAGAGCCCAAGATGGCATATCAAATCGCTCTACCATAGATTGCATTATTCTTTCCTCGTTAGACCAGTCGAAGTTTGGATCTTCCCAAGCAGGTACATCAACTTTTGTCCTGAAGAACTGCTCAATCAAAGATGTCCTTTTTTCTATGTCTTTTTGCTGTACCGTGCCTTCAAAATTCGACAAGAGAATTTTAAGATCTCCATCTTCCTTTTTCATCACACCTTTTCTTAACCTATAAAGATTATCAAATTGCATAAATAGTATGTAGACTTAATCTTTAAATCCTTTAAATCATCTAGCAAAATTATTTATTCTTTATGAAATCCCAAAAATCCCAAACAAATTAATACCTCCTCTTCCAATTTATTAATGGAGTGTGAAACATTGTACTCCCAGGAAATCTTGTCACTACTAAAGAGTAAAAGAATTTCTGTTGGTGATAGGGTAAGGATTACCAAAGGCAAAGCCAGCTATGAAGGCTTACTCATGCCTAGGATAGCCCTAGGCGACCCTTCAGTTCTTATGCTAAAGCTTGACAATGGCTACAATATTGGAATAAAATTCGAGAAAGGAGTGCAGCTCAAGCTTCTCAAGAAAGGAAAGCCAATAAAGTTCAAGCCAGCTGTTCTTAAGCCAAGAATCGATAAAGCTAAGCCAACCGTTTCTATCCTGGGCTGTGGCGGCACGATAGCCTCGAGAGTCGAATACACGACAGGAGCAGTCTTTCCCGCTTTTTCTCCTGCTGACTTGCTTTTAGCTTTTCCCGAAATCGGTGAAATAGCCAACATCAAGGCAAGAAAGCTCTTTGATCTTTTTTCAGAAGACATGACACCAAGCCATTGGCAAATAATAGCAAGAGAAGTTGAAAAGGAAGTGAAAGCAGGCTGCGAAGGAGTTGTTTTGATGCATGGCACTGACACGCTACACTACACCTCAGCAGCTTTAAGCTTCATGCTTCAGGATTTGCCTGTCCCCGTGGTTCTTGTGGGAGCTCAAAGGAGCAGCGATAGAGGGAGCAGCGACAATGCCATGAACTTGCTCTGCTCTGTCTTAGCAGCAGGAAAAGGAGATGTAGCTGAAGTTTGTGTTTGCATGCACGCAAGCATGAGCGATGACTTCTGCTTCTTGCACCAAGGCACTAAAGTTAGGAAGCTGCATACAAGCAGGAGAGATGCTTTCCAGTCTGTCAACGCTTTGCCCTTTGCAAAAATTTGGTACCAAGAAAGAAGAATAGAATACCTTAGGCAAGATTTCAGAAAGAGGGAAAAAAGGAGCTTGAAAGTTGACGACAAGCTAAATCCAAATGTTGGTTTAATTCAAATTTATCCTGCCATAAAGCCTGAATTCATCGAAAGCTTGGCAAATCACTTTGAAGGCATAGTCTTGGCTGGAACAGGCTTGGGCCATGTTCCAACAAATCCAAACAATGATAAGTTTGCCAGGAGCTTGCTCCCAGCTATCAAAAACTTAATTTCCTCAGGAATTCCTGTTGTTATAGCACCGCAAACAATTTTTGGTAGGCTGAATTTGAATGTTTATTCGGCTGGCAGGCTTTTGGATGAAGCTGGTGCAATAGGAAATGGCTGCGACTGGTTGCCAGAAACGGCTTTTGTTAAGCTTGCTTGGGTTTTAGGCCACACCAAAGATATGAAGAAAGTCAAGGAGATGATGCTCACGAATTATGCTGGTGAGATCTCAAAGAGGGTTGAAAAATGAGTGAAAAGATAGAAAATTCACCTACCCAATTAGTAAATAAAGTATATATTATCTCTAGAGCCCTAAGAATCAACAAGACAAATGAAAGAATTAAAACACCCGAAATGTCTACAAAAAAGTTAGACCCCAGATTTATTTATAAACTTTATTGTGAAGAAAAAAAGTCGCTACCCGTGATAGCAAAGAGTATTGGAATTAATACTGGTACTTTGTGGCGTTGGATGAAAAAACACAACATACCCACTAGAAGTAAATCAGAGGCGGGAGCTTTGCGGAAAAAATTGGTAATTTCTCCTGATGAACTAAAAGAGCTATATTATGAAAAGAAAATGAGTACCAGAAATATTGGGATGTTATATAATGTCTCAGGTGCAGCAGTACGTTATATGATGAAAAAATGGAAAATGTCTACAAGAACTCCAGCCCAAACAGGAGTTTTAAAGACGAAAGCCCCTTCTTACGAAGAGCTCTATAAGATGTATATAGAAGAAGGGAAATCGACTGAAAAAATAGCAAAAATCTTAAATGTTTCACATTCTTCCGTGCGTAAATGGTTGAAGAAAGCTAACATACCTATAAGAAACAAGGCAGAAGCATGTAGAAAGTATCCAAGAAGTTCTTTCTCTCAAGACAAATTTATTAAAGCATATTTACTCGGATTCTGTATCGGTGATGTATATGTAAACCGACGCTACCAAACTATAGAAGTAGGGACAACAACCACACATCCAGCTATGGTTAATCTTTTTTCTGAACTCTTTTCAAAATATGGTTATGTAGCCAAATATCCTAGGAAAGGTACATTAGGCTATGAGTGGGGAATAAGATGCGGTCTTGATGATTCATTTTCTTTTCTATTAGAGAAATACAGAAGAATAATACCAGAATGGATGGTGCAAGATGAAGATGAAAATACATTTTACTCTTTTTTAGCAGGTTATGCAGATGCAGAAGGTTATTGGGGGATAAATAAATCACATAAAGATAAGATAAACACTATCTTTGAGCTTCAGAGCAAAGATATAAAGATTTTGAAATTTATTAAATCAAAATTAG
>JAWBNW010000046.1:0-3507 GCA_039000685.1 Candidatus Aenigmatarchaeota archaeon
TGCTTTCAGTTAAGTTGTTAGATAATTTTGATAAAAACCCAATTAACAATGCAAACTGCAGCTTCTGGGTCTGGCTTAACGAAACTCACAATTCTAGCTATTCTACTTCAAGTGATGAAAATGGCTTTTGCAACTATAGCTTTTCTCCAAATTCTTCTTACAAACCAGGACAAAGAGATTGGAAAGCAGGAGTTTATTCTGATTCCTACTATGAGACAAATATTTCCTCAGGATTTTTTGTAAAAATTTATGGTAAACTTAGCATAAAGCTAAATTCCGTTTCAAATTTCACAAGAGGCGATTCTTTACTCAACGCTTCACTTATAGATGAGTTTAATCAGTCTGTTAAAATAGAAGGCTATAACTGTAGCTGGTTCATCAACAGTACTCTTGAAAATGAAACCCAAACAAACTCCAATGGTTATTGCTTCCACATTTGGAAAACCAATTGTTCCAATGAATTAGGTTATTATTCTATTAATGTTACGCTTTCAGGAAATGTTGATGGGTTTTATTATCTTAACACCACAAGCCAAGAAATTCTGAGAACATTAAAGGATAATTTAAACATAACAATAATTTTGCCTTTCCAAAATTCAATCTACCATATCGGTGAAACGATTCTTTTAAACTCAACTGTAAATGATTCCTGTGGTTTAGCTAATTATTCTTATAGTGTAACTTGGACAGGAAATGGAATTTCAGACTGGCCAACTTGCAGTATGGAAAAACAAGGTGATAATTCATCTTACACAGTAGCAAACAATTGTTATCCAGAAATATTTTTAATAAAAGCAAATGCTTCTGGCGAACTCTACAACTCTAACCAAAAAAACGTTAGCGTATGGATTTATGGTTGGAGTGAGGTTAACTTTACCTATCCTTCAAACGGCAAAAATATAAACAAAGCAGAAAAAGAAATGCTTGATTTAGTTTGTCATGTTAAGGATTCTAACTTAACAATCGACCTTGAAAACTATCCTGTTTATTTCTGGTTTTTGAACTCGACAGAAGAGCAACTATTAGCTCAAGTTAAAACAAACAATTCTGGCCATGCAAAATATTCTTGGAATATAAGCGATTTAACTGATACTGTTGAAGTAAAATGTAATATAACTAACACGAATGTAAGCTTTTATAGATATTATAATTCATCAATAAAGGAAAGCTCTATAGCTTTCAATATAATAGAAAATGATACAACAGCACCAACAATAGAAAGTTTAAAAGCAGAGTCTGCAATTCTTGGTCAAAATGCTAAAATAGAAGCAAACATTTCTGATAAGTATGGAGTTGATAAAGTTTGGGTAAATGTTAGTTTTCCGAATTTCTCTTTTGCAATCTATTATTTAGAGAACAAAACTTCACAGATTACCAACACAACTTGGGAAACAACAATTTCAGGATTAAACATAGGAGATTATGATTTCATCCTTTTTGCTAACGATACTTCAAACAATATAGCTAATGCAACAAGTTGGTTTGAAGTTTATCAACCAATTCAACTTTACTTAAACGCAAGTTTCTCGATAGACTTTACTTTCTACAAGTCAGGAAAAGAAACTATAATTCACAACTTTTCTTATCCTCCTGGAAATTACAACTTTACTCTTCACAAAAGAACTTACGATTGGTTGATAAAACTTGGAGAGAATTCGATAAAAATTTTCAATTTTAATACAACAAAAACTTCTGAGCTTCAGTTTAATAGTAGCGACGCAAATGTAACAAATCCTGTAAACATTTCATTAATTAGTGTAAGCATAATTGATTTGCCAAAACCTGAAAAGTATAAGATATCTGCTTTTGAAATCAAAACAAATGCTTTCTATTCAGACTTGAAAATCACTTTCAATTATTCAAAAGATTTGAGCGAAGGAAAAATTTGGTACGAGCCTGGAATTAAAATTTACAAATGTTCTGTTTGGAATTATCCGATATGTAATTCTGGCTGGGTTGAAGTAGATAGCATCTTAGACTTAAATAACCATTTGGTTTCTACAACTCAAACATCAGCCTCTGTCTATATTGCAGCAGAAATTGAAACATGTGGAAATAAAAAATGTGGTTATGGAGAGTCTTGTGTAAATTGTCCAGAAGACTGTGGACAATGTTCATCAACTTACATTCCTCCGTCAGGTGGTGGACCAGGAGGAGGAGCTGCTCCTATCCCGAGCATTCCTGAAACAACTCCAACAGAAGAGATCAAGTTCAGTATAAGAACAAATTTAACAGAAGCTCACATCGATATAAACGAGACAAAAAATTTTGCTTTATGGATTTTAAATGAAATGAACTCAAGACTAAACTTTTCAGTTTCTATTTCAGGTTCGATAGCAGATTTAGTCAAACTAGAAAGAGATGTCATAACAGTCAACCCAAAAACTGAAAGCATGCTACTTATAGAAGCTTATGCTCCTCCAAGAACAGAATTAGGAACTTATACTGGAACTATTTATGTGACAACAGTAAAAAAAACTCAAAACCTTCCAGTAACTTTAACTGTCTCGATAAAAGGTTTAGTAGAACTAGATATAATGACTGAAGCTTTGAACAAGCAAACAAACCCAGATAGGGTTGCAAGGTTTAGAGTAGTTTTGTATAATTTGGGAGTTAAGAAAAATTTTGACGCAAACTTTACTTTCATGATTCAAAACCCTGAAACAAAAGAGATAATTTTTTCGACAAGCAAAATAAAATCTCTTCAGTCTTCTTACGAATCTTTTATAGAAGAAGTCTATATTCCTCAAAATATCTCTTTGGGTCAATATCTTTTTGTTGTGGAGGCAGAATATGACGGAAGGAGAAAGAGTTCCTCTGATTTATTTGAAGTAGTCCAGCCTTTCTGGACAGCCGAAAGAATTCAATTAGCTTCAATTCTTATCGTTGCTTTGTTCTCTGTGTTTTCATTCTTCTATGGAAGAAGTTATTACAAGAGATGGAGAGCAAAAAAAGCAAGGTACATAGCTCCTGTGAGAATAGGAAAATTACCAAAAGGTGAGCTTTGGTTAGGAAAAATTGCTGAAGTAAGGGCTAAGGCAAGTTTTTCGATGGACGATTTAACAACTCATGTTTTGGTTGCTGGCGCAACTGGCTCTGGAAAATCAGTAACAGCAAGCCTGTTCGTTGAAGAATTACTTGAGAAAAAAGTTCCAGTGGTGGTTTTTGACCCTACTGCTCAATGGACGGGTTTTGTTAGGCCGTGCAGAGATTCTAAGATTTTGAAGTATTACAGAGTTTTTGGTCTTGCTCAAGACGAAGCTAAACCTTTCAAAGGGCTTATATTTGATGTAACAAGCCCAAAAGTTGATATAGATTTCAAGAAGTTGATGAACCCAGGAGAAATAACGATCTTCACTCTTGATAAACTTAAGCCTGGGCAGTATGATGAAGCAGTAACCAATATAATTGATACAATTTTTGCTCAAGGATGGGAAGAATCAACAAGCTTAAAACTTGTTAAAAGCTCGCGCCACTTTCGCATAGTCGCTCCAGGTTTGCTTGAAA
>JAWBNW010000047.1:0-3322 GCA_039000685.1 Candidatus Aenigmatarchaeota archaeon
AAAAAATTAGAAAAGGAATTTGAAGTGGCTAAACCAACAAAAATGGAGTACTCAAAGCCCGAAGCGAAACCAATAGAATTCAAAAAAACGGTCTCGAGCTCTGAAATTCAAAAACCCCATTGACAAACCCATGGAAAAACTAAAAGACTTTCCTACCCCACTAACCAGTAAATACGAGCCACTGGAATTTATAGGTGAAGGTGGCTTTGCTAGGGTCTTTAAAGTTAAAAGGAAATCAGATGGGAAAATTATCGCATTAAAGATTCCTCACATCGATGAAAAGTCAAGAAGGGCATTTTTAAAGGAGGTAGAAACATGGAAAAATATGAATCATCCGAACATAGTTAAACTCTTTGGAGCCTTTGAGGAGCCCGTGCCTCATTTTGAGCTTGAATTCGGTGAAGGAGTTGAAATCGGATGAAAGAGAATAAGAGATCTTGGAAGTTATCCAAAGCCGATAAATGAAGAGATTACAGTTAAGATCGTCGAGGGTATAGCAGATGGTCTTAACTTTGCGCATTCCAAAAACATAATTCACAGAGATCTGAAACCAAACAATATTCTTATCTTTGCAGAAATGACGCCGAAGATAGCCGACTGGGGCTTGCAAAGGTTAGGGAAACTTCTACAACTGCAACAGCGTTTAAAGGACTGACTCTACAATACTCTGCCCCAGAACAATTGGATAGGACTGTGTATGGAGAGACTGACAGTAGAACAGACATATTCCAGCTGGGACTCGTTTTTTCGAACTTTTGACTGGAAAACTTCCTTATCAATCGGATTCTGCTGTGGAAACAATGAGAGAAATAATTAAGCCCGAACCGTTCCCACTTGTTTCAAGCTTCAATGAAAGGCTTAGGAAATTCGATCCGATAATATCAAAGATGCTTGCAAAGAAAAAGGAAGATAGATACCGGAGTATTGAAGAATTTATCAGAGACTTAAATTTGTTTAAACAAAGAGAGAACAAGTCGATGCTTCTTTCGGAAATTGAATCGATTCTCGAGAAAATTTCTAAATCTAGAGAAATTGGAGAAATAAAAATGCTTAAAAAAGAACTTCTTGAAAAAATCTGTGACCTCGCGATATCAAGTGCTAAGCTTGATGAAAAATCTGAGCTATTGGGTTATTTGGAGAAACTTAAGGATTATACTGAAGATGAGAATTTGAAAAGAAATATAGACGATCTCACTGAGCAGAGTATACTGATGATAAGAGAAAATATTACTATTGATCAAGATTTTATTAATATATTGGAGAACGTTGTTAATAGAGTCAGAGAAAGCTATGTGCCCTAGATTCTTACATTTCAACTTCCCTTATCACCCTGTGCAGTAAAACCTTAAGCCTTTCAACAAAATCGTCTTCAATGTTTAAATTTTCTTTTATCATCAACTCAAGGGTTTTTATAGAATTCAAAAGCTCCTGAAGACTTTCTTTTGTGTAGAATTTAAGATCGCTTAGCGAGTTCAATAGTTCAGCTTTTCTATTTAGCTCAGCATAAGCCAAACAGAGGTTGCAAAGAGTTTCTACGATTACTTTTTTGTTCTTCAGAATCTCCTCTGCACTTTTGCTTGTTCTCAAGTCTTCCACACTTTTGCTCAGTGTTTCCCTCAATTCCTTAACTGGCTTCGGATACTTTTCGAGACTTATAATTAATATGGTCGATGCATACATAGAGAGAAGAGATTTGGAAGTACGAAAGAGACATTGGAATCCATAGAAAAATATATTCCGATGAATGCGCTGAGGATAACTTTGATAAACTCCTTAGAGTTCAAAACACTTCTAACCGAAGGGAAAACTCTCTCACAGGACAAAATTGAACTGCTGTATCTCGACATCTTTGGAATTGGCACACGAGAAACTAAAAGAGAAATTGCAAAATGATAAACACTCTGAGAGCATTCTACTGCTAATTCAGAGTTTCAGGACGATATCTCTGTAACATCAAAAAGATTTGAGACTTTGCTCAGATAGAATGCGAGAGATCATAGTAGACTATCTTAGTTAAATGAATTCACATCAAAAAGAAAGGTTTATAAATATCATGCTGAATATTTAATCATCTCCCATAATGTTGAAAGACTTTAATCTGCAAGATATGACAAATTCCTTTTCACGGAGGGTGCATGTTTATGTTTAGAGAGACCTCCAGTATTGATGAACCGAAAAATCCCCAAAAAGCGAGGTTAAATAAGGGGGCGCCAAACTTCCACCAACTGAAATTTAAATTAAGATTTTTGAATGTTTTGGAGGTTACTTTATGAGTGGAAAAATTTTTCTAGCACTTCTTTTGGTTATAACTTTTCTTTTTATCCCAATTGTTCCTATACAAACCACTGAAAGAGTTCCTACAAAAGTAACAGTTCCCTACACAGAGAGAGAAAGCTATGTCGATTACGTACCCTACCAAGAGTGGGAAAAAATGTCTGAGACTTTTATTTCCACTACAAATTACAATCTAAAACCCGGATACTTTGTCTATTGGAGTAAATATTTGCCTTATGACAGAAAAGTGACTTTTTACGTTAGCGCAAGTGATACTGTTGAAGTATACGTTTTATCAAGTTTAGAATATAAGAATTTTTATGAAGGGAGGAGTTTCAGTCCAGAAGCTAGTCGCAAAGACTCAAAAGAGTTACAGCTCGTCTTTTTAACTAGATTCAATGACACCTACTATTTTATAATCAAAAACCCCCATACAGGTTTTTTAGGCCTATTTTCAAAGAATGTCATGATTTACAGTGCCAATGCAAATGCAATATGGGAAGAACTCGTTACCAAATACCGAGAAGAGATAAAATATCGAGATGTTGTTAAATATAGAGAAGAGACTAAATACATAGATATCCCAAAAACTGTTTACGTTAGTATTTTGAGTTTTCCAGCTGGACAACTCTTCGGTGCTATTATTATACTATTGATGATAATTTCGATTGTGTTTACGACCACATGGCAAAAGAAAGAATCCGTTCCAAAACATCATTCTGAATCCAGGGTTACACAAGTCTTGAATTTTCCTGATTTTCCTACCCCACTAACCAGTAAATACGAGCCACTGGAATTTATAGGTGAAGGTGGCTTTGCTAGGGTCTTTAAAGTTAAAAGGAAATCAGATGGGAAAATAGTTGCTCTGAAAATTCCAAGATTAGACGAGAAGACAAGCTCAACCTTTTTGAGGGAAATAGCATCATGGTATCATCTTAACCATCCGAACATAGTTAGCCTTTACAGCGCAGATATTCTCCCGGTTCCCTACATGGAGATGGAATACGTTGAAGGAGTGGAAATAGACCGCAGAACAATAAGGGACCTC
>JAWBNW010000048.1:0-3298 GCA_039000685.1 Candidatus Aenigmatarchaeota archaeon
GGTTTTGCCAGAAATTTTCATGAATCGAGACTTGAAATTCAGAAGAATTGAAAGTTAACATACTTAAGGAGTTACAAATCTTTATACTAGGCTTTATTTCAAGAGTTTTTCATGAAAATGAAAAATTTTTTGGTTGGAGCGATTGCAGTAGCTTTGCTAGCTTGTTCAGCTCAAGCTTTGAGCGTAACTATAACAGAAGGTATGATATCGAGCCTTGAGCCACAAGAGTTTCTGGTAAACTTTGGAATGTTGACAGGGGCAATAAATTTCAAGCTTGGCAATTACACTTGGCCTGCTAGCGAGATTTGGCTCGTGCCTGTTGGGACCAATCCAAACCAATTCAAATCAAACAGCACTTACCTTGAAATTCCGGAAAACATAACCTACACAACCTGCAAGACAAGCGTTTACTTTAATTCAACCTACGGCTTTGCTTTCAAGTCTTTGGCTCAAATCTTGCCGAATGGAACTTTTTGTATTCTAGCTTACAACGGAACTTATGATGTTGTTGCCAAATACTAGTGGTGGACATGAGAACTTTTCTCGTGATTTTTCTCATTTCTTTCTTTCTTCTCTTGATTTTCTTGTTTGCAAGAAATTTGGAAATTTCTAAGATAGGAAAGTTTGTTAGTTCAACTGATGTTAAGCCTAGCAATGAAAAATGGAGAGTGGTAGTGAGGATTGAAATTCTAAATGGAAAGATAGTTAATGTGACAAAAAATTTGATCGAAGTTAAATGAGCTTGGAATCAAGAAATTTTATTTAAATTTCAGAAACCAAATTATAAAAGAGAGAAGATGGGCTTCAAGGGATTTTTGAATTGGTTTTACAGGATTTTGGGGTTGAGGAGAAATCTAAAGATAGGACTTTACGGCGAGACAGGAGTGGGCAAGACAACTTTAGCGAATAGAATTTCTCTTGATTGGACTGGTGAGGAAGTCGGCAAAGTCACGGGAATACCTCATGAAACTAGAACGATACAAAAAAAGGAGAAAATAGAAATAAAAGTTAATAAAAAGAAGATCTTGCTAAGCATCTTGGACATGCCAGGCTTGTCAACAAAAGTTGATTACAGAAGCTTCTTGAAGTATGGTCTTTCAAAAAAGGAAGCAAGGGAAAGAGCAAGGGAAGCTACAGACGGAGTGATAGAAGCTATCAAGTGGTTAAGCAATGTTGACGCTGTTTTAGCAGTAATGGATGCAACTCGCGACCCACTAACTCAAGTCAACATAACTCTGTTGGGAAATTTGGAAGCAAGGAAGATCCCCGTGATAATAGTTGCGAACAAGATTGACAAGAAAGGGGCTAACACGAAACTGATAAGGGAAGCCTTTCCAACTTACCCTGTGGTTGAGATCTCAGCCTTGAAAGGAAAAAACTTGGATTCCCTTTACGAAGCCATAGCAAAACATGCGAGGGGAGGATGATGAAGTTAAAGTTTGATTTTGTTTCTTCTGCAATCTTGGAAGGAAAGCCAAAAGAAAAGAGGATAAACTTCATCTTGAGCAAGGTTAAAGACGGAACAATTCTAGTCACAGACGGGGTGATGAGCCCTGAAGAGGAGATGGAACTGATAAAAGAGACGATGAGAAGGGTTGATGATGGTTTTCCGGGAATTGAGGTTGCAAGCCTGAAGAAGCCTGTCAGTGGAATGGCAAAGGTTATGGAAAAATTTTCTGAGCAGAAAGATAAGATAAAAATTTTCTTTGCTGGCTTGAGCGGAACCAAAGCTTCAACCAGCTTGAAGACAGGACTGACTTTAATAGGGCCTGCAAAGTACATAAGGCAAGTGAAGAAAAATCCAAACTCTTTCTCAGTTTTGACAGAGGTTAAATGATGCACAAGTGCGTGAGATGTGGAGCAAGCTATCAAGACGACGATTCTTCCATACTGAGAGGATGCACTAAATGTGGTTCTATTTTCTTCCTCTTTTTAAGAGATCAGCAAGATGTAGCTCAAGCAAGAGAGATAGAAAAAGAGCTTGAAGCCAAAGATACGACTCTTGAGAAAGAAATTGCAAAGAAGATTGAAGAGAAGAAGGAAGAGCTAGAAGTTGCTGTTGAGAAGAGCGAGAAAAAAGCTAAGAAGGAAAGAAAGATTGAGTTTGGAATAGAGACTGTGAGGATACCAAGAGAAGGAGTTTATGAAATAAATCTTGACGCTTTGATGCAGAAGAAGCCCTTGATAATTTTGGAAAAGGGGAAAGTTTACTTCATTCATTTGCCTTCTGTTTTTGAAAGCAAGGAAGAATAAATTATAATTAATATTTTTTTCATAGGTTTTTAATATTTTAATCATCAATAAAAATAGAAAAAGATTTAAATTAGTTTTACCAATAAAATATAGAAGGATATGCAATCCCTACCCTTGTGGTTGCACAGTATGCCTGTAGCAAGGCTTTTTATTAGATGCTACACCACAAAGGGTTAGTTTGGGATGATTCCTTCTTTTCATTCCTAAAGGATGACCAGAAAATTATCATCTTCTTGCATTCTTGGTTTGGGTCAATGAGAAAGGACAAGACTAACCCCCAAGAGGTATTCTGAAGATCGACACCGGTTTTAAGGTCTCCTGTCCCTCAAGATTGGGAATGAACTGAAGAATTTTGGGAAATCGACACCGGTATGTAAGCTAATTCTTCTGTTCCTCGAAATTTCTCATCGGCCCAAGTTTTAATAGAAAAAGGAGGTGAAAAAAAAGATTGGAAAGTAAAATTGTTTATAATGGGGAATGTGCAGAATGTTTGGGAGAAATAACATATAATGGTGATCCAATTGTCGGTGAAGTAATAACATGCCCGGAATGTGGGAGTGATCTTGAAATTACAGAGATAAGCTCAAATCCCCCATACACTCTTAAACTTAAAAAGATTCAGCTTTCAGGAGAAGATTGGGGGGAGTAATTAGATCAACCCTCTTGTTCTATCTTCTCTCACTTGCTTTTCAAGCTCAGGCTTAATTTTTATCAGTCCTTCAAAAAGCCTTTCATAATATTCTTCAGATAGAAGTCCATCATCTTTCAGTTGCTTCAGCAAGATGAAAGCATCCATTGTTAGTTCATCTCCCTTCTTCATCCCTTCCGGCCTGCAATTTTCTTTTTTAGCTCCTTGTTTACTGCAAGCTTCACACAAAACCCTTGCTACAACATTGTAGATTTCAGCAACGACAATTTGCTCAGGATAAGGAATGTTTTGAGTCTTTGCAATTTCTTCCTTCATTTTTTCTATAACTTCTTCCACAGCTTTCAGAGCACAGTCTTCCATGATTAAATTTATCTTTTCTTAATCTTTATTTATGGA
>JAWBNW010000049.1:0-3152 GCA_039000685.1 Candidatus Aenigmatarchaeota archaeon
TGATTTCTTGTATTACTTCTGGAAGTAGGGGAATTGTAATCTTTCTGCTTTTTTCCCTCTTATTTTTCTTTTCTCTATCGAGGGCAGCTATAATTAAAGTTGACGTCTCCAGAAATCTTGAAGGAAAAATAAGCTCTTTTTCCTGTGATTCATCTAAGGATTTGATTGCATTCCATCTTGAATTTTACAACACTGGTAGCATAGCTTATAGAGCAAGGGCAAGAGTTGATATCATTAACAATTCTAAAACTGCCTTCACTGCATGGAGTGGAGAAAAAATTTTGATGCCAGGAGATAGAAAAAATTTTGAAGTTTACTTATACAGCAATTTAACGGGAAATTTGACTTTAAGATCAAGAATGTATTTTGGGAACGAAATTCAAGAGAATTTTTTCACCATAGAGAAAAAGAATTCTTTGGAATCAGAAGATGTATTTGAAATAAAAAATTTCAGGACTTATGATGATTTTGTTGTTTTTGATATTAAAGCAAATAAGGCTGCTAAAGATGTAGTGATCTTGCCCCATAATTTTCCTTTAGGCTGGATTTTCGAGCAAAAGGAAATTGCTCTCTTGAATGAAAATGAAGAGAAGACTGTGGCTATTAAATACTTTCCCACCGTTTGGACTGAAGGAAAAGTAAATCTAATAGTAGCTTCGGATGGCGGGAAACACAAAACTGAAAGAACTTTTGAGATGAAAAAGGAAATTGGAATTCTTTGGTTAATTTATTACCTTACAGATCAATTCAAGCTGTTCCTTAGAGCTGCTTGATTAAAGTTCGCCACTTTGTTACAATAAATTAACTATATATTAAAAACATTTAAATAATATAAAAACAAAATTGTAACTATATGGATGAAGGAAGAGGTCTTATAGATAAAAGTGTGGAAGAGAAGATAATCCAAATTCTTAGCAAAAAAATCTTATCAACTTCTAGGCTTGCCAAAGAGCTTGGTATCAAAAGGTATGTGCTTGTTGGTTATCTTGAAGCTATGAAGAATCAAGGCAAGCTAGAATTCCACAAAGTTGGGAAAGCTAATGTTTATACTGTTGCAAAAGGTGAGAAAAAATGAAGAAATTGATTTTATTCACATTTTTATTTGGAATCTTAATTTTGTTCAGCTCTGCTCTTGCTTTACCTGAAATAAATAATATAAAGCTTAAGCCTTCATCTGAAATTTGGGTAAACGAAGGTCTTGAAATTGAAGTGAATTGTAGCGATAGCTCAAAAGTCAATGCAACTTTGATTGGAAAATCGGGTTACATAATTTATGTGGATAGCTTCAGCTCATCAAATGGATTGTACAAAGCAACAATAAACCCCATTTACTGGAGAAATAGAGCCGACGAATTCGATGCTACTATAATTTGCTTAGATGATTCAAACAATAGTGATCAAAAAGAAGTTAAGTTTACAGTCTCTAAATTTTTTGTAGAAATTGCTAAGGTTTCTCCAAGCACAATCTACCTTGGTGATTTGATTGAAGTTGGTGTTTTGGTTAAAAGAGATTCAACTCCAATAAATTCTCCTGATGTTAGCTTCAGCATAACTCTTGACAACCAAACAATTCAACCAAGAATAAACCCGCCTTATGATCCCTCTGAAGGTTGGATAATTTTCTTGAATTCTTCTGAAATTCCAAATGCTATTGGAACTCACAGCTTGAATATATTTGTAGCTTATGACAGAGTTAATTCAACCAAAACCCTTACTTTTTCTGTTAATGAACCAATTCAGTTCTCGATAACAAGTTTGGATAAAACGTGGGTTAAGTCAAATGATACTGTAAAATTAACAATTCAAGCTTTTGATAAAGGCACAACAATACCATTAACCGCAGAAAACTTGGAAATTAAAATAGGCTCAACTCAAGTCAAAACTTTTGCAATAACACCAACAAACAATTATTATGTTGTGGCAATAGTTGCTCCAGAGCTTGATTCTGGCAGCTATACTCTTTCTGCATTGCTACACTATAAAAATTACACTTATTTGAGTGAAAAATCTATTTCTTACATTGTTCCAATCTCAGGAAGAATAGTCGATGAAAATGAAAAAGCTGTTTCTACAAAGATAAGCTTTTATTCTGATGGTGTAGAAAGGCTTAGACTTTACACAGATTCAGCAGGGGCTTACTCTGGCAATTTACCTCCAGGAACTTATGATGTTGAATTTGTTTTTCCACAATCAACTTTACGCTTGTATGATGTAGAAGTGAACAGATTTGAAGATCCTGCTAGATATTACTATTTTGCTTCAGCTGATGTTCCTGGCCTAAATGTTGTTGCTTTATTTGTTTATGAAGTTGACTTAAATTATTATAAAGCTTCAATAGAGATGAAGTATTCTGAAAGTAATGTTCTCAATGAAAATTTGCTGAAAGTTTACAAGTGTGAAAATTGGAATTCCGGAAGAAAAGAATGTTATGGAAAGTGGGAAGAAATTCCTTCAAGAATAGACACGATAAGAAATGTTATCTATGTTAACACCACAAGCTTGTCTGCTTATGCCATTGGGAGCTTGAGAAAACTTTCAATTAATTTCAATTTAAATAAAGAAATTTTTTACCTTAAAGACTTGGTTAGGCTTAGAGGAATGGTTGTGGATGAACAAAAAACCCCTGTTGAAAATGCAAGTGTAAGCATTCAAATTAAAAACACTTCTATCAAACAAAAAGTTTTTTCAGATAGCAATGGCTTATTCACAATAGAATTCTTGTCTCCTGAACAAGAGGGAAATTACTCTTTGATTTTAACTGCAGAGAAGCATCCTTACATAAGCTTCAATTCAACTTTAACTTTGCAAGTTTTAAAAAGCAAGGAAATTTCGATTGTTTTTCCAGATACGGTAAGAATAAATCAAGGTGAAAATTTCTCTCAAGAATTTAGTGTGGTCAATATAGGTCAAGCAGAGCTTTATAACTTGAAAATTTCTCTCGAAGGAATTCCAAGTGAGCACTATATTTTACAAGATGAAATAGAAAGGCTTGATGTTAATGAAGAGAAAAAATTGAAAATAGAATTTTCAATTCCAGCCAACGCTTCAGCTGGAACTCTGAGTTGCAAGATAAAAGTTTTCAATGAAGAAGTTTCTAAAGAAAAAATCTTTGGTTTCACTATAATCGAGAAAAATCAAACTTTAACTCAAAA
>JAWBNW010000005.1:0-29975 GCA_039000685.1 Candidatus Aenigmatarchaeota archaeon
TACAACATTAGCGGACAAATAAAAGTCAATCTCTTGCAACCATATTATCAGCAAATCTTCAATGTTACTCAGCAAATCTTGATAAGATTTAACACAACAAGTGATTGTTCAGCAGAAGGATTAATAGCAAATGCAACTTCACCTTTGGCTCAAGTAGAATTGAGATCACCTACTGGAGAATGGGAAGTTTGCTCTCCATTGAACAATGAACTAGATGGCTGGTACAACTGCACTTGGGATTCAACCGGAAAGAAAGAGGGATACTGGACGATAAACTTGACTGCAAGTAAGCTTCCAAACTATAACTTGAATGAAACCATGTTTGTTGATTGGCTATGGTTGGAGAACTTGAACGCAACGAGCGAGAATGCAAGTGTTTATGTTTGGAATTATTCAACAAGCTCTTGGCAAAAGATTGATTTGGATGAAGCTAAAGGTTGGAGTAGCAAGTTCAACTTCACTCTTGATATTTATGATCAAGAAGGCGACACGATAAACTGCAGTTTGTTCATAAGCAAAGATGATCAAGAAAGTTGGGAATATGTTGGGAGCTCTCTTGTTCAAGGGACTCATGGAATTCCAACTTCTGGAATTTGTAATATTGTTTATCAGGGTTTCTCTTGTGAAAACATGGGAAACAAGAATTGGTTCAAGTGGCAAATTCAGAATGGTGAGCCAGCGAACACTTATAACACTTCAGCTTTCAATGCACCGAAACTTACTGAATCAATAGTAAGCATAAGCTTGATTGAAGGAAATAATTCTTACATCAACAGAAGCTCTGGCATAAATCAAGTAAGAAGATTGGCGGTGAATGTTTTCGATGTGGAGAGATTCGATTATGTGAGCGATGCCAATGTAAGCTTTTGGGTCACTAATGATTCAATTAATTACAGAGTTGAAGCTTTGAACCAAACCAACTCTCAAGGGAATGTAAGCTATTACTTCAATCCAAACTGCACTCACGAAGTTGGAAAACAATACTGGAAAGCTGGAACTACAGATTCTTGCTATGTTGATGTTAACACAAGCGAATTCACATTAACAATAATTGGTGAATTGATTGGCACAATTCATCAACCAAATGGTCAAGAGTTCTTGAGAGGAAGTAATGTAACTATAAATGCTAGCTTGTATGATGAATGTTCTGTTCCAATTTCAGAAGCTGATGTAAACTTCACCATGAAATCCCTACAAACATCACAAGAGCTTGTCTGCTCTCCTGTGATTAACAATTCAAACATATACAACTGTACTTTCAACACAAGCTCACCAACAATAATGCCAGCAAGATGGTACAATGTTAGCATGAAATCAAACAAAACTTACTACAACACAAATATCACAACAAAATACCAAGCCTTCTGGATTGAAACTACTCCCGAACTAATAAACCCTGTTGCCATTCCTAGCGGAGATGGTGGCTGGGGTGAAAGCTGGATATTCAGAGTTAACTTCACGGATGAGGATCTTGACAACAATTGGGTGAAACTCTGGTTAAACAGGCATAGACCAACAGACCCCACCCAAGTTGCAGTAAACCAAACTGTTTCTGGGATAAATATAACTGTTGAATTCAACTTGGCTACTCCTTTCAGCGAAGACGACTTCAACACAAACAAAACTGTTGACTTCAAGTTCAACGCGACAGATGCCCCACCAGCCGGAAACCCAGAAGACCAAGCAGACACAGGTTGGCAATCTCTTGAATTGAAGCCTGACAATGTTTCTATTAGCTTGATTGAGCCAATAAATTTAATTTTCAATAGAAGCTCTCAAAAGAATAGCAAAATCAACTACACTGCACAGATAATTGATACTGACAAAAATCAGCCTCTGCCTGGTGGAAGAACAGCCAAGTTCTACTACACCAAAGACGGGAGCAATTTCATCGATAGTGGTTTCAAGTTCACTGTGAGTGGGGGGTATGTAACTCAAAACATAACTTTGGATTGCAGCTATTCAGTTGGCCCGCAATACTGGTTGGCTGGTACTGCAAACCAAACGACAACTTATGCTTGGGAGATCAAGAACTCTTCTACGGTTAGCTTCACTATTATCACAGAAAACTTAACAGTGAACATTACTGCACCTATAAACAATTATCCATGGAATGCCCCAAGGAGGAGTATAGATAACATAACACTTTACGCTGACGTGAAAGATGACTGTGGTTATGTGCCTGGTGCTACTTTAGTCTTCTATGTTTATGATCCAAATTGTGGGGGAGGAGTTTGTGATTGCACAAGCGTTACAGATTATGGCAATGGAACTTACAGCTGCACGATATTGGCGTCACAGACTTCAACTTGGGATACTGGTTGGCACAATGTGAGTGTTGAAGTGAGTAAGCAATATTACAATGGGAGCTCAGATTTCCAACAAGATGCTTTCTACTTGGCAACCATGCCCGACATCACTCCAACAGGCTACCCACCAATAACTGCAGTTTCTACAAATGGAGATGGAGGTTGGGGTGAAATCTGGAAGTTTGAAGCTTGGGTTGTTGATTGGGACGATGATGATGTTAATGTTTCACTCTATTTGAACCTTAGTGGTAACTGGGTACTGAGAAATTCAACTGTGATTAAAGCACAAACTCCAACACAAGTTACTTTTTACAATACATTTGATTGTGATGATATAGGAAACGACAAAGGGTATAAGTTCGTTGTCACAGATGTCTGGAATTATCAAGATCAGGAGAACAGCACTTTCAACATCTACAAGGATGACACGACAATTGAATACATTACAGGCTCTGGAGAGCAAGTGAGTAGAGAAGGCAGCAACTCTGTTTTGATGAAAGTTAAGATTTTGGATTCTGACAGAAATAATGTTTTGGTTGGTGAAAATAGAAATGGGAGCCTTTATGTCACCACACAATCCCTTGGTGGAAGTGGCAACTTGTCAACTTACATACTGTATTACAAGAACAAAACAGATTCTGAGAGCATATTGACATTCAACTTTGATCCGAACTGCAGCTTGGGAGTTGGTGTACAGAACTGGAAAGCTGGGATTGAGGGCGATGTTTGCTACAAGGATAACCAACCCGAATATGGCTTCAATGTAAATATCACTGGCCAGCTTAAAGTCAACCTCATAGCCCCAACTCAAGGAAGCAACATTATTGTCGGGGAAATTGTCAACATTAACTCTTCTGTGTTTTCAGATTGTTCAAATGAAGGTCTTCTGAGTGGGGCTGAAGTGAAGCATGAAGCTAGATCACCAAGCCTACAGTTTGAAAACATTCAACCTGTTGAAGATCAAGGCAATGGCTATTACAACACAACTTGGAACACAAGCTTCCATGCAGGAGGAAACTGGAGCTTCAGGATAAATGCAAGTTTGCCCAACTATTACAGCAATTCAACTTTATTCTTGAATTGGGTCTATCTCAATAACACTCCACCGATTGTTGAGAATATGAGCGTTGCTCCAAGCTCTGGTGGTTGGGGCGAGAACTTCACTTTCAGTATGGATGTTAGTGATGCCCAGCAAGACAATGTGACTTGCAAGCTTTTCGTCTACACTGGAAAGCAAGAGTGGGAATACAAAGGTGATTCAAAAGTTAATTTCGGTGTGGGGAAGTGCATCGTAAATGTAAGTGACTTCACGTGCCAAGACATAAATACAAGCTCCCCAACCAAGTTTAAATTCCAGATAGAAGATGGTACTGCAAGCAACACCTTCAACACTTCAGAAGTTTTAGCACCGGAAATAACCAGAAATGATGTTTTGATTGAATATGTTTATGGGAATGAAAGCAGTGTGAATAGAAATGGTGATAACTCAGCTCTTCTCATATTGAGAATTTTCGACACGATTAAAGGAAGTTATGTTGGAGGTGGTGTGGAAAGTAGAATTTTCGTAACAAAAGACGGAAACAATTATGATATTGGCACGAGCAACACGACAAATTCTTCTAGCTATCTCAACATTTACTTCAACCCAGAAACAAGCTATTCAATTGGTAAACAAAAGTGGAAAGGTGGTAGCTATGGAGATGCTTGCTACAAAGATGCCAACACAACAGAAGAATTTAACCTCACAATAATAACAGACTTGTTCAACAACTTGCTTGAACCATCACAAGGCTCAGAATTCTTGAGAGGAGAAAACATAACTTTCATTTTCACCATCACAGATGAACAGCCTATTGGTATTGAAGGGTCAAACACGAGCTTAACCTTAATAAATGAAAATTCTCAATCTTTTGAGTGCTCACCAATAGTTGAATATGGTGGTGGTGAGTACAGGTGCACGATAAACACTTCCTATCCACAACTTTTGCCGGCAAGATGGTACAATGTTAGCATACACTCAAATAAAACTTACTACATTCCGAATACAACTCTATACCAAAATACCTTCTTCATAAAAACCAAGCCTGAATTGACAGCATCAAATGTTTCTTCCCAGCAAGGAAGTGATTTGGGTGGCTGGGGTGAAACTTGGACTTTCAAAGTTAATGTGACAGACGAAGATAGAGATAATGTAACAGTTTATCTCAAGATAAAGAAGTTTACTGAGCCAGAAACTGCTTGGCAGATTGCAAATGTGTCTAGCTATGAAGAAAATCCTGATTTGCAAGGACCGATAAACAAAACTGTTGTGATAACTTACAAGAACCCAGGCTTGTTCCAGAATGCACAAGAAGTTTGGCAATTCAAGTTTGAGGCAGAAGACTCTAGATTTTACACTTCAAACACTTCAGCCAAAAACTTCACGATAGAAAAGGATGACGTGGAAATTCAGCTTGTGGCTGGAAATAATGAAATAGTTTGGAGGAATGGAACTCAAACAATCTCGCTTAAAGTCAATCTCACTGATACTGATCAAAACATTCCAGCTGTTTCAGCAAATGTAACATTCTGGATAACAACAGATGGCTTGATGTGGGACTCTGGTACTGTAACTCTAACAGATGTAAACGGGATAGCAGAATATCCATTTGATCCTAATTGCGACTATTCGACGGGAATACAAAATTGGAAAGCGGGCTCGATGCCAAACTTCTACTACAAATATGTCAACACTTCAAACTTCACATTGACTATAAAAACATTCATAGCTTTAAACATAAGCTATCCAGATGAACATGCTTTCCTCGTGGGAACAAAAGTTCCGTTCATAGGACAAGCTTATGACGAGTGTTCAGGAATTCCTGGTGCAAGCGTGACATTCAGCGACAATTTTGGAGCATCTTGGTACGATTGTGCTCCTGTGAGTGATCAAGGAAACGGAACTTACAACTGCACTTTTGACACAACTGGTAGGCCATTCGGCTGGCACAACATAAGGATGAGAGCAAACAAACAATATTACGGCAACTATCCAACACCAAATGAAACCATAAAAACAAATGCTTACTTTGTTGCTTCTCAACCAGTGTTAAGCAATCCTTCTCTAGACCATACAATTGGGGGCTGGGGTGAGCTCTACACTTTCAGCGTTCAGTTGACTGATACTGACAAGAATTACAACAATGTCAGTTTATGGAAGAGCTTTGACCAGAGCAATTGGACTTTGGTTGATTCAAAGATGGTGCAGCCAACATATTCCAACTATCCGGTCACTTTCCAAAAAAGATTTACTTGTGAAGATTATTTGAACGCAACAAATGGCAAAAACTATTGGAAGATAAACACCACGGACATTTATGGTTATTCAGATGAAACTTCAGTCTTCAATTTCACGCTTGATGTGGACAATGTTACTGTTCAGATAGGAAGCGGTTCTAGCTCAAACGTGAGAAGAATTGGCGACAATCTTGCCTACCTTAGGTTTATAATTTATGATTCAGACAGAGGAGTTTACACCAATGACACAAACGGGACTTTCTGGATAACAAGAGATGGGGCAAACTATGATTACAGCTTAACATGTTTATCCTACCTTGGTAATTGCACCGTAAATTACAATCCTGACTGCAGCTCTTCTGTTGGAATTCAATACTGGAAGGCTGGTACTACAGATATTTGCTATCAAAAATTGAACACTACTAATGCAAGCTTAACTGTTTATGGTCAGCTGAATGTTTCTCTCATCAACCCAAGCTATGGGGCTATTTTGAATAGAGACGTGAATGCCAGCTTGAACGCAAGTGTGAGCAATGATTGCGGCCAACAAGTTACAGACGCTACTGTGAACTGGTACAATTCTTCTTGGGTCTTGCTTGCTTCAGGATACAACACGAGCTGGAAAGTGCCTGCAACATATAAACTTGGGACTGAAACAATATATTCGAATGCAAGCAGACAGTACTATGACCCGAACAGCAACAACACTCAAGTCTGGATTTATGGGTGGAGCGGTATAAGTTCAATCTTGCCTCAAAATGGATCGGTGTTCTCGGCAGGCTTGCCCGTAAACTTGCAGTGTGATGTTGTAGACATGAATACTTTGTTACCAATAGAAAATTACACAGTTTTCTTCTTCAAGAACGGCAATTCCCTTGCCAATGTTTCAACGAACTCTGAAGGTAGAGCTTCCACAACATGGTACACCACTGGCGAAAGTGCTGGTTGGTATAATATAACTTGCGAAATCAAACACAATTCTACACTTTACTACAATGCCTCTTTGGCTCAAAGGGAAGCATGGATAAAGTTGAGCAGGCCTCTGATAATTGACAGTATAATAAGACAGTACACTAGCATTTACAGAAATGATTCTTTTGAGCCTTATAAAACAAACATAGCAGTTCATGTTAAAGATGCAAATATAGGTGATGCTGAAAATTCAAATGTCACATTTTACAATTCAAGCTCTCTTCTTGGCAATTGCACCACAAACTCGACAGGATGGTGTTCTCTTCTGAACTTTAATCCAGAAGACGCGATAACACCTCAACTTTATCTTATCTACATAAACGCAACTCGTCCCCAAAATGAAGATTCTGCAACCAATGTGACTACAATTTTTGTGAAAGGAATTTTGAACACAACCATAATTGCTCCTGAGAACAATAGTATCTACTCCAAATCGCAGTCCATACCACTAAAAGCAAATGGGACGAGTGAGAATGGTGAAAGCTTCTTGGTCTTGAATCCAACAATCAAATGGTACAACGAAACTGCAGAAATAGCTCAAGGCAATGACACTTACTTGCCACAGATAAAAGTTGCTGAGCAAAGAACCGGCATGCATCAGTTCATGGCAGTAGCAAGCAAGGATTACTATGATGATGGAAAGGCTAACATAACTATAACAATAACAGGCTTGGCAGATGTTGAGTGGATATCACCAACAGGCATAATTCCATATCCTTCTGAGTTCTATCCAACCTGCTTGGTTAAAGACCACGAATCTGGAAGCGGTATACCCAACTACGTAGTTAACTTTTCTTATATGTGGGAGCCTTCTTCAGAATTCATTTTCAACGGAAGCCACATCACCAATTCCTCTGGATATGCAAGCTATAGCTTTGTACCAGAGCAGAAAGGCAATATAACTTTCAACTGCACCATAGGAGACAACACGACTCAATATTATTCTGCCAACATAAAAGAGGCTTTAGAAACAATTTGGGTCAAAGATATAGAAGCTCCTTACATCTTCAACATTTCCATTCTTCCGAATGAGAGTATAGAAGCAAACCTCAACTCAACAAACATAAGTGTAACTGTGATTGATAATTATGAAATTTCTTCTGTCTGGGCGAACATAACTTTACCGAACGGGACTATTTTGATATCCCAGATGAGCAACATAACAGTCCCTGAAATAAGCTTTGGTCTGTACAAGGCAACTTATTCAGTTTCCTACTTGCCACCGATAGGAGGAGTTTACAATGTAACAATATACGCGAAAGACTCTCTTCCTGAATCGAATGTGAATAGCACTTTTGCAGGCAATTTCAGCGTCTGGGGCAAAACTGCTGGCTTGATGGAGCAATTGCCACTCACCATTACTGCCTACAACATCACACAAACCCAAGGCTTTGTATTTGAAGTCTCTGTGAACTACACGAACCTTGGACCTGCAACAGCTTATTCAGCAAACTTGACTCATGCTGAAGATCCCATAGGATCTGTAGCTTACAATGAAAGCATGAAACAGTGTGGCACTATGTATGCTGGACAAAATTGCTCTTGGGCATTCAAAGTTACTGTACCAGAAAAAACTTCTCCGCAATTGATAATAGTTTCCACGATTGCAACATGGGGAAATCCTGACAAAACAAGTGGCCAATCATCCAATCAAACCCAAATAACTGTTTCTTCAAATCCTGTGATAGAAGTTTCTCCGAAGAGCATAAACAAATCAACCCCGCATGATGCAACAACTTACATAGGAAACATGACAACTTCTGCCACGGGAAATGATGGAGTAGAAGATGTGGTAATAAGCACGGTTGGCGGAAACCTTGCAATAGATTGTCCACTTTGTGAGTTGATGATAAACCCAAGCTCTTATGGATTGCTAGCAGCTGGTGAGAACTTCACTTCTCATTTGACTATAACTGTCCCAGCAGGCCAAGCTCCAGGAATCTACTGGACTAAAATCAGGGCAAGTTCGAAGAATGCGGGCTATGATGAGCTTTTGCTCAACTTAACAATACCACAGAACACTTCATGGATCAGAAGCCCTGAGACTTTTGGCACGGTTTTGTTGCCACTAAACACAAGCGGGACAATAGGCAACATCAGCGTGAGTAACATAGGAAATGTAAAAATACCTTTCGAAATTCTTAAGTCTGGTAATGGCACGATCTTCATTCAAGCTTATCCATCTGGAGCTAAAGGCACAACTGCTTTTGACTTAGAAAAACAAGTTTCTAGAAATGTCACTGTTGAATATTCTGTCCCATGGAATGCAATCGAAGCAATTTACACGGTGAACATAATCATAAGAAATGTAACTTTTGCTGATCCGCCTCAGAGAATCACTAGCATAATACTAAACGTCACAGACATTCCACCAACCATAACAGATGTTTTGATAGAACCAAGAGTCTTTGAAATTGGATACGAGAATGTCACAGTTCAAGCAAAGATAACAGACAATTTTGCTGTGGATAAAGCTTGGATTAATGTCACCTTGCCAAACGGCTCAACTTACGAGCAGTTTATGGACTCTTTCCCAAGCTCGATCTACAACACGACTTATGTGAGTTCAGATGAAGGAATTCATTTGATCAGTATATGTGCGAATGATACTCGCTCACTAGTGGGCTGCACTTCACCAATAGAAGTGGAAGGTTCGGCAACCACTTGGCTTGAAGCAATTCCAAATGCTACTTTGCTTACCGCAAACGATGTGACAATAGAGTATGGACAAAACTTCACAGTCAACATAACCTTGAATAACACAGGTGGTTCAAGAGCTTTCGACTCAAACTTAACCATAGAGTCAGAATCTATCATCAGTGATCCGAGCTTCTTTGATTTTGGGACGATATTGAAATTCAATTCAAAATCAAGTGTCACTTCAATCAGTGTGCCAAGCGGAACTCAGCCAGGAATTTATGAAGTGAACTTGACTGCAAGATGGAAGAACTTGAACCAAACTTACAACACAAGCTCTTCCCAAATTTTGGTAAATGTGACAGAGAATCCGAAGATTAAGGTTCTTGAAGAAAACATAAGCAAGATCGTGCCGCCTGGTGTTAAAGATAGCTTTAACATCACCCTTAAATCAATTGGAAATTGGAACGCCACAAATGTTGAAATAAATTGTAGTGAAGGAGTAGCTTGTGAAGACTTCAACATCTCATTCGAGCCAAGAAACTTCACTCTCATACCAATAGGTGAAGCAAGACAAGTGAATGTGAGTCTTGAAGTTCCTCCAAACTATCTGGCAGGGACACACAATGGAACTGCAGAAATCAGATGGAATTCTCTGTTCTCATTAAAAGTCCCAATCTACATCACAGTCCCGATAAATATATCTTGGGGGCATGAGCCAAAAGAGCTGAATGTTTCTGTGTTGCAAGATTTCAAAGGATACTTTGGAAGCATAAGCATAATAAACACTGGAAATGCTGAAATAACTTTGAAGTTGATCAAGACTGGAGAAATAGCTCCTTACATCAACTTGAGCGAAAGTGAGATAGTTTTGCCTTATGGTCAAACTAAAATAATTCACATCAACTACTCTTCGCCAGACATTCAGTTCGATAGAGAATACAAAGGAAAGATAATAAGCAACATCACTGGAGAGCTGAGAGAAAATGCGACTGTGAAAACAAGAGAAACGAATGTAAGCATGTTTGTTTCAGTTTACAAGGTCAAAATAAAAAGTCCAACCAAATTCGATCCAATTACTGGAATCACAAATGGAAGCACGATAATTGCAAAGGTCAATGTTACAGCAAACTCAAGCTATGTGACAGAAAATGTGAGCTTTAATGTTTCTCTCTTTGATTTCAAGAGAAAAGCTGAAGCTTTGGTGAACTTTGCCTATTACAATTCAAGTGAAAATCTCTGGTGGGTTAACTTTACTGCACCTGATCTAGAAACGGCAAGAGTCTACAGCTTGAACATAACTGCAAGCTACAACAACACAAAATACTTGGTGAGGAGCGATGTGGAGAATGATTCCATAGTTTACTTAGACACAGAAGAGCCTTGGATAGATATAATCATCAACACAACAAACCCATCAAGAATCCCGGCAAACTCAACTGTTGGCATATTGATGAATGTCACTGAAAGCGGTGGAATCAAGAATATAAGCGGAAATGTAACTTATCCTGATGGTAGAGAAGAAGCTATGAGCTTGATCCTCGTCTCAAGAATTGGTGATAATTATCTGTATGGATACGATTTGACCAACACATCAACTCTAGGCAACTACACTATCAAAGCTTCTGTTTGTGACTTGAGTGGAAACTGCAATTCTACATCAAAATCTTTCGAGATATATCCGACTGCCATCTTCAGTGGATATGCTAAAGATGTGGAAGCTGTCTCAGAGCCACCATTGAGAGTGAAATTTGAATTTTATGACCAGAAAACTGGTAAGCTTGAAATTTATTCGAATGCAACCGATGGCTATTACAATGAAACTATAGATGCGAAGCAATACACTTACTTGAAAATCAACTTGCTTGAACAAAACTTCAACCATCAAATTGTTTTGAACAACTTGAACATAACCTCGAACTATTTCAACCCGATAGTGTTTGGTAATGTGCCAAATGCCAGAACAACAAGCAGTGCAATTAAAAGCATTTACATTGATACTGTTTTGGCTCCTGAACAATTCACCTTGATCATGAATTTCACTGATTGCAGTTTGGGAATGTGTAATGTTCCAATTTATAGCCCAAGCAAACTTGGGATTTACAGATATACTGGAACTTGGGTGCCGAAAATTTCCTCCACAAACAATATGAATTGGGAGAGGATAACCAACATAGATGGTGATAACACAGATAATTCTGTCAACTTAACGACATTAACAGCAAGCGTTAACTTGACGAATATCAAAGGCCTTTATGTTTTGGCAGAGTTCATCTGTGGAGATGGAAGATGTGAATCTGGAACCGGAGAAAGTTCAACCAATTGTCCATTAGACTGTCCGTTCTTGCCTGGTGGGGGTGGAGGAGGAGGACCAGGTGGGGGTGGAGCAGGTGGTGGAGCAGGAGGGATTGTAATACCACCACCAGCAGCACCAACAATAACACCAACTGTCCCGCAGCCAGTGCCTTTGGAAATAAAGTCAACTCTACTTGAAACAACCCTTATTCCAGGAGAAGAAAAGATTTTCTCTGTAGATATAACAAACAATCTTGATGAAAGCGTGAGAACAACTGTCACGGTAGAAGGTCCTGCGTTCTCTCTTCTAACTGTACAGAGGCCTGTGCTTACTGTGGCCGCAAAATCAACAGAAGTTGTTAACATAAAGGCTTATGCTCAACCTGCCACAGCTGCTGGCATATACACTGGAGATATAGTGGTGACTGCCGGCAATGTCACACACAGAACACCTGTGACTATAAAAGTTCAAGCTGTCTTGGAGCCTTTGCTCGACGTCAAACTCAAAGCCCTTTCAAAAGTCGTGGCCCCTGGTGATAACCTCATCTTTGAAGTTTCGCTCATCAACATGGGACAGACCGCAAGTGTGGAAGATATAACAGTAACTTACACTGTAAAGCTCATGAGTGATGAAACAAAGGTCATAGCAACAAGCAAAGAGACCCTAGCAGTTGACAATGTTTTAACCTACAGGAGAGAAATTCAAATTCCGGAAGGTACACCACAAGACAAGTACATAATAGAAGTCAATGCATCCTACTGGTATGGAAAGAAGTTTGCTGCTTCGGCCGACAGTTTTGAAGTTAGCGAATTGCCTGTCCCGCTGTTGATTTTGAGGGCAGCTTTGCTCAGCCCGATAACTTACATTGTTTTGTTCTTAGGTGTTCCTTCAGTGATAATAGGGTCAAGATGGTATGCTGCTTATAGGGCTGCAAGACTTGCGAAAGCAAGATATGTTGCACCTGTTGACTTCAAGAGCTTACCAAAAGCTGGACCAAACTCGATAGAAGTTGGTAAGATTGCTGAGACTGATGTTAAAGCTTACATAGATATTCCGCAATTGATAATGCACTCGATAGCGGCAGGTGGAAGTGGTTCGGGAAAGTCAGTATCTGCGATGATCTGCGCTGAAGAATTGTTGAAGAGAAAAGTTCCGATTATAGTCTTCGACCCAACAGCCCAGTGGACAGGCTTCATGAAACCTTGCAAGCTTAAGGCTATGTTAGACTTATATCCGAAATTCGGGCTTAAGCCGACAGATGCCAGGAGCTTCAAGACCAATGTCGTGCTTGTGGAAGATCCTGAGATGCCAATAGACTTGAAGAAGTACATGAACCCTGGTGAAATTACAGTCTTTGTGATGAACAGGCTCAAGCCAGAACAGCTCGACGGGTTTGTCAGGAGAAGCGTGCAAGCTGTGTTCGACATGAGACCACCTGAATCTAAAGAAATTAAGCTTTTGCTTGTATGGGACGAAGTCCACAGGCTGCTTCCGAAGTACGGTGGAAAGGGTGGATATGTGGCAATAGAAAGGGCTTGTAGAGAGTTCAGAAAGTGGGGAATCGGTGTATTCGTGATTTCTCAGGTTCTTCTAGACTTCAAGGGAGCTATAAGGGCAAACATAGCAAACGAGATTCAGTTGAGAACAAAGTATGAAGGAGACATAGGAAGGGTGAAATCCAAGTATGGGATAGATTATGCTTCAAAAGTCACGAGGCTGACAATAGGAACTGCCTTGTTCCAGAATCCAGAATACAACAATGGTAGACCATGGTTCATCAGCTTCAGGCCTTTGCTACACTCACCTTTTGCATTAACTGACGATGAAATTAATCAATACGTGAAATTAAATAAGAAAATAGAGGAAATTGAGGGAAGAATTCAGAAATTGAAGGCAAAAGGCATAGACACTTATGATTTGGAGATAGAGTTGAACATAGCTAAGGATAAAGTGAAGACAGCGGCTTTCAAGATGGCAGAAACTTACCTTGAGTCTGTAGAGAAGAGAATTGAAAAATTGGAGGGGAAGAAGTAAATGCCCAAAAAAGTCAAGAAAGAAGATCTGATGAAAGAAATGGAGGACGTGAAAAATCTGATTTCTCATTTAGAAGAAGAATATAGGAAGACGAACATTTCTGAGAAAAACTACCAAGAGCTCATGGGAAAATATTCCAAAAAACTTGAAGAGATAAAAGGAAGGTTGGGAATAAAGGAAGAGATGGTTGTTGAAAAACCGGTTGAGGGGAAGAAAGAAGCTGCAAAAGTTGAAGAAGTGAAGGAAGAGAAGGAAGATGAAACTGAAAAAGAAGAGAAAGCAAAAGGTGGGTTTTTCAGTAGACTTTTCAAGAAAAAGGAGAAGGAAGTGAAGCAAGAACAAGAAGAAGTGAAACCTGAAAATGTTGAGGGGGATGTGCCCGAAGTTGGAGAAATTGAAGAGATGACCCCAGAAGTGATAGAGAAACTAGCGCAGCAAGTTGCAGCACAGGCTGGAGTGAAAGAGAGTAAAACAGAAGTTGAAGAAGTGTCTGAAGAGAAGGGGGAGACGCCTGCATCGGTTGAAATAGAAAAATTGAAAGTGATGATAGATACTGTGAGGGAAGCTAATCGAGCTGTTGAAGAAAGCATAAGAAATATTTCTGAGAGTATAGGCGAGCTTAGGTCGATGATCTTCCAAGTCGAAGGTTCAACCAAAGAGATAGCTCTAAAGTTTGAAAAAATAGAGGATGAACTTGCTGAGATCAGACCAAAAGAAATAGAAAAAAAGTTCAGGGATATTAACACGAATGTGGATAAACAGCAAATGCTTCTTGAAAAGCTTGATAAGAAGTCTGAAGATCTGGCAGAAAAGATAAACAAGGTTTTTGAAATCATGAAAGGTATAGGGAATGTTGAGAATTTAATTAATCTCAACAGTGAGATTCAAAAGAAGACTGAAGAAATTAAAGAAGCGATAAAGTACATTGAGAGAATTGCCATGAAAACGGAAAAGGCTTACATCGACTTGAGCAAAAGTTTGGAAGATTTCGTGATTTACAAGACAAGACAAGAAGGTCTGGAAGAAATTTCAAGAGATATATTGAAGTCTATCGATGAGATGAATGTAAAATTTGAAGGATATGTCACGAAAAAAGATTTGGAAAAATTCCAAGAAGACTTAATTTTAATACAAAAGCAAATCCAAGAAATAAATAAGGTGTTACCCATGGTTGAGGTGAAATTGCCTGAAACAATAGTAAATTTGAGGAGAGAGAGAGATGACGTGATTGCATTTTTGAATTATTTGGAGGAGCAATTCAAGGCTAAGAAGATAAGCAAAGAGGAATATGAAAAAATAAAAGAAACTAACAAAAAGAAATTGGAAAAGATTGAGAAAGAGTTGAGGAAAGAGTGGGAAAAGATTGAGAAATGGATAAAACCAAAAGAGGGGGTTGAATTGAGCGTAGCTGTAGAAAAACCACCTGAAGAAAAAAAGGAAGTTGTCCAAGAAGAGAAGAGTGAAATTAAACCTGAAAGTGAAAAAACAGAAGAAGTAGCTGAGGTAGAGAAACAAGAAGAAGTGAAAGAAGAGAAAGATGAAGAACAAGTGGATAAAAATGTTGAGGCGAAGAGGGAAACTGGTGCTGAAGAGAAGAAGGAAGTCAAAAAGAAGAAAATAACCAAGACAGAAGCCAAACCAGCAGAAGAAGTTAAAACTGAAGAAAAAATAGAGGAGGTGGAAAAAGAAAAATTAGCCGAAGAAGAAGCTAAGATTGTAAAGGAAGATAGGGGAGAAGTCAAAAAACCAAAGAAAGAAGTTATGACTAAAAAAGAGTCAAAGAAGAAGGAAAAGAAGATTGTAAAAAAGAAGGAAAAAGTTAGAGTCAAAAAAGAAGAAGGAAAGGTTTTGAGGAAGAAAAAAATATTAGAACAATTGAAAAAAGGCATCTAGATTTTGTTAGCTCCGATTACTTCTTTTGATTTTTCTGCAATTTTTACCAGAAGATCAATTTTTTTGTTTATCTTATCTATTAAAATCTTTTTGTTTTCTTCTAGCTTCATTTCATTTTCTTCATACATATCTTTCGAGATTTTCCCGCTTTTTAGATATTTTTTGTTGGAGGAGATGTAATTAATTACGTCTTCTAGCTGCTCTTGAAGCAATCTTATGTCGAATCCTAGATTGATGATTTTCCTGACATTCATGTGGATGTCGCCCAAATTTATTTTATTTATTAATGTCATGATTTCACCTTCTTCTCTTGAGTTGGTAGTTTGATTATTTGGTCTCTAGCCTGTTTTATGATGCTGTCCATGATTCCTATTCCAGCATCAACTGAAGAATTTATTTTTTTGATCAAGTTCTTGCTTTCTCTCCTCAATTTGCTGTCATTTTCTTGAAAAACTTCTTTTGAAATTTTTCCCTTGTTGAAGTCAACTGTATTTGAATCTATAACTGAAAGCATATCTTCCAGCTGTTCTTGTGTTATTTTTATATCAGAAGAAATTTCCTGGAATGCTTTTACCCTGTCTTGAAGAAGAACCAAATCTAGCTTCTTTACCGCCTTGCTCATAATCTTATTTTGTATTGGATGCCTCTTAAATCTTCCTCTCGGTTTCGATTTCTCGGGTGATGTTGTAAATGAGTTGTTTGAGATCTTCTGCCTCCTTCTTGAGTAAATCTTGCTTCATTTTATCTAATTCACCTGTCAATTGAATTTCATGAATCTCTTTAAATCTACTCTTTATCTTTTCCAATTTTTCCCTATCGGCTATATCCATTTTGTTGGCTATTGGAATCAATGGTATGTTGCTAAAGAACTCTTTAATCTTTTCATAATTTTCCAATTGTGATTCTGGAGGATCGGATTCTTTAGAAACATCAAAAAGATAAAATCCACCTATCAGTTTCATTTCTCTGAATTTTCTTAAATGATTTGTCGCCCCATTTGCAAAATGTGGAACTTCTATCAACTGGATTTTTTGATTTCCTATTGTCAGGGTTGAAAAATTCAAACCATTTTGAACTGGATGAGAAACTATTTGAGAGCTGGTTAGCACCTTTATGAAAGAAGATTTCCCACTTCTTCTTGTGCCCAAGACAACTATAGACGGTAAAGAATATAGGCTTAAAAGCAATTTTCTTTTGAAGACAAAAAATCTCCAGAAGAAAATTGTGGAAGAAAAAAGTATCACCAGACCAAGAGAGTAAAAAATTGGAAAGCTCTCTGGAAATATCATTCAATCACCTTTATAAAAAAATAGTAGCTTATCTATTAATACCATTTCACCGTATGAAATCATGCAAAAACCGATTGAAAATCCCAAGATTTGAAGAGCTGTTATGGCTGGGAAATCTGTTATTGCTATGATGAAATTGAAACCAAGACCCACGAAAAACAAATTTTTCTCCAAAAAATTTTCAAGCAGTAAAAATGAAAGGATGAAGGGAATTACAAACAAGAATGCTCCAGCAAAGGAAAAATAAAAAGGCTGTTCTTTTGGACAAACCATCTCGGTGTAAGTTCCCAACTCAGAGTCAAGCAACACTAACCTTATGTTCTTACACCCTGCATGTATGCCAAGCAAGAAATGTCCCATCTCGTGTAAAAGCAGTATCGAAGAGCATACGAACACGTTTAAAATAAGCGTTGAGAAAAATGTAGATAAAAAGATGTGTCTGAGTTTTCCCATATTTTGAATTTCTCCTTGGAAATAATTAAACTAAGCTATTTCCAGCTTGACTTTCTCACTCAGCATATCTAAAAGATTTTTGATGTAATCACTCCTTATAACCAAAACTATTTTTTGTTCTATTTTTTCTTTTGGTATTTTTAAGGCAGCTATGAAGACCAAAGCATAAATATCTTCCAAGTATACATGATCGAACTCAAAATCTTCAATTGCCCGGAATGGATTTACAGATAGATATGGTTCAGATAAAGTGTATTTTTTATTGAAGAGTTTTTGAAATGCGTCTATGAAATAGCCACACAAAATATTTGAAAGCTCTCTCAAGACAGGAAGGTTCTCATCACTCAAGTCTTTGAAATAACCCATTTCTTTCTTGAGGAAAATGTCAGCCATTTTCAGTATGTGTTTGAGGGGGGAAGAAAGCAAAATTACTCCATTCATGTTGTTTTTAATCTTGATGAAAAAGACTGTGGTTGAAATTTCTTCTGGGTTCAACAATCTTGGAATTTCATTCAAACGCAAGATTTTTATTGAAGATGGACTTACCACGACTTCTCTCCTTATCATCTCCTTCAAGGCATTGGCAGCAAGCTGGGAGCACGAAGACCACATCTTCTTGAGAATTTCTTCTTCGAGTTTTGGCAATTCTATTCTATTTGCCATAGGATCATCTTCAATCTCCCAAAATCTTCTTCACCCTTTTTACAAGATCTTCATTGTCGAACGGCTTTGTTATAAGGTCTAAGACGCCAAGTTTTCTGAGTTCTTCCATTCCCAATTCTGAAACTCTAACAACTGTGAGGAAAACCACTTTCAAATCTTTTGTTTTTGGATTTTCCCTTATCTTCTTAGTTGCTTCTTTTCCTGTCATCCCCGGCATCATCATGTCCATCAAGATTAAATCCGGCTTGACCTTTTCCAATTTTTCCAAGCACTCTCTTCCGCTGTAAGCAGGAATCACTTCGTATCCTTCTTGTTCAAAAATCGCTTTCACGAGCTCGACCAAATTTTCCTCATCATCGACTATCATTATCTTCTTCATAGAAACCTTCCCTTATTATATATTTAGTTAAACCAATAAAAAAATATGGGAATTCGTGATGATGTAAAGAAAATTTTTACTGAACTCCTTGGCCCAGAATTTATGAATGTTATTGAGAATTTTGAAGATCCTGAGAAGTATCCAAAAGATTTTTTGGATGAGTGCAAATATTTTTTGGAAAAAATAATCGGGAAGGAAGCTGCAGAAAAAAATCTTCAACCTCTTTATGAAAAATATTTAAAAGCTGGGAAGAAAGAAAAAACTATTTCTTCAAAAGGGCTTTCATCGTTTTTCTGTAATAGAAAAATCCCAAAGACAGCAAGATATAGCCTAAATCCCAGAACAAGTCTATCAAATTACCAACTTCATAGATTTCTAGAAAGTTCATGTAATAGATATCTGCTGTAGTCATACAAGCTAAACCAAGAATTATTAAAAAATAGGAATGAAAGGTTTTTGTTCCAAAAAGATTTATTGTTGCGAATGTTATACAAGAAAGTAAGAGCATGTCTCCTATGACATATCCTGCTGTTGAAAATTTTTCCCAAATAGAAATTTCTGGGCTGGTTATTGTTGACATGATCGAATAAATTAAAAAAGAAAATATGAAAAGGAATAGGAAAATTGACAAAAGGATCTTAGGTTTTTTGATTGGAAATTGTGCTATCTTCAAGATATAGGCCAAACCGACAAGAAAGCAAGGATAACCTAAAAGCCAAAAAGCATCTGCCATTGATGCGACTGGTGCCCTTATTCCAAGAACAATCTCATAAATTCCCCAAGTTGTCTCACCGAGAAACCATAAAAATACACCCAGGCTTAAGAAGAAAAAGGCTTTGCCTGACAAACTCTTAAATCCATGGAGAGTGTAAGCATACAATCCAAAAGAAAAGGCCAAAAAGGACAAAACAATAACAAATAAATCTCCTATGATGTAAAAATTTTCACCTAGTGGTTGATAGGTGTAAAGAAAAACACCAAAAACGAATAAAAGTGAAAAAATCCAGAAAACTGGCTTTGATTTCTCCATAAATATCTATTGTTTTTTACCTCCCTTATATTTAATTGGTAGTGTGAAGTAAAATTTGCTACCTTTACCAACTTCACTTTCAAACCATATTTTACCTCCTAAAAGCTCCACAAGCTCTTTGCATATGGAAAGTCCTAGCCCACTTCCACCAACTTTTCTCGTGTAAGGTGAAGCAACTTGATAAAACCTTGTGAAGATCTTGTCAAAATGCTCTTTTGGTATTCCTATTCCTGTATCTATCACACAAAATCTCACGTATTCTTTCTCTTTCACAGCCTCAACTGTTATTCCACCCTTTTCAGTGTACTTTATAGAATTGCCAACAAGATTTATCAATATTCTCTTTAGCTTTTCTATGTCCGTGAATATCTTCGATGCTTTTTCATCAACTTTAACTTCCAAATACAAACCTTTCTGCTTGGCAAGTTCTTGCATACTCTCCTTGATTTCATTCAAAATTTCTTTTATGTTTGCTTCCTCAATTGAAATTTTCATCGTTCCCAAATCTATTCTTGACAAATCCAAAACATCAGTAACAAGGACACTTAACCTTTTAATTTCATCTTCAATAATTTTGAGATATTTGACACGCTTTTCTTTGTCGTTAATTATTGCTTCATTCTTCAAGAGCTGAGCAAAGCCAGATATAGCAGTCATGGGAGTTTTAAGTTCATGAGCAGCTATTGATATAAACCTGTCTTTTTCTAGATCCAGCTTTTTCAGATCTTCGTAGCTTCTCTTCAGTTCTGCTTGAGCCTTCAAGAGCTCCTTATTGGTGGCTTCTAAATCTTCAGCAATATTCAGTAAAGCTGATTTAGTTTCTGTCAATTCTTTAACCTTTTCCTCCAATTCTTTAGTTCTCTCCTGGACTTGTTTTTCCAAGCTCTTGCTATATTCTTCAAGCTTTGTCCTTGATGTTTTCAACTCTTGTATCATTTGGTTAAAATGAGATGCTAGTTGACCTATTTCATCTTTTGATTCTATTTCTATTTTTATATTCAAATTACCTTTTCCTACTTCGGTTAAAATATCACTCATTTTAAAAATTGGTTTTATAAAAAACATTATTTGAAAATAGAGTGTAATACCGAGAATTAAAAGTGCCAAAAAAAGAATTATTATAAACGAATGGACGATATTTTTTCTCATTTCAGAAATATTTTTCAAAGAAAATCCCAGCCAAAACGACCACTTTTCTTTTCCCATTATAAGAGTTTTGATAAAAATACCATAATTCTGTTTTTTATTCAAAATTATTTTTTCATCTTCTGTTATTTTTTTAAACTCGGGAAAATATTCATAAACATTAGTTCCCATAAAAGACACATTATCAGCTAAAAATATCGTATCATCATCTTTAACAATCCACCAAAAAAGAAAATTCTCCGATTCTGATAATTTCTTCAAAGTCTCAAAGGGCCACATTGATTTCAAATAACCTACTTCTATATCTTTTGATACGAAACTACCAACAATTTTTATTTCCTCCATAACACGTTTTTCAATATCAGAAAGCTGTTTGATTGATATTGAATAAGAAATTAAAAAAATTGTGAAAATAAAAGAAATAAAAACAGTAATAAAAATTTTCCAGAACAACTTCATATAATATTTTTATCTTTATGTTATTATTTGCTTATTACAATAAAAGATGTTAAAAGATTACCATGTTTGCTACCAATTCCAGGGAAAAATCCCTGCTCACCCCAAGTGAAAGTTGCAATGAATGGGGCCCCTTTATTTGCATAGTTTATCAACAATGGTAGTTTTTCCCTCTCGTTCTCAGGTATTACACCCATTACCCCCGCACATATATAAGCTATGCCAAAAATTGGTTTTTTATCAATATCGATTTCTCCCTTTATTTTTGCATTTCTTGGAAGATTTCCTATTCTGTTAACAAATATTTCCCATGTACCATGACTTAAATATATCTTCTCCCCAACCTTAATTTTTGTACTTGTCATTATAGACTTGTCTTTTAGTGTTTCATCTTTTGGCCATGGGTGAGAAAAGAGAAAATATTCTTGACCGCTACTTGAGACGTATTTCCTGTATACGGGGTGTAAAGTGAGTAGATCTCTTATTACATCAAATTCTGCACCCTCTTTGTACAATTTATTGATTTCGCCACCAAGCCACTCGTCATATACATCCAATGCAGGTTTATTATCAATTTCAACAATAGCCTGCCCATCAGTTTTTGTCACAATTCCAAAATGTGGATCTGTCACATCAAAACCACCTTCGAATGTCCAACCTACTGACAAGTTGGTATAAATAACTGCCAGCGAAATGCCTTTATCATATACTCTGTTCTCTCCAAATACACCCATTATAGATCCGCCAGTAGTTCCACCGAATATAGGTGTGTCTTTTCCAACAACCTCTTCAATCCCTTCAATAGCTTCCTCTTCCACACCAATAGTGGGCATAAGTAGGACTATTCTTGGCTTTTCATTTGGAGACTTTCCTGCATTTTTTATAGCATTTAATACTGCAGTTTTTGATGCTTCTTGCACAGAAGAAAAGGCAGAAAAGTTTGCAGAACCTACACCAAAAACAATATCTTCCGAAGTAATAGTCATAATTGCCAAACCTCTTTTACCTTCCATTAGTGCTTGCTCATAACCTCTTTCTGTTACTTTTATGAACCCTTTTTCGGTCATGACTGCCCTAGAATCAGAAGTTCCACCATAAATTTTAGTGTCATTTCCGAACAATTCTCTTATTTTTGAAAATATTTTTTGTATATCACTTCCGGAACTGGCAAAAATAATGACAAAATCTGGTGTTTTATCCATTTTACCTTGTAATGCCATGTTAACTGCTTCTACTACTGCCTCTTCAGGATTCTCCCTAGTGCTCCATCCTGTACCAACTTCAGTACCTATAACTTCGCCTGTTACTTCACTGGTTTCTTTCTCTCTGGGAATTAATCGAAACTCTTTTTCATTTCCCTCAAAAAAAAATAAAGAAATTCCTGCTATTGTTATTCCCACTATTATTATAATAAAAAGAATAATTTTTTCTTTCATCATTATTAATATTATTTTTTAGATATTAAAATTATCTTTTATTTCAGTTTATTTTTCAATTCTTTTATCTTTTCCTTTAGTTCAATCATCTTCAATTCTCTTCCCACTGATAATTTACTTAATCTCTCTAACTCTTCTATTCTTGACTGTAACTCTTTCTTAGATTCTTCCAATTCTTTTGTCTTTTCTTCAAGATTTTTTATGAGTTGCTTTAAACTTGAGACATCTCTCATGAGAAAGACATAACCAATTGTTTCACCAGATCTATCTTTAATTGATGATATGTTGGTAGAAACTGGTATGTGGTTTTTGTCCTTCGCCACAATTTCCATATCGCGATTAATCAAATAACCGTCTTTTTCAAGTTCTTTGGGTTCAACATCACATTTTTCGCCTAAAATAAAATCAAGTGGTTTGCCAACAATCTTTTTTTCTTCATAACCAAGAATTTCTCTGGCAGATTTGTTCAGAAAAACTATGTTATTACTAGTATCAGTAATTATCATGTAATCATGCATTGAGTTTATGACATTTTCTGCTACTATAGCAGGTGTGATTGCCATGAGGCTGTATTTGTTCATTGTATAAGCTATTAAGAATACAGTAAATGTCGATAAACTGGAAGAAAGTGGAAATATTTCTATTTTAAGTGGTACTGCAGCTGCTTCTGTTACAATTCCTCCGACAAGAGGAACAATAAAAGAAATTGCCAAAAAACCGGCTTGCTTTTTTTCTCTCCTAGATTTTGCTTTAAAGTAAAAAATACAATACAGAACAATACTTAAAAGAACATAAGTAGAAATTAAAGACGCGTGTGGTATGTATAAAATTCCTCCCACAATTTTATATCCCCAATAACTTGGTTCTACCGAGATTGTAATTAAGTTTGTCATGAAATTGATGGAAGAGAAAATTAAAGTTGGAAAGTATAAAAGGAGAACTTTTCTTTTCACCTTTGCTTCAAATTTTGTAAAAATTAAGGAGAAATGAATCAAGAATGTAGGTGCTAATAAACTACCGAACGTTGAAAGCTTATCCCAAAAAACTGCTTGTTGCTGTATTGGAGAAGAAAATACCAGAAAATCTCCCAAACACCATAGAGATATGGCGAATGTTGTTGCACCAAACAAGATATTTAATTTTTCTTTGTAATTTTTGTAAAAAACATAGCAACCTAAAAAAACATTTGCAAAAAATCCCATCAAAGGCAAAAAACTGTATATTGTGAGCGTCTAAATCACCTTTTCATTCTTCAATTAAATGTCCGTCCGGGTGGAGTTTCGCTGGAACTTCTTTTCCTTCTTCTTTAAGGATGAACCTTTTGCAATTCTTGTGATTTTCTGAGACACAATATTTGTTTACCACTTCCACAAACTCTTTAAAATCATAAAAAGAAAATCTCTTGAACATGGGACATTTTCTAACATTCTTACATACATTCTTATCCCCACTCAAAATCAAATAAAAAGGGCATTTTTTGTATTTTTCTGTCGTGCAGAACTCAAATGTGTTAGCAGGAATAAACTCGATTTCTTTGATGCATTCTCTCGTGTTATCAACAAATTTTGGGCAGCTCACATTTTATTATTAGATTTTTCAACTAAAAATAATTACAAGTCCAATATTAAATTATGAAAAAAGCGGTTTTTTGCCTTTTAGTACTCTCATCTCTATCATTAGCAATTCTCGCTCTCCAGGGAATTGGTCTTCTTAACTTGACGGGTTTTTTCTTGGGCTTTGGTGAGCCTGCTTCAGAGTTTGAATGGTGGAATGTTTCTTGGCACTACAGGTTTAGAATTGAAGTGAATTCTACTTCATACAGCAGAACTGACTGGCCAATCGAATACCAAGTAAACTTCACTGATTTGCTGCCATCCGGGAGCTTTGATGAGAATTCTGTGAGAGTTTTTGAGTATAGCCCTTCAGGATTGATTTTGTACGAAGTGCCGAGCCAGTTTGATAAGGAAGAAGGATACGACGCTTCCTCGAATGCAATTGGTACAATTGTCTTCCTGATGAACGGGACCACACAAGCCAATTCTAAGAGGATATATTTTGTTTATTACGATACTGTAGAAAATGGGCCGAAATCTCCCCCAAGCTATCCAACAAGCTTGAGCTACAGTTGGGATAACCAAATTGCCAATGTCAACAACACTCTGTTTAAATTCTACATCGACACCAACAGGGGAGAAAGCACTTCAGGAATTTATCATGTGGAAGACATGGGTGGTACTGTTGTGATAACAGCAGACTCTTCAAGCAGAACTGCTGAATATCTTGAGTATTCGAATGGTACAAATAATCTTAGCTTTGATTTGAGGAATAATGCAAGTTTTGTGCAAGGGCCTGTCAGGCTAACCATAAAACAAATTGGGGATGAAATGGTCTTTGGTAACCCAAGCCAAAAAACGGGTGAAGCCGGAGCGGTCAAGAAATATCACATTTACAATAAAGCAGGCCCCCAAACATATGGAACTTTCATAAGAATTGTGCAAGAAATTGAAAATACAGCTAGCTATGACATAGAGAGAAAATCTACTCCTGCCGGAGCTTTGGCTTTTGATCTTGGCAGAACACTCTCTTCAGGCTCGATAGACACTTTAGACTTCAATTCTTCTGACCCATATTCTTGGGCATGGGGCTCTGGGTATGGTGGTGAAATGGTTGGTATCATCAACCTCTTGGAAGAAGGAACTTCTAACTATTTTTCAACAAACAGCACAACCTATGGAAGAATAGGAATCCAGCTTGATACAGAAACGATTCCTTCTAGCTCTTCCATCAAGCAAGATTCCTTAGTGTATTTTGCTGCTTGGGGTGGAAGTGATGCTGTCTCTGAATTTTTGGCAATAAAAGATAGATTTGTTAACCCTGTGAATATTGTAGGATATTTGCCTGAAGTTTGGTATGTTGAAATTTCTCCATATACAAATGCAACAGTCTACAACAGAAATGAAACTGTTTTGATTTTGGCAAATGTTTCTTCTGCTGACCCCTACAATTTAACAAAATATATGAACGCTACTTTAGATATGGGAACTTCTTCACCAGATGACGACCAAACAATAATTTTGTATGATGATGGGACTCATGGAGATGCTATAGAGAACGACAAAGCCTTTACAAATACTTTTGATATAGCTGATGATGCGGCTGTTGGGACTTGGACAATCAATTTCACTTCTTTCACTGAGAATTTTGAGTTTTTGAATTCAACATCTTTTACTTTCAACATCACTGATATTTTAAATGTTACTGTTAACATCACAAATAAAAAACCCATGGTTGGCTCTATTGTAATAGCGAATATATACGTGAAAAATTATCGACAAGATTCTTGGATTGCTGGGGCGATGATAAATTGTAGCTATGATTCAGTTGAAGTGATAAACAAGACAGACTACAATAATGGAACTTATTCTGTCAATTTCACGGCTCCAACAGAAGAAGGAGAATATATTCTCTCGTGCAATGCAACTAAAAACGGGAATTTTGGAAATAATACAGATACTTTTTCGGCTGAACCAGGAAATACAACCATAAGCGTAGTTGTTCAACCACAAAACCCGATTGTTTCTGGTGTAGCCTTGTATGAAAATGACAGCTTTGTGATAGAAGCAAATGCAAGCAACTTTGGTAATGCTACAGCCTATTCAACAAACATAACCCTAGAACTTTTGAGTGGATGGAGTGCAAACATCACTTTAGAGCAGTGTGGAGATTTGGAAAAAAATGGTTATTGTGCGAGATCGTTCAAAATAACAGTTCCGAACAATACTTCGCCTGGAAATTATTACATAAATGTTACAGCAACTTGGGTGAATCCTGATCAAACAATATCATCGAACAAAACAGAAGTTAATGTAAGCGTTGAATCCAATCCAAAAATTGATGTCGAGCAGGAAAAGGTTCATGGTGAGGCTGGAGATGGAATTTGGAGTATAGTCGGAAATTTCACTGTTTTTTCAATTGGGAATGATGCTCTTCAGAACATCACATTCTCTTGCGTTTCTGGTGAAGCTTGTAATAACTTTGTAATTATTTTCATCCCAGAAAACATATCTAGCCTAGAAGAAGGTTCAAAAGAAAATGTCTCAATAAATGTCACCATACCTTTAGGTTTCATGCCTGGAACTTACACTGGAACAATAAATGTTTCGGCGCAAAATGATGGTTTTGATACTTTCACTCTGGAAGTTTATGTTCCATCAAAAACAAATGTCTCTATAACAACAAACATCTCAAGCTACACTGCAAGCAACATAACCCAACAAAAAAATGAAACTTTCTATTTCAAGGCTAATGCTAAAAATATAGGAAACGGGAGCGCAAGATTTGTCAACATAAGCATCTTTGTTCCTCCTAACTGGTTTGTAATGCCGAGCATTGAAGAATGTGGAAATCTTGTTAAAGAAGAAACTTGCCAAAAAGAATTCAATGTCACGATTCCAAAAGCAACTCCACCAGGAAATTACTTGGTAAACGTTTCAACAAATTGGACTCAACCAGACAATTCAATGGGAACAAATAAGACTTTTATAACCGTGACAGTAGCTTCGAATCCATTGATAAATGTGAGTGAAGATAAGGTCTCGGGTACAGTTCATGATGGTGCTGAAGAAACTTTGGGAAATTTCACTGTTTTGTCAATCGGGAATGATGCTCTTCAAAATATAAACTTCAATTGCATCTCTGGAGAAGTTTGTCAGGACTTTGCTGTCGAGTTTATACCAGCAGGCCTTTCAAGCATCCCACCGAACTCAAATCAATCTGTCATGGTTAATGTCAGTGTTCCTTTAAGCTATCCAACTGGAACTTACACTGGAACAATAAATGTTTCGGCGCAAAATGATGGTTTTGATACTTTCACTCTGGAAGTTTATGTTCCAGAAAACAGAACATGGAGTTTACAGCCAGAATACTGTGAAAGATCAACACAACAACCAGAAGGCACTGTTTGTGAAATCAATGTGACGAACAAGGGAAATGTGAAAATAGATTTTGCCGTACAGCCAGAAGAAGGCAATTACACAAAAGTCAATGAAACTAGTTTTGAAGTGAATAGACTGAGCTGGCATGTCTTCAAAATAACTTATAACGTCACTGATGTTTCCCCAGGAACATACAATTCAACCTTCTTGGTTGATGCCATTCAGTCAAATGCAAATCCAGACAACAAAACTGTTATTGTTTCTCTAGTTCCTTACATTCCACCTATAATAAATGTTTCCATAATTCCGAATGAAACAGAACAAAATACAACCGTGTTGATTTCTGTTAATGTGACAGATAGGTCTGGAAGTGGGACTGCTTGGGCAAAAGTTAACGTGACGAGACCTAATGGAATTGTTGATAATTTGAATCTCATGCTTTTGGAGACTAACGGTAACTTGACAAGATGGGAAATAACTTATCCTAATGGTACGGATGGGAGTACTTCAGAAAGGGGAATCTACAATATAACTGTTTATGCAAGAGATAATATAGGGAATGAAGAAAATGCCAATTCTTCTTTCTTAGTCTACATCAAGTTCAACATTCTTTTATCCACCCTTTCTGACAAATATTATCAAGGTGACACTGGCTCCATTTACTACAGTGTTAGAGATTTTGCGAATAACCCTGTAGAAAATTTCACAACAAACTTTACAATATTCGATTCACAAGGCAACATCACTTATCTTTCTTCAAACTTCCAGACAAATTCAGATGGAACTATAATCCCAATGCCAAGCTTTTCTTTATCATCTGATGCTCCTTTAGGAAATTACACTCTTGTCTCCAATTCAAGATTTAAGGATGAAATTGTAAACAGAACTCTTGAAAAGCAAGTCAACTACACTTTCCAAGTTCTTTCAAGAACAGTTACTGTTACTGGCTTATTCGCTGACATAGAAACTGCTGTTGTCTGGTATCCTGAAAACATAATGAAGTTTGGGATTTTGGTCTACAACGGTGAAGGCAAGCCTGTTGATCCAACCTCGATGGACTTAACAGTTTATGACCCAGCAAACAATCTCTATTTTGTCGCTAATCTATCTCAAATGACAAAGAAGGCAACGGGCTACTACACTTACCAATATGCCATGCCAATAAACACGCCGAGCGGAATGTTCTTAGCAGTTTTAAATGTTACTCAAAATGAATTTCAGACCATGAAGCTGAAGGCTTTCAGGGTAGCACATGGTGGACCATACGACGTAAGAATACAGTTGCTAGAAAATGAAGTTCCTCAAGGAGATTATTTGGATTTCATCTTGACAATAGAAAACAAGGGTGAAGTCACACAAGATGTTTTTGTTGAATATTGGGTTTCTTCCCAAAATACAACCTATTTCACAACTTCAGAAGCAGTCCTCACACCAGCTCTATCAAACCAAAGCTTCACTAGAACAGCCTACATTTATTCAAACCAGCCTTTGGGAAATTATCTGTTGAATGTGAGAGTAAATTACGATACTGTTCAACCGCCAATATTGGCGAACGTGAGCTTTATAGTCATAGCAAGAACTTTGAACATCACACCCCCTCCACCAGTTTACGTCACATATCCATACTTGCCAACTGGTGCAGCTCCTGCTCCAACCCCAACAGAAAAGATATTTGCAAACATCTTCATTTCTAAATACAATAGCAATGTAAGCCTGGCAAGAGGATTCACAAGAATTGAAACTGTTATAGTCAACAACACGGGCCAAACTAATTTGGAAAATGTGAGTTTGTTCTTGCTTGGCATACCCACTAGCTGGTTCAACATAACTCCGGAAACTTACAAGACCCTCGAAAAAGATAAATCTGTGCCATTCCTCATAACTTTCACAATACCAAAAAATGTTGTTCGGGGAGAATATACTGCCACACTGATAGCAACTTCTGGTGTAGTTAGCGACCAAAAGAAAATAGTTATAACAGTTTTTGAATCGATGAAAGAGCTCTTGGAAGAAGAGATAAAAAAGCTGGAAGAAGAATTCCAAGAGCTTCAAGTTGACGTGAAAGTTGCTGAGAGAGAAGGAAAAGATGTTTCTGCAGTTCTTTTGTACATGGAAGAAATAAAATCACAAATAAAGAAAGCCAAAGAAAATCTTGAAAGTGAAAAATTGGAAGATGCTTTGAAGAATGTTGATAATGCTAGAAATTTGATTTCAAAAGCTAGGGATGTACTGAGCAAACTTGAAGTCGTGAAAGTGAAAGCCATAATTCCTTGGTGGATGCTCTTGATAATTTTGATCCCGATAGTGGTTTTTGGCATATATCTGGCTTCAAGAAAGAAAGTCCCTGCATTGAGGCCTTGGATTATTTCGCTTGAAAAGCTCATGAGCTCAGCAAAAGGTGGGAAGAAGGAAAATAAAGAAATGCTTGTGGTGGAGAAAGAGAAGATATTGAGGATGCTTGAAGTTTTGGAGAAAGAAAAGGAAGAAGGACTGATAAGCTCTGCTGCTTACAGGGAAATGAAGAAGAGTTTGGAAGAAAAGTTGGCAAAACTGGAGAAAAAATTGTATTAGTTTTATGGTGAGACTCCTGAGGCATAAACTGTTAGGGTTGCTGTGTTGAGGTTGCCGTTTGGAACTCCGTATGGGATGTAGACGTCGAGAGTTAAAGTGTGCACATCACCTGGTGGCAAGTTGCTTCCTTGTAAAAATCTTGAATTCGTGCAGCTTGAGAAGCCTGATCTTTTATCGTATTTGTAGATGTAGATTTTTGTG
>JAWBNW010000050.1:0-3044 GCA_039000685.1 Candidatus Aenigmatarchaeota archaeon
CGGAAAAAGCAAGGAATGAAGCGGTAAGAGCCATGCTTCCTCCTGAAGGAAGTTGGGAAGCATGGGTCTGGAAGAATCTAACGTATGGCTGATCTGCGGAGATGCATTCGAACAAATAAAACTTATACCTAGCGAGAGCATAGACCTTATTCTTACAGATCCTCCTTATGACAATAAATTTGGGTTTACAATCCTTCTGGCTTCAGACCGATGGCTAGAAAAGGAATTAAAGCTCTAGGATTGAAAGGTTTTTTGCGCTAACAAGTAAGGGCGTTGTGTATGGCAAATCTAATTTCTTTCAACCTATTTTTTTCGAATCTGGGATGCTCTTTAAGCCATTTTTTGTTGGCTGGTGAAGGATGAGGCAAAACAAATGCAGGCTTGCCTAACAGTTCTTGATTTGTGAAGACTAATTCTACAAAATTCTTGTTCGGAAAGATAAAGTTGGCAGCATGCCTACCTAAAATTAAGAAAAGTTTTGGATTTAAATAGGAAAGCTCTTTCCATAACCAAAGCTTAGCACACTCTATTGGTGGAGCAGCATCTCCTCCTTTGTTTTTGCCAGGAAAACAATGAGCAACTGCTGTGATGTAAAAGTAATCTGGGTTATAGAATATTTCTTTTGGTACATCATACCACTTTAGCAATTGCTTACCACTTGCATCTGGTGTATTCTCATCCTTTGAAAATGGTTTACCCCAAATGCTTGTATGAAAAGAAGGAGCTTGGCTTATTTGTGCAATTTTTGCATTCTGATTCCCCCATACAAGTGGTTTAGGTTCAAAATTCATTTTGAGAATCTTTTTGCAATATTTACAACTTCTTAACTTTTCTTGAAATTCTTTCAACTTCATATTATTCTTATATTGGTCTAGAAAATTTAAAGTTAAGCGGAACACCAAGCGGAACGTAAATAACATAAGCAACAAAAACACATAATATTCAGCATGTCAGAAAATGCTAATTTCAACAAAACAGTTCAAACTGGAGTTCACCCCATATCCTTGGCGCTGAGGATAAAAATAAGTTGCTTTAGTCTTGCCTGCAAAAGCTTAAATACTTATTTTTAAAATAAACAATTAACCAAAAGGGAGGAAGGTAGAGAAGAACTCTACTTCTAACTCATGAGGTGAAATAAAAGTAAAGGAGGTTTTGTAAATGCCTTTTAGAAGAGGTGGATTTAGGAGATTTGGTCCTAGAGTAGATATTCCAAAGCCTGTAAAAGTAGGCGAGGAATATGATGTAGAGATAAACGAAGTTGGCTCTAGAGGGGATGGGATAGCAAGGATAAAGAACTTTGTTGTCTTCATCAACGGAGCCAAACAGGGAGAAAAAACAAGGATAAAAATAACAGAAGTGAGGAATAGATTTGCGATAGGAGAGAAAGTTTCGGGTGAAGCAGCAGAGGAAGCTGCTGAAGAAGAAGCAACAGAAGAGTCAGAAGAGCTAGAAGAATCAGAAGAGACGGGAGAAGAGGAATAAATCCCTTCTCCTATTTTTCTTTTATCAAATTCATGAACTCTAGAGCATTTTTATACATCATGCTGTTGTTGAACATTACCCAAATTTCTTCAGTCTTTTTCTCAAGCTGCTTAACTTTTTCTTTCAGTTGCTCCAATTCATGCTTGCAGAAACTGTAGTTGTACATGCTTATCAAGCCGAAGCCGTGCAATCGAAAGTAAGCTATTTTTTCTTTTCCAAAGTAAAGAGGCTCGTTCCTGAAAGGATCCACACACTCAACCAAATCAAACTTCTTGCAAATCTTCTTTATCAGCTCAGGCTTCTTATGCCATTCTCCCCTTGGTTCCCAAACAAATATCAATTTTTCTCTTTTTATGGATTTGAAAAAATCTTCCATTCTTTTGATGTTTTCATCACTTGGTTTAAAGCTTGCTGGCGACTGAAATAGCAAGATCCTTGCTTTCAAAGCTTTGCAAATTTCTTTCATCGTATTGAACAGATTGACAGAAGCTTTGGAGAATTTTATTTGGTGTGTTATGAGCTGAGTGCACTTCACGCTGAACTCAAACTCTTTGTTGATTTTATCGGCTTCTTTCCTCCACTTTTCTGCTGTTGTAAGCTTTGGAATTCTATAGAAAGTTGAGTTGATCTCTACAGAAGGAAAAAGAGAAGAATATGCTTGCAAGATGGACTTGAACTTCTCGGCTTCGTCTCCGAAGAAATCTCTTGGCCTCAAGAAGCCCCAGCCACAGCAGCCAACTTTAATCATTTCACCTTGATACAAATTTATTGCCTTTTATAAAAAATCTTAACGGCTTGGCTAAATCTTTATTTACGCCTATTCTATGCGAGCGAACAATTTCAAATTTTTCACTAACATCAAAAAAATTTATTTGGCTTTCTTCGTTTGTGGAATCAATTCCATTCAAGCTTTTGTCTATGGCCAAAGCTTTGGAAAGCTTTCCCGGCCCTTTTGTCAAGCCGAGAATATTTTCTGTCTTTCTGCTCTCCTTCATTTTTTCTATTCCTTCTATTGGTTCAATAGCCCTTATCAAAACAGCTCCTGTTTTTCCTTTTTCATGGGCTATCACATTCAGCAACCAGTTGTTGTGAACATTGTAAACCAAAATTTTCCCAGGCTCATCTTTCATTAGCTTCACGCAATGTTTTGGCCTTCCCAAAAAAGCTCGAGAAGCAGGGTCTTTCTCCCCAAAGTAAGCTTCGACCTCAACAATTCTTCCAGACAAGATTTTTTCGTTCAGCTTTCTTACCAAAATTTTTCCAAGCAATTCTTTAGCAACTTTTTCCGGACTTCTGGTGAAAAATTTTTTCTTCAGGATCTTCATCTTCTCTATAATTAAAATCGTGAAACAAGAACTTTAATTTAAATCACGAATATTAAATTATGATTCAAACCAAGTACAAAACTTCGAGAATATCTTTCCTCTACAACTATCTATTTGCCCTCCTGCTCCTCTTTTTCCTAGTTTTAGTTCACTCTGTCGAATTGGGCGATTCTTTTAGATTGATCGCCCTGCTTGTCTCCGTTTCCTTGCTGTTGATAATTTTGGCTGAGCCAGAAT
>JAWBNW010000051.1:0-2916 GCA_039000685.1 Candidatus Aenigmatarchaeota archaeon
AACATTTCCAATCTAATAACATATACTTCACTAGAAGATTCTTTAAAGATAACAGCAGATACAATAGAAAAATTCTCTAGCTATATGGAAGAAAGTTTTTTGATATTTTATATCTCAAGATTTTCTAAAAAGGTTAAAGAAGTAGAAAAATCTCCAAGAAAGGTTTATTGCACTGATGTAGGATTAGCAAATGCAATAGGTTTGAGGTTTAGTGAAAATATTGGAAAAATAATTGAGAATTTAGTAGCTGTTGAACTTAAAAAACAAAGTTTTATAAATCCCTTGGTGGAGATTTTCTATTTTAAAGATTATCAGCAGAATGAAGTTGATTTTGTTTTGAAAGAAGGTTTGAAAATAAAGCAATTAATTCAAGTTACTTATGCTTCTGGTAAAGATGAAATTGAAAAAAGGGAAATTAAGGCTTTGATAAAAGCAAGTGAAGAATTGAAATGTAAAGATCTTTTGATAATAACATGGGATTATGAAGATGAGATTAAAGTAAAGAATAAGAGAATTGTTTGTAAGCCTTTGTGGAAGTGGCTTTTGGAAGCTTGACAGTTAAGTGTCAAACATTTATATATATCTTGACAATAAATTATCATGTTTTACCTTTAACTTTCAAAGAATTCTTTCAAATTCTAAAATATAAAAAAGAGGAAAAGGAAGTAGCTCTTGAAGATTTTATAAGGTTGGGGGATTTCCTAGAAGCATAAATCAAGATCCTACCTTTCTTCAAGATTTTGTTTCTAGCATAGAAAAAGAATTTGCAAGGATAAACAAGAATTATAGAATTGCAAGGGAAATAATTTATCAGCTCCTTTTAAAAACACCTTCACCTCTTGGCTACAATACAATAGGCAACGCAATAGGGATTTCTCATGTAACTGTGAGAGAATATCTTGAAATTTTGGAAAATTTGTTTTTAATTGGTATTGCTTATTACAAGAAAGGTAAAAAAGTAGATTTCAAAAAAGAGAAAAAGATCTTTTTTAGAGATCCTTTTATCCCTAAAGTTTTTTTCAAAAATTTTTGGGGTTGAATTGAGAAAAGATGCGATTTATGAGTGGATAGTTCAAGATAATCTATTAAGAAAATTTGGGGAAGTTTATTATTTCAGGAACAGATATGAAATAGATTGTATTGCTGGTGATCTTAAAATTGAAGTAAAAGCTGGCAAACCGCACAGAGCTTATACTAAGGATGTAATTATTTTAGATAAAGAAGATTTGGCAAAATTCTTATTGAAATAACTGCTCTAAAAATTTTCCGCTTTTAGAGATTATCCAAAAAACTTGATTATAGAATTTCAATTAATTAAAGATTTTTTACATAAAAATATACAAGAACCAGATACAAATAAACTAATGAATATTTGTAAGAAAGCATATCCACTACCAGAAACCACTCTACTTAAACATTATGGAACGGAAGAAGTAATTTATAAACTTGTAGATGGGGAATGGTTGGTATATAGAAAAAAAGAAATACCCTTAAAGTTTGACTGGGAAAAAACAATTTAACAAAATAGGGAAAAATATATACAAGACGGGAATTTCCAATGAGACATAAAAAAGAATTATTATTCAAAGTGAGGGTAAGGGGAATTGCAATAAATAATAAGAAAATTCTGTTAGTTAAAGAAAATGGAGGAAACTGGGAAACGCCTGGGGGTATAGTTGAGGATGAAGAGAAATTTGAAGATGCTTTGAAAAGGGAAATGCTAGAAGAAACTGGATATGATATTGGTGTTGGAAATATCATTTTCATAACCTACAAGAAGTTTTCTCAGAAAACCTGTAATCTCCACATATTTTATAAAATTTTACTTAAGTCCAAAATATCCGAACCTGAAAAAGATATAGAAGGGATTAAGTGGTTTGATATCAAAGAATTGAAAAAATTGATTGATAAAAATGAGGTTGACTATCACGATATTGATTTCTTCAACTATGCTATAAATAAACGTTTACTTTAATTCTGTATTTAGTAAATTTTACCTTTCATACTCGTCAAAATTTAAATATTTTGACTAATAAGTTAGGTATATGAAAAAAGAAGAAATTTTGGAAATTTTAATGGACTGGAACTTCTGGAAAAAAGATATGGATACTGGTATACTTAGAAAAAAATACTTAGAAAAGGTTAAAAGATTTCTTAAAACGAATATGGTAATTGCTTTAATAGGTGTGAGGAGAGCAGGTAAATCCTTCTTAATGATGCAAATAGCAAAGAATTTAATTGAAGAAGGAATAAACCCAAGAGAAATTCTAATAGTGAACTTCGAGGACAGAAGATTTACAGATTTTTCGGTAGAACTTTTAGATGAGATTTTTGAAACTTATTTAGAATTTATTAAACCAAAGTCCAAGCCATATATTTTTTTGGATGAAGTGCATAAAGTTGAAAATTGGGAAAGATGGGTAAGAACATTTCAAGAATTGCGAAAATGTAAAATTATAATTTCTGGGTCAACATCAAAGCTTTTGAAAAGTAGCTTAGCAAGCTTGCTAACTGGTAGGCATTTGGACCTAATAATTTTTCCTTTGGATTTTGAAGAATTTCTCAGCTTTAAAAATTTAGAGATAAAAGATAGGTTGGATTTGATTAATAAGAAAATTGAAATAAAATCTTTAGTAAGAGAATACTGTGAGTTTGGCGGTTTTCCCGAAGTTGTACTTTCAACAAGCAAGAAAGAAATTTTACTGAACTATTTTGAAGATATAATAACAAAGGATATTGTTTTAAGGTACAGAATTAAAAAAGTTAGAGAACTTATGAGCTTGGCAAGATTTTATCTTACTAACATTTCTAATCCAATAACATATACCTCACTAGAAGATTCTTTAAAGATAACAGCAGATACAATAGAAAAATTCTCTAGCTACATGGAAGAAAGTTTTTTGATATTTTCTGTCT
>JAWBNW010000052.1:0-2873 GCA_039000685.1 Candidatus Aenigmatarchaeota archaeon
TGTTTGAGTCTTGCAAGTTGTGTTTTTTTCTCTACAGAAAAAGGCAGTAAATACTTTGCTTTTCTGAGTGGCATTAGTTAAAAGCCAAATACTTTCTTTACTATGCTCAGGCAATTTAAACTGCTTGAATTTTTAGAGTAAGCAGGCAATACTTCTTTATAATTCTCTTTAAACTGGGGAAGATCTTTTAGAAAATTAACACCATCATAGCCGTTAGAATCAGCGAAATTCACAAACTCGAAAGCTTTGCAAACTTATCTATGTCACTATTTTTAAGCGGCAATTTCTACTATAAAAAGATTTCCCTCAAAAAAATTAAATGAAAAAGTGAGGTACAAAAGCAACTTCTGTTTGACCTATTTTTTCTGTCTTGAATTCTCTCTCTGTTATCACAAGAGCTCTCTTGGGTTTGTAAGTGTTCAAAAAACTCAAAAAACCTTTACGCAGCTTTACTCCACTTTTAACTTCCACTGGAATAACATTTTGGTCCAATTGCAACACGAAATCAACTTCTGCTTTTCCTGTTGTACGCCAATAACAAATTTTGTCTTCAAAGTTTGCCCTTAATTCGTTGAGTACAAAATTTTCAAACAAAATTCCCTTATCAGTTCTGCTTTCGATGGGAAGAAAGTTATTAATTAGAGAATTCCTCAAGCCAGTGTCAATGAAATAAATCTTTTTTGCCTTTTTGAGTTCTGTTGATAAGTTTTTGTAAAATGGTGGGATCAAATCAATTATGTATGTAGACTTCAGGATTGTTAAATAATATTCCAGGGTTTTAAAATCTATTTTAAATTCTCGCATAATCGATGAAAACTCAACCAAAGAACCATTATTAAAGCTGAGGTAGTTCAGCAAATTCCTGAATTTTTCTAGATGTCTAATGTTAAGGAAAAAGAAGACATCTTTTTCAAGGTATGTCCTAACGAGATTTTTTAAAAGTTCTTTTTTAATCTCTTCATCATCTTCTTTTACAACAGCAGGAAATCCACCAAAAATCAAATATTCTTGAAGCAGTGATCTGAATTCATGCTCAAAAACAAGCTCAATTCGGATCGGCTTACCATTTAGGATGAAATCTTTAACAGCAGCTTTGTAAGATGAAAAAATCTTATGTAAGTCTGGAGCCCTCCACAGCAAGAATTCCTCGAAATCTAAAGGTAAAAGTTCAAAATAAATTGCTCTCCCAACAAGATATTTTCCTACTTCAACTTTTATGTCAAATGAGCCCGAGCCTGTGACGAAGAGTTTGAGTTTATCAGAGAAAAGATCATAAATTAGTTTTATTTTCTTTCCAACTTTTTTGCAGTATTGTGCTTCGTCGATAAACAATAATTTTTTTTCTAAGAATCTGCTTGCAAATTCTTTCGGCGAAGATTCCAAAGCTGCTAACATGTCCTCGTCTTCCAATGTTGTGTAGCCACCCCCCAGTTTTTCTTTCAAATGCAACAACAAAGTTGTTTTGCCACTTTGTCGAGGCCCTTTAATCAAAACAATTTCTCTTCTTTTCAGCCATTTACTCATCTTTTCCTCTATTTTTCTTGGATAATACTCCATGAATACTTGTATTTTTTATGGAGTATATAAATCTTTACTTATTGAAAAACTTTAAGAATAAATTAAAGCCATGGGGGAATAATTTGGGGATGAAAGTATAAATTTGTCCCAGAAATCAGACAATAGCTAATGCTTCTATGGAAAACTAGAAAATCATTTAAAGACCTTTTATTGAGAGCACATAAATTAAGTTAAATCAATAAGCTTGGATGTAAATGAAATAAAGAGATAAGGTTAAAAAAGTTTGGAATTAAGTATCTTGCATCTAAGAGGCATCAATCAACCACTTCCACAAGGGTTTACAAACTATTTTCTTACTTTTAACCTTAATCTCATCTTCATAATCCCAAGTTATCACAAGCAAATCTTTGCATTTCAACTCTTTGCTTGCTTTCAACAAACTCTCCAATTCCCTTTTTTCAATTTCATCTTTACCTGAAGCATAAGTCACTTGAATTAATTGTTTTATTTTTAATCCTTCCTTAACAACAAAATCCACTTCTTTATCATTAACTTTTGAGTAATATATTTCGTTATTTGTTTTCTTCAACTCAAGAAACACAACATTTTCCATGAATTTGCCAATATCTTTGTTGAGCTTGAAGCCTGCAATATTGCTCAAACCATTGTCAATGCTATAAACTTTTTTTGGAAGTTTTTCTTGAACTTTTAAAGAAGCAGAAAAAGCGTTCACAAAAAACAACAAGAAAGCTTCTTGTAAGTAATAAGAAAATCTCTCAACTGTATGTATTGGTATTTCCAAATTTTTTGAAAGTGAGTTAAAAGTTATTTTGTTTGAGATGTTTGTTAAATAGAAAACAGCAATTCTTCTAAGCTTCTCTATCTCTTTTATTTTATACTTCTCTGCAACATCTTTCATCACTATAGTTTCAAAGTAAGATCTCAAAAGATCTTTATCTTCAGTTATAACTACTCTTGGAAAGCCACCAAATTCCATGTAGTTATAAAGCAGCTTTAACACTTCTCTCTTTTTTGCAAGGAGATTCAGTTTATTTTCAGTGGAAATGTTTTTAAATTTTAAAAACTCTTGAAAAGAGAGTGGAAATATTTGAAATTCCATATATCTTCCATAAAGAAGTGTTGCGTATTCTTTGCTCAAAAGCTTTGAACAAGAGCCTGAGACAAAAATGTTTGCTTCTTTCTTATCATGCAAAGTCCTCACAAATTTTTCCCATCCAGGAATGTTGTGAATTTCATATAAAAATAAAAACACTTTTCCACTTTTCCATATTCTTTCCTTGTATAAATTCCAAATTTCTTCCAAAAGTTTCAAAGAATATTCTTCCCATCTATAG
>JAWBNW010000053.1:0-2853 GCA_039000685.1 Candidatus Aenigmatarchaeota archaeon
GAGTAAATTTATTATTGAGCGGGGGTCGCGTAGCCAGGTCAATCGCGCAGGCCTGAGGCGCCTGTGGCTTAGTGCCTTCGTGGGTTCAAATCCCACCTCCCGCATCAGTTCTCAAAACACTTTTAAAACCGATTTTGTTTGAGCCATTTTCTAATAACAAAGAATATTTTTTAACCAACAAAAAATTGTAAAAAATATCAGAAAAAATAAGTTTTATTTGTCATCTCATTCGCTTGTGATGTAGACATAAAGAGAAAGAAGAGCTGCTCCGATACCTGCAGCTAAAAGGGTAGATTCTGTGGGATAATGATAAAAAGCCCAATCCTGAAGATGTCCTGATAAAAGTGCTGTAAACCAATCTACTTTAGTAAGCTCTGGTCTAACAGCAACATTTGCCTTAGCAGAAAATTGTGACCATAAACCATATACATAACCTATACCCGCACCTACACTGCCTGAGACTACATACTTCAAACTATCTTCTATTGCTTCCTTAATTTTCATAAATAATTAGTAAAAGAGTTAAAAATTTAAAAGTAATGGAGATTCGGCTTAAAAACTCAACCATAGAAGCTGATGTAGCAGACAGCTTTTTAAAACAATTATTAGGCTTAAGTTTCTCGAAAAAGAAGAACATGCTATTTATAATGCCTTACGAGAAAAGATGGTCTTTCTGGATGTTTTTGGTAAGATATCCTTTGAAATTTATTTTTCTTGATAGTTCAAAAAAAGTTGTGGACATAAAAGAAGGCAAACCTATATCCCTTGGTTTAAAGACCTGGAAGACTTACAAGTCTAAAGAAGCTTGCAAATATGTCTTGGAGACACCTTTCAGCCTTAAGATTAAAGTCGGCGACAAGCTTAAGTGGTAAGTTTTACAATTCAATATGTGAGAAGATGGCCAAAAAATCAAGGTTGAGTGACAGATGGATAGCTGCTGGTGTGTTAATTGGAGTGGGGGCAGGTATGCTTGGTTTTGCCTTTACATCAAATCCGATCATGGTACCAGGCTTCACTCTTTTAGGTCTTGGCTTAGGCTTCGCGCTTTCAATCATCTTCAGAACAAAAGAGAGAGAATAAAACCATTTTATATAGCACTTATCCTTATATTTAAAAATCAATAATTTAAATCATGGAAGTTCAAAAAAAGAAGTGTGTGCTAATAGATTGCAACAATACAGCTGTCGGCAATTGCAACAATTGCGGTATTCCAATCTGCGAAAAACATTCAAGAAAAATTGGCAAATTTTACATTTGTGTGAATTGTTATGAATATACAAAGAAATTGAGCCAAGGCAAAACAAAATATTTTTAAACTAACAAATTTTATACTTTCAAGTTTTAGAAAGACTTAAATCCTTTAAATTTTTATTAAGATGTATGTCAAAGGAAAAAGGAGAGTCGTTAATTCCTCTTTATAATGATTTTAATACACTTTTTTTAAGGGCCCTTAACAGCGAGGGAGACGGTTCTGAATATGTGCCCGAATTAACAAGAAAAATATACAGAATTGCAACTAGATTTTTTGAACAAAAAATAAAAGAAAATAAACAAAAAAATTCATTCACTTTTGGTATAGGAGAAGTTAATTTAGAGAGGGACCAGCGTTTTCAAATAACAGATGTAAAATTTTCTTATCTCAAATCAATAATTAGTTTATTTTCTAATCTCCGTGAATATAATGATAAACCAGAAAAGTTATATGAATACACATCTATTGCTGAACCTGATGCAATAAGAAATATGTTAAATCTGCCATTACAAACATATATGAAAAATAAATATTGTTATTCCGATCTTTATTTAAGAGTTGTAAAGACAAAAGATATTGCAAATAAAGATATATTTTATACTGTACCTCAGCTTCATCTGGTGCGTTTTGTTTTAAATTTTACTGTAGATATTTCTGATGTAGATGAAAACAATATTTATATCAAACCATCAATATTATTACTTGCAGAGAGAATTGAACTGGATAGACATAAATATGTTTCTGCCCGTTCTATACCGGGAGAAAGTGTTAAAAAAGTTTTGTCACTATCAGATAAAATAAATTTTAAAATTAAAACCATAGAATGATTTTATCAAATCTTTTTCACTAACTTTTCAAGCTTTCTTCTTTCTGTAGCTTCAGGCTTTTCTGCTGGGTAGCCTATAGGGATTATTGCCACAGGTTGCAAACCTTCTGGCTTCCCAAGAACTTTCAAAACTTCTTCATCATCAAAAGCCCCAACCCAGCAAGAAGCCAAGCCCAAAGCTGTGGCTGCAAGCTGAGCATAAGCTGCAGCTATTGTTGCATCTTGGATTGAATACAAGCTTCTTCCCCTTTTTCCGTATTTCTTTTCGGATCTTTCAGGATTAGCGCAAAAAACTAACACAACAGGAGCTTCTGCTACAAAACTTTGGGCGAAAGAAGCTAAAGCTAGTTCTCTCCTCTTCTTTTCATCTTGAACTAAAAATATCTCATAGGCCTGCAATTGGGAGAATAAGTTCAATTCCCTGCAGATGGGGCCGAGTTTGCGACTCCAAGTATCTCTTTTATTTTGCTTTCCTCTATAGGCCTACTATTGAAAGCCCTAACAGAACATCTTCTTTTAATTACTTCCTTGAATTCCATTCTTTCATACCTCCTAATCTTCTAATATGATTGTCATTAATTATAGGAACTTTAGATAAAAATATTTTTGCATATTTTAATGGTATACGAACTTTGAATTTTTCTCCCTTTGCGTAAGAACCTGAATAATTAGATATATTAATTTTTGGCTCAATTTTAATTTTTTTCAATAACTCAGATAAATCAATGGTTAAAAATTTACTAGAGGTGCTGAACTCTATAATTGGATACCCTTG
>JAWBNW010000054.1:0-2765 GCA_039000685.1 Candidatus Aenigmatarchaeota archaeon
TCCGATGTTTCCGATAATCTCAAGGTAGAGGAAGTAGTTTGTTACATTTAAACAGGTAGACAGCATTTCTGTTAATATTGATGCAATAGATAGAGTGAGAATGCAAGTTATTAAAATTGAAAGGAAACTTTTGCTTGAAGCTTTGAGGAAAAGTAGGATGAAATAATATTTTTTATTTCATCATTTAAATACCTCATTTGCTAATTCTTTTATTTTATCTTTTGGTGTTATCCTTTTCGTATTTTCTATGATTATTGTTCCAAAGGGAAGATTACTTTTAGTTATTGCCATCTCTGTTACTCCTTCTTTAAAAATTTCTATTTTTTTAGCCACAGTTTCTGTATCATATTCGCCAATAATTTCATTCCCATAGCAAAGAAAAAGACTAGAATAACAAATTTTGTACTCTTTTCCATCCTCTTTATAGAAAAGATTTTTTTCCTTCGCGTAAAGATTATTTAGATTTAAAACTTTTGCTAAACCAAAAAGTGGATATGAATCTGGAATAAAATATATGATTGTAAAGAAATGTTCTTTGTGTTTTTTCTCCCACGAATGCAATTCTCTCCTCATAATGAAGTTGAACTTTTTTAAAGAATTTAAACTTTTCTATTAGGGTAAAGTTTTATTTCTTCACAAGAGGAAAAACCAATTATGCAAGTTGTTGGTAAAAGCATATTAAAGCAAGTTTACAAGAAAAGAAGCTTGTGGTCAAAAAAGTACGATTTTGGTCATTTGCTTGTTATAGGAGGAAGCAAGCTTTATTCAGGTTCACCAGCTTTCAATGCTTTGGCTGCCTTAAGAGCAGGGGTTGATTTGGTAACTATAGTTGCTCCTGAAAAAACAGCTTATGTTATAAGAAGTTTTAAACCAGATTTGATAGCTTTTCCTATTAAAGGAGACTTTTTCACTAGAAAAAATTTGGATGAAGTCCTAGAATTGACAAAAAATAAAACTGCTGTGGTGATTGGTGGAGGCATGTCAAGAAGAGAAGAAGTGATGGATTTCATCCTCGAATTCTTGAGAAGAGTTGAGCTGCCTGTTGTGATTGATGCTGATGCTATTCATGCCTTAGCCAAAGAAAAAGAAGTGATAAAAGGAAAGGAAGTGATAATCACTCCACACTCATATGAATTTTTCGTTTTGTCTGGAATAAGTCTTGGTCTTGATTTGAAAGAAAGGTTGGAATTAGTTCCAAATGTTGCAAGAGAACTTCAAGCAACTATCTTGCTAAAAGGTCATGTAGATGTGATTTCTGATGGTCTTAATACTGCAATAAACAGAACTGGCTCACCTTACATGACAAAAGGTGGACTAGGTGATACTTTGGCAGGAATTTGTGGTGCTTACTTGGCTCGTGGATGTGACACATTTACTGCAGCTTGTGCTGCCGCTTTTGTTAATGGTAGAGCCGGTGAACTAGCAGCTAAAAAATATGGAGAAAGTTTGCTTGCAAGTGATTTGATAGAAGAAATACCAAAAGTAATAAACACGAGAAAATTTTCTATTCTTTAGGCTTCAACTTCCTTATTTGTACTGCTACTGTTTTGAAATTGGGCTGAAAGCTTTCTTCATCAAATTGAGTTGGAAAAAGCTTGTTGACCAAAATTTTTTCCGAGTGAAAGTGCATTGCAACCACACCTTGAGGCACAGCCTCATCTATTTTTACTCTTACTTTAACTTTGCCGTTTGAGTTGAAAACTTCTACCCAATCATTATCTTTAATCTTGAGTTTTTTTGCATCTTTCTCGTTAATATAGCAAAATTCAACTTTGAACTTCTTCAAAGTTTTGGATTTGGAAGTAGCTTCATCTGTTAGAAAGCGATAAGGCGAGCGGAAAGTTGTTAAGATAAACGGAAATCTTTTGCTTCTCACATCTTCCATTCCTTCAAAATTCTCAGGCATGAATTTTCTAAACTTGATTTCTTTATCAGCCCAAGCGTCATTCCCCATGTATAAAAAATCAGGATCGATATTAGAATAAGCCGGAATCACTTCCACTATTTCTTTGAATATCTCTTTTTCGTTTTTATATTTGAAGAATTTCTCAAGGTTAAAATATCCGCTCAATTCTTTTAAAATCAACCATTCTGGCTTTGCTTCTCCAGGAGCTTCCCTCACTCTTTTTACAAGTCTTATCCTTCTCTCTCCATTTGTTATTGTCCCATTTTTTTCAATCAATAGGGGAACCGGTAAAATCACTTTCGCAAATTTTGAAGTCAAGTTAAAATAGCTATCAAGCTGAACTAAAAACATTTTTCTTAAATTCTTGTGAACTTGATTCAAATTTGGCATGGACTGAGCAGGATTGAAGCCTGAAATAAAACAAGCTTTTACCGGTGAAATTAGAAAAGCTTCCACAATATTCTTACCTTTCTTGATTTCTATTCTCTTGCCCCAAAGCTTTTCAAGTCTTTCAAAATTCACCATTCGCCCAACAGGCAACTCATCAGGAGAGCCTGCCATGTCTCCAGCACCTTGCACATTGACTTCACCACGGAAAGACAGAAGCTTACCGTTTTTAAGCAAGATCAAATTGAGCAAAGAATGAACATTTTCTATTGCGTTTACATGTTGAGTTATTCCCATACCATGCATTGCTCCAAAGTTTTTCGATTCAGCTATAATCTTTGCAAAATTTTCAAATTCCTCTGGAGAAATCTTACAGATGCTGCACACTTTTTCTGTGGTGTAATCTTGAACTAGTTGAACAAGCTCTTTGAACCCATCTATCCTTTCAGCACCTTTATCATATTTTTTATTT
>JAWBNW010000055.1:0-2676 GCA_039000685.1 Candidatus Aenigmatarchaeota archaeon
GAATGGAATTAGTATGAAAGAGGCAGCTGGTGCTATAGCTGCTGAAAGTAGCATAGGCACATGGACCGAAACCACAACAACAAAACCTTATGTTGAAAAGCTAGCTGCAAAAGTTTTTGAAATGAATGGAAATTTCATAAAAGTAGCTTATCCTTCCGAGCTTTTTGAACCGGGAAATTTGCCAAATATCTTGAGTAGTATAGCTGGGAATATTTTTGGCATGAAACACTTGAAAAATTTAAGGCTTGTTGATATAGATTTTCCAGAAAAAATATTGAAAAGATTTAAAGGCCCAAAGTACGGAATTGATGGGGTAAGAAAGATTTTAAAAGTGAAAGACAGGCCATTGATCGGAACTATCATCAAACCTAAAATTGGTCTTAAGACAGAAGATCATGCAAAAGTTGCTTATGAAGCTTGGGTTGGCGGCTGTGATATTGTGAAAGATGATGAAAATTTGAGCAGCCAAAAATTCAACAAATTTGAAGAAAGGTTGGAAAAGACTTTCAAGATGAAAGAAAAGGCTGAAAGAGAAACTGGAGAAAAGAAAGTTTACATGATAAATGTGACCGCCGAAACTGAAGAAATGTTGAGAAGGGCAAATTTGGTTGAAAAAATTGGAAATGAATACATTATGGTTGATGTGATTACAATTGGTTGGTCTAGTTTACAAACTTTAAGAGACAAAAATTTTGATTTAGTTATTCATGGACATAGAGCAGGGCACGCCGCAATGACAAAAAATCCTAATCACGGAATTTCAGTTAAAGTTTTGGCGAAGTTGGTAAGAATTGTTGGTATTGATCAGTTCCATGTTGGCACAGCTGTTGGGAAAATGTTTGAAGGGAGAGAAGAAGTTTTAGAGAATTGCAAAGCTTTGAAAGAAAAGATGTGGAAGTTTAAGCCAGTGATGCCTGTAGCTTCAGGTGGCCTTTCTCCTATACATGTACCAAAAATAGTTGAAATTTTTGGGAAGGATGTGGTGATTCAAGCAGGGGGCGGAATACATGGCCACAAGCTTGGTACAAAAGCTGGTGCTATGGCGATGAGGCAAGCACTTGACGCTGTCATGAAAGAAATTCATTTAGAAGAATATGCTTTAAGCCACAAGGAACTTAAAATTGCTTTGGAGGAATTTAAATGATTAGACATTTGCTCATGCTTTTACTGCTCTTCGCCATAGCTTTTTCCATTTTAGCCTTTCACAATTTAACAAAAAATTTTTGTATTTTTGATGTTGATTGTGAATGGGAAATAACAAATTGTTGTTCTGAAAACTCTGGAGCTAGATGGGAATGTGTGAACAAAAAAACTTTCGTTGAGCCTGAATGTCCAAAGTATGTTATATGCCCAAAGATTTTATCTCCAAAACCAAATTTATCTTGTAGGTGTGAAGAAGGTAAATGTGTGGTGAAATGAAGCTCAGAACAAAAATTTTGGAACTTGAGACTGGGGGCAAACCTATAGTTATAATTAATAGAGAAGATGCCGAAGAACTTGGAATAAGAGGATTGTCTAGAATTGTCATCAAAACCGAATTGAAAAGGTTAACAGGAATAGTGAACATAACCACAATGATTGTTAAGCGTGGGGAAATTGGATTAAGTGAAAGTGTAGCTAAGGCTTTGAATTTAGTTGATGGTAAAGAAGTTGAGGTTGAGGTTGCAAAGTTTCCTTCTTCACTTCAACACATAAAAAACAAGCTCAAAGGCAAAAAGTTAAACTATGAAGAAATTTTTGAAATAGTGAAAGATGTTGTTGAAGGAAACTTGAGTGAAGGGGAGATAGCTTCTTTTGTCGTTGCTTTGGAAGCTAAAGGCTTGGATTTGGATGAAGCTGCTAGTTTATCTCTAGCAATGGTTGAAACTGGAAAGAAGCTTGAAGTCAAGAAGAAAATAATAGTTGACAAACATAGCATAGGTGGAATTGCTGGAGACAAAACAACCTTGCTTGTGGTGCCAATAGTTGCAGCTGCTGGCTTAACCATACCAAAAACTTCTTCTAGGGCAATAACAGGAGCTGCTGGAACTGCTGACAGGGCTGAAGCTTTAATGCCTGTAAGCTTAAGCATAGAAGAAATGAAGAAAGTTGTTGAAAAAACAAATGGTTGCATAGCATGGGGTGGTGCTTTGCACCTTGCTCCTGCTGATGATGTTTTCATACAAGCCGAGTATCCTTTGACAATAGATCCCTTGCTTTTACCATCTATTATGGCAAAGAAAAAAGCTGTCGGAGCGAAGTTTTTGGTTGTTGACTTACCAACAGGGAGAGGAGCAAAGATGAAAACCATAGGAGACGCGAACTTGCTTGCTAAAGATTTCATAGAACTTGGTGAAAGGCTTGGTATAAAAACTCAATGTGCTATTACTGATGGTGAGCAGCCTTTGGGATATGCGATTGGTCCTGCTTTAGAAGCAAGAGAAGCTTTAGAAGTCTTGATGGGTAAGAAAGTTCAAGATTTGATAGATAAAGCTGCTCATCTTGCAGGAATTTTGTTTGAGATGACCGGTAAGAAAAATGGTTATAACTTTGCTCTTGAAATATTGAAATCTGGCAAAGCCGAAAAAAAGATGAGGGAGATAATAGCGGCTCAAGGTGGGAATGAAAAGATAACTCCAGAAGAGATAGAGGTCGGTGAAAATAAAATTGACATAACTGCTGAAAAAAGTGGTACTG
>JAWBNW010000056.1:0-2559 GCA_039000685.1 Candidatus Aenigmatarchaeota archaeon
TTCTATTGGCAACCACATCCTTCTCATGAGAAAGTTTAACCTTCTTCTCATCCTTTCAAATTCATCCCAAGGATCTTCCCACATATCATCACCGAATTTAGATTATTTAAACACTAAAAATATATTTTTCAAACTTATTTAAAAAGTTTACGGTCTCACGCTTTTAATTCTATTTTTCCACCGCGATGCACGTATTCAAAAAACACTTCACTTCTTACTGCTTTTGGAATTTCTTTAGAAATAACTTGATTAAAAATATTTTCAACTTCCAATCCACTTAGATTTCTGAGCATACTTCTTATTTCATCCAATTCAATTTCATCTATTTCTCCATACAAATCTTTAACTCTGCTTTGAGAATATTTTGCAATTAGCTCTAAAACTTCAGCCATCTAACCAAACCTCTCTAAAACTTTTCCTTTAACTCTAGCTTCTCCACCAGTTGGCTCTGCCAAAATTTCATTACACTTCAAGCATTTTACAAGTGTGGTAGCTTTGCTGAAAATCACTTGCTCATTCTTACACTTTAAACACAAAACTCTCAAGAACTTGCTTTCAGGCAAAGTCACCAAGTTTTTAGTCTTCATTTCTTCACCAGTTCAAACTTCTTAGCACGCCAACCTTCGCCTTTAACATGCATTTTCCCACAAACTTTACACTTGAACCTCAAATCAACTTTTTTTGTTGGTTTTTCCCTTCCTTTTGGATTCTCTTTCGGGAAGCTACCGTAACCTTTCATCTTCCTCTTGAAAATTCTCTGACCATGGCTCAAGCTTCCCCTTGGTCTTCTCTTGGCTATTTCAACTTCATGCTCAGTGTGCTTCTTACAGTAAGGGCAATAAGTCTTGACCAGTTTTGGGAATTTCATAAAAGATTTAACACCTTCTATCAATTTAAATTTTTAACTATTCTTTTAAAGGATCAATTTGGTAGAGTTTTTTACCATAAGTGGTTCCACAATCGCACCTTAAAAATTTTAAGTAGTCATCAAACCTTCTTTTAATTCCCAATTCTTCCCTTTTTTCCTTATCAACTACAATTATTTTTTCGCAATTCTCACAAAAAAGGTAAATATCACCCAAAAAATTATATTTCAAAGATTTTTTCAGTTCTTTTAAAGCTAATAACAAGGTTTTAATCATAATTAATGATAAAAAGAAAAACTATTTAAAAACATTGTTACTTGCTAACTTTAAACTCTTCAGCCAAACCTTTCTCTATCAAAATCTTAGCATTTTCTTCGGGAAGCTTAGCTATGTCGCCTTTTTCAAAAGGTCCATAAGTTTTCATATCTGCACCAACAAACTCAGGAACAGCCTCTTTGAAAACCACCATGCTTATGCTTTCTTTTTCTTCAAGTTTTTCCATCATTTCTTTCAAAAATTTTTCTCTCCTGCTTTTTATAATTTCTTTAACTTTTTCGAAAAATTCTTTTTCTTCGTCAGTTAAATTTTCTACACTCAGCCCAACTCTTGCTGAATTTATAGCTTGAGTTACAATTTTTCTCTCCCTCCTGTTAAAAATGTCTTCAATTAACCTTTCTATATTCTTCAGTTCTACAGAAGCTTTTCTGTCTTCCATTTTTTCCAGAATTCTTCTCTTTTGCTGTAAATAATTCTTAACGTTTTGATAAAAATTTTCTGGTAGCTTAGAGAGCTTTGGCGATCTCTCTTCTTCCCTCTGAATTTTCCTTATCAATTCAAAGGTTATTGTTTCTTCGGCCATATTTCAACCCTTTTTGATATTCATCAACAAATTTATCGAAAATTTTTTCCATTTCCTCTATAATTTTTTCAACTTCCTCTAAGCTCTTTTCCCCTTCTTCTGTGTTGTCAAAATGGCTTGTTTCTTCCCACCAAGCTTCCACTTTTTTGTAAAGCTCATACATTTCTTCTAATTTTTCATTACCCTTTATCGCTACTTCAAAACCATCCATTTCTATTAGTTTAGTTTCAGGATCTCTGATAATTTTTCCAGAAGCATCAATAATTTTTGGTATTTTTGAAAAAATACCACAATGATAAGCAATGCCCTCCAAAAGCCATTGAGAATAATGGAAAGCATATTTCCTCTTTTCTTCCCAAGTTTTACCAACCCAAATCATAATATAAACCTTAAGAATGATATTTAAGTTCTTTTCCTTTTTTCTTTTCTGATCTTAAGCCTTTTGAAAGGATAATTAACAGGGTTTTTAATCACTATCTTATCACTGTTGTTAGTACAGAATTCATCCGGTTTGCATATACCTATGGCCTTATAGAAATTTTCATTGTTACAGTTTGGTGGCAATAAATTCCTCTCTTGCCTAAAATGCCACCTGAGCTGAGTTCTCAGATAGCTGTTTCTTAAGGGTGGTATATTCTTGGAATTCCAATCCATTATTTTGTTTTCGATTTTATCCAAATTCCACCCCATATTCTTCAAGAAATTTGCTAGAACGAAAAGACTTCTTTTCCTCCCATCACTCAAGCCTTGGAGAATATTCTTAACACACGGTGGAAAATAATCTTCCGGTACTGCTTTTATTCTTTTCTTCATCAAAATCTTTGGTATTTCTTC
>JAWBNW010000057.1:0-2530 GCA_039000685.1 Candidatus Aenigmatarchaeota archaeon
CATCCAACCTTTCTTTTATTTCATTTATGGTTTCAGCGTCAACAGCAGTAAGTGATTTTATCTTTTCATTGATTTCACCTATGGCAATTTCTAAGTTAACAAGCCTTTTATCAACTTGAAGCAATGCAAATTTGAATTTGTCTTCTACTCCATCTCCCTTTATCTCTTCTCCAGAATCCAATAGCCCCACCTAATAATAATTTCAATTTTTCAAATTATATTCTTTTTTCATTCTTTAACCAGAGAAACCAAATACCAAGAACGGCAGCAACAAGACCCCAACTCCATAAGATGTCATGAACAAAACCAAAAATCTCAGGTTCAAGTAGAGAAATGTAAACAGTGATAGCGATTCTTGCTATGTTGATGAAGAATAAAGAAGGTAAAGATATGGCAAGGAAAATGCTTTTTTTCTTGAGCTTAATTTCTGGAGTTACTATGGCTAATGCGAAAAGAGCATAGAGCGATTTCCAGCCAGTGCAGTCCATGCTTACATCAACAAAAGCTATTTTAAGACCCTTTGTTGCTATTAGGCTCGATTGGTTTAAGCTAGCTTGAACCCCCAAAGCTGATAAGAGCTTGTAAGAAAGAAAGGCTACAAGATCTTGCAAAGGCTGGAAGGAGAAATTAAAATAAAGCAAAAGGTAAAGAGGTATGGCAAGCAAATTGAGCTTGATCAAAAACCACAAAACTTGCAAAAGTTTTTTCTTTGTTTTCTTCTTCATCTTTTCTTCCTCATTATCTCTTTTGCAGCATCTGCTATGCTCTCGCTCTTCCTCTTGAAAACTCTCTTGGCAACATCTTCAAAAATTTCTTCTCTTCCCAACTTTTTAACCACTTCTTCAACTTTCAAAAAAGTGCTATGATAATTCCTGAAAGCCCTTAGAGCAGCGGCCAAAGCATCTTTTTGGTGGGAATCTTTTACCAATTGCTTAAAATCGTCAAGAAGCTTTGCTTTTTCCTTATAATTCATCGATACCCGAGGATAAAAAACTTTGCAACCTAAAGTGCTTGCAATTTTTTCTATACCTTTTGGCAAAGGATTGACATCAGAAGCTATTATCAAAGCATCACCAAATTTCAATATATGTTTGATGATTTCGGCACGAGTGGTATTTTTCGTGCTGGAAAGATCTAGGATGTTGCCCTTTGTGTCCAAAATTGCAATTCCTGTGGTTGTTCCAAGATCAATCCCAACTATTAAATTCTTCTTCAGGTTTTCACCTCGTATTTTTCACTCAAGATCTTCTTTATCTTTTTAGCAAGCTTTTTTCCAATACCCTTCACTGATTTTAATTCTTCTTCACTAGCAGAAAAAACTTTTTCCACAGAGCCAAATTTCTCAAGCAACCTTTTCGACAGAACAGTGGAAATGCCTGGGATGCTTGAAACTATGAATTCTTTGATCTTCTTCCCATCTTCAGGTTTCTTTCCAATTTTGAAAGCTAGAGCAAACTTTTTCTCTTCTTGCTCTTTCTTTGCTATCCAGTATATTGTTTTAGCCGTATCTAACTGATTTCTCGTGCTTATCAAGCTTATCCCAAAATCTATCAGCAAGCTTGCTATTGCTGCTTTCAAGGAATTTTCGTTTATTTCTCTTGTCGAATAGCCTTCTATCAAAATTATAGGCTTTTCAAAATTTTTCTTGAGCTCGCTAGCTTGCTCGAAAATTCTACCATCAACTATGGAAGAAATGAAATCATCGTAAGATTTCCTTTCAATAGCAACTCTCTTGCTGCAAATAAAATCACCACACTCCAAAGCCATTTCATTCACAATTAGCCCAATTTTTTTCAAAGCTCCACTAACCTCTTTTTCTCTGTAATCACAAATGACCATAACTTTTTCCCCCGAACCTAAAAGCATTTGTTTTTCTTTCATGCTCTCACTTATTATTACTTTTTTTCCAGATTTTGAATTTAGTGAGATAGTAAATTAAATTCTTCTTTCTTTTCTCTCTTGTTTTGAAGCAAAATTTTGTTTGAATCAAATCAATAGCTTCTTTTGGAGTTATAACAGATATACCAAGCTCTTTGAGCTTTATTTTTTTGTAATCTTTTTTGTTATAGGTGAGAATGTACGATGGTTTATGTTTCAATGCAACAGCAACAAAGGGGGCACCCTTCTCATCACTAACATATTCTAGAGCAATTTTAATTTCATCTTTCAATTTTAATTCATCTTCAGTTTCAACATCTTCTACCAATTTTTGAAGTTGGAAAAGAACATCAGAAAAAGTTAGACCAGATTTTCTTGAAATTTCTCCAATGTGGGCTTTAAATTCTTCTAAACAAGCTTTGGGTACAATAAATTTTATACCTCCACTATCTCTCAAAAATAGTAGCACAGCCCGCGTATAACTATCCTCTCTTATTATTGACGAGAAGAAAATATTGGAATTTATGATTACACATTTAATTTTTTCTTGATTTTTTTCCATGCAGATGCCTTAATTTTTTTGGACAATATTTCTGCATCTTTCTTAGTTAGTTTGCTAGTCTTCGCTTTAAGGTCTAAAATAGCAAAAGTT
>JAWBNW010000006.1:0-28253 GCA_039000685.1 Candidatus Aenigmatarchaeota archaeon
TTTTGAAATTTGGTAATTTTCATAAAAAATCAAATTAATTTAAATCTTTAAACTCTTTATTATTTTCATGGTATATGAACTAACTATGGCTTTTGTTCCAATATTAGGATTTATTTTAGGTGGTATACGCTTCATAATATATAAGCAAATTATAAAAGAAAGAAACAAAATTCTAGAAAAAATTAAAGAAGATTATAAAAAATTTCTTAAACATCCCAAAATAACTTCCGATGAAGAAAAAAGAAATTTTATAAAAAATCTAGCTGGGTTATATAAATTTGAAATAGAATTAAAAAGAGTTGATATAAGTTTTAAAAACTTATTTTTTGGATTCATAGGACTACTTGTCGGTATTTTTATTTTTGATGTATTTGGTGTACCATCTTTAATTGTTGTTATTATCATTTTGGAAGTTTTTGGAATTTTGTCTTTTCTTGAGTTTATGTTCCTCAACGAAACATACAACCACATTAATTTGTATGAATCAGGGAAACCACCAAAAGAATTTATTAAGAAAATTTGGTAGTTTTCTTAAAAATCAAAACTTAACATTTTTCGTTTGTTTCCTCTATTAACAAAAGTTGTTGATAGTATTCTCTTGAAGAATATCGACAACATTTATACATCTCAGAAAATTTACAAAATTTCCCAAAGTAAGTTGCACATTCGGCTTTTATTCGAATATAAGCATTTTTCACACTGTCATTAAAAGTTGGTTTAAATTTGAAGGTAGACAATTGACCAGCATCAACTCGGTAGACAATACTTCTACTATCTTCAACTTTTCCAAAGTCATCTATGAATTTTATTTTATCTGAAGTAAAGGTTACATTGAAAAATGCTGAAATTTTTCCACCATTATTTAAACTGATATAAGTTTCTAATTTATCATTTAAAATGGTAGGGCAAACTTTATCTGCAGTGCTTGTTTGAATTACCCAAACCATTTCTGGTAAAGAAATATAACCATAAATTATTGTACCGATTGCTATCAGAATTGCTAAATAAGTATAGAATCGTTGTGGTGAAATTCCTTTCATAAGATAGAGTTTTCTAGTTAAAAATATTTATATTTATCAGCTTCGAAGCTATAAGATGGTTAATTAAACATGATTCTCATTTTATTTCACAACTACTGGTTCAATCAAAGAACTATATTGTTTATGATAAAGAAGAAGGACAAATTGAAAATATAGGTTTTGTAGAGGGTAAACAATTAGATTGCTCTTGCATAGCAAATATAACGATAAAATCTTAATTTGATTTTTTATGAAAATTACCAAATTTCAAAAAGATGTATATATCCCCACATCTTTATAGTTAAAATTCTAGTACCAACAAATGTTGGCTCAGCCAATATTCGCCAAAAAATGAAGTAGACTAGATTGCAGATAGTTTTAAATATCTTTTTTCCTAACTTCAATTTAGGTGTAAGAGATGGGCGATAGTTTTTGCATCAACTAACTTTTACCTTGAGTTTTTGGATGATTTTCTGAAACTAAACAAAATTTATTTTAAAACACTAAATTCTTTGAATAACAATATAAAAATTAAGCTCGGGTGGCCGAATCCGGTTAGGCAGTCGGCTGCAGTTGGTCTTTCGAAAAAAGATGAGAAGTTGAGACCGACGTATGTGGGTTCAAATCCCGCCCCGAGCTCTTCAAAGTGATAAAATGCTTAGAGTCTTCAACACACTTACAAGAAAAAAAGATGTTTTCAGGCCAATAGAAAACAAAAAGGTTAAAATGTTTGTCTGTGGCCCTACTGTCTACGACTTCTCACACTTAGGACATGCAAAAACTTACATTCAATTTGATATGATAGCAAGATATTTGAGATTTAAAGGTTTCGAAGTTTTTTATCTTCAAAACATTACTGATTTAGATGATAAAATAATTGACAGGGCTAAAAAAGAAGGTGTAGATCCAAAAACAATAGCAAGAAGATTTGAAGAAGAGTATCACAAAGATATGAAAGCCTTGAATGTTGTTTCTGTTGATAAACATGCTCGTGCTACCGACTACATAAAAGAAATAATAAGTCAGGTTGAAAGGTTGCTCAAGAAAGGCTTTGCCTATGAAATAGAAGATGGGATTTATTATGACATAAGCAAGTTCAAAGAATATGGGAAGCTTTCTGGAAGAACTGCTTTAGAAGCGGAAGATGCTGTTTCAAGAATTGATGAAAGTGTGAATAAAAGAAATAAAGGAGATTTCTGTTTGTGGAAGAAATCCAAACCTGATGAGCCAAAGTGGCCATCGCCATGGTTTGAGGGTAGACCAGGATGGCACATAGAAGATACTGCTATTACAGAAGCGCATTTTGGACCACAATATGACATTCATGGTGGGGCAAGAGATCTTATTTTTCCACACCATGAAGCTGAAATTGCACAAATGGAAGCGATTTCGGGCAAAAAACCTTTTGTGAAATATTGGCTTCACACAGGTTTTCTTACAGTTAATGGTGAAAAAATGTCAAAGTCTTTAGGAAATTTTGTTACAATAAGGGATGCCTTGAAAAAATACGATGCTGAAACCATAAGGTTGTTTTTTGTTTCATCACATTACAGAAGTCCGATTGATTATAATGAGAAAAATCTGGAACAGGCAAGAAAAAATCTTGAAAGATTGTACAATACTTTGGAAAAACTGCAAGATGCAAAAAAAAGAAAGGAAAAAACAGAAGATGAGAAAGAATTTGAGGAATTCATAAGAAAAATTGAGAAAGAATTTGAGGAATTCATGGATGATGATTTTAACACACCAAAGGCTCTTCTTTGTTTGTATAAACTATCAAACAAAACAAACGGCTTGCTCGAGAAACAAAAAAATGAAATAAACGAAAAGCTTGCAACAAAAATAATCGAAACTTTTAGAAAGCTTGGCTATATTTTTGGAATACTACAAAGAGAAATAAAAAAAGATGAGATTCCTGAAGAAATTAAAAAATTAGTTGAAGAGAGAGAAAATGCAAGAAAAGTAAAAGATTTTAAGAAAGCCGATGAATTGAGGGAAAAAATTAAATCTTTAGGATATATTGTTGAAGACACAAAAGATGGGCCAAAGATTAAGAAAGCTAACCTCTGAATTTGATATTCACAAATTCCTTTCCCTTTTCAATAATTTTTTCAATTTCATTTTTATCAAAAGGTGTGAAGCTCCTTTGAGAAAGAGTTTCATTAAATTTCTTAAAATTTTGAATATAGTAAACTTTTGCCCCTCTAATAGTCTTACAAATTTCAACAACATCTTCAATTGAATGAAATTCTTTCATTAAAGTTGTTCGGAACTCGTAGTCAATTGAAGAAGAAAGTAAAATTTCTATGGATTTTTTAATGTTTTCAAAAGTTTCTTCATTTAAATTTTCAACAATCTCCTTGTATTTTTTGAATTCCAATTTTGTTTTTATGTCCATTGCAACATAATCCACAAGCTTGTTTTCAATCAAATTCAAAAGCATTTTTGGATTGCTTCCATTTGTCTCTAAACCGACTAAGAAACCTGTTGATTTAATTTTTTTAATTAAGTTTGGTAAATCTCCGTTCAAAGTTGGTTCACCGCCTGTAAAAACCACAGCATCGATGAATTTTTTATTTTCCTCAAGATAAGGTAAAATGTAGTTCTCTGAAAACCCCTTTATTTCCTTGATTTTTTCTGGCAAAACTAATTGTGGAACATAACAAAAAGAGCATCTAAAATTACAACCTGCTAAAAAGACTATTGAAGAAATTTTTCCCGGATAATCAAGCAAGCTTGTTTTTTGAAATCCTGCTATTATCATCTTATCATTTCAATTTTTTGGAAAGCCTTATCAAAAGTTTTTCTCTGCTTGAATTCCTCTTGCTTACCCTCATTCCATTGCTCTACTGGTCTTAAATAGCCCACAACTCTTGAATAAACTTCTGTCTTTCTGTTACAGTTCGGGCAAAATGGGGATTCTCTTGGGATGTAGCCGTGTTCGGGACAAACGCTGAAAGTTGGGGTGATTGTAAAGTAGGGAAGCTTGAAGCTGTTACAAATCTTCTTAACCAAAGATATCAGAGATTCTACAGGGATATTTGCCTCACCCATCCAAACATGGACAACTGTACCACCTGTATACTTAACTTGTAGTGGATCTTGTAATCTTAGATATTCCCAAAGATCGTCTGTGAAATAAACTGGTAGTTGGGAAGAGTTCGTGTAATATGGTTTTGCTCCTCTTCTTACTTCTTCTTCATTGGCAACTATTATATCTGGATACTTTTGTTTATCAATTTTTGCCAACCTGTAAGAAGTAGCCTCGGCTGGTGTTGCTTCTAAATTGTAAATGTTTCCCGTTTCTTGTTGAAAATCTTCAAGCTTTTTTCTCATGAAATCTAAAACTTTTTCTGAGAAAGCAAGACCGTCTTTATCTCCTATAGAACAGCCCAAAAAGTTTAAACAAGCTTCATTCATTCCAACCAAACCAATTGTATTGAAGTGGTTTTTCCAATATTGGTTGAATCCCTCCTTTATCTTCCTCAAATAAAATCTAGAATAAGGATAAAGCCCTCTTTCAGTAAGTTTTTCTAACCAAGCTCTCTTTATTTCTAAAATTCTTCTGCATATTTCCATCATTTTATCCAATCTTTCAAAAAATTCTCTCTCATCTTTTGACAAATAACCTATTCTTGGCATATTGATTGTGACGACGCCTATGCTTCCTGTTAATGGGTTAGCTCCAAACAAACCTCCACCCCTTTTCTTCAATTCTCTTTTGTCGAGACGGAGGTGGCAACACATCGAGCGAACATCTTCAGGATTCATATCAGAGTTTATGAAATTAGCAAAGTATGGTATACCATATCTTGCACTTGTTTCAAAAATTTTCAATATTGCTCTCTCCTCCCATTCAAAATCTTTTGTTATGTTAATTGTGGGAATTGGGAAAGTGAAAACTCTTCCAACAGCATCTCCCTCGAGCATGACTTCAGCTAAAGCTTGATTGAAAATATTCATCTCTTCTTGAAAATCTCCATAAGTTACATCTAAAATCTTGCCACCAATTATCACTGGCTCATTTTCCATAAATTTTGGAACTTTGAGATCGATAGTAATGTTGCTGAAAGGTGTCTGAAAACCAACTCTAGTTGGAACATTCATATTGAACATGAACTCTTGTATAAACTGTTTCACTGATTTAAAATCAAGACCATCATATCTTATGAAAGGTGCTAAAAAGGTGTCAAAATTTGAAAAAGCTTGAGCACCTGCAGCTTCTCCTTGAAGCGTGAATATAAAATTAACTGCTTGACCTAAAGCAGATCTTAAATGTTTTGCTGGTTTTGAAGAAATCTTTCCTCTAACGCCAGTAAAGCCAGAAAGCAACAAATCTCTCAGGTCCCATCCAACACAATATGGGCCCAAAATACCTAAATTGTGTATGTGGATGTCACCATTTATGTGAGCGTCTCTTAGCTCTGGTGTAGTCTTATTGTAAATTCTATGCAACCAATATTGCGAAATAACTTGAGATGATATGTGAACATTGAGAGATTGTAAAGAAAAAGTTGTGTTTGCATTTTCCTTAACAAGCCATGTTTTTTCATCAAGATAGCTATCAACAAGCTCTCTGATTTGACCATGTAAAGCTCTATAGAGAATGTAAGCTTTGGCTGTTTTGTAATGACCATTTTCAACCAAAACTTTTTCCACTAAATCTTGAACTTGTTCTACGGTTGGAATTTCCCCAGGCTTAAGTTGTTTTTTCAAAAGTTCAACAACTTGAGAAGATAATTTTTCTGCCAAACTCCTATCTTTTCCACCAACTGCTTGAGCAGCTTTCCATATAGCTTCTGTTATTTTGTTTTGATCAAAATCGACTATCCTACCATCTCTTTTTATAATTTTTGAAAATTTTACTTCATCGTGACTATTTTCACTCATGTTATCGCCAAAAAAACTATATCTAAAATAAATTATCTTTTAAATATCTATTTCTATTTTACAATTTATATCTAAAAAAACAATTCTTCTTATAAAGGGGTGAAAAAGAATGGATTTATATCTTTTTTCAGTCTTGGCTTTTGTCTTATTTTTGGTTTTCTTAATCTATCGAGACAGAAAAAATATAGAGTTCCATTATTTGCTCTTGATGAGGAGAACAAAAACTGGAATAAAAATTTTAGATAAGTTAGCCAAACCAAAAATGTTTTGGAAGGCCTTAGGTACTGTTGGTGTTTTTGTTGCTTTTTTTCTGATGTTTGAGGGATTTGTTTCCTTAATAATTTATGGTCAACTGCTATTAGCTGGTGCAGTAAAAATGCCGGGTCTAAGTTTTGTCTTTCCTTCGGTCAAATCGGAAATCGAAGCTGGCCCAGGCTACTTATTCCTACCATTTTGGTTTTGGATTATCATTATAATTTCAGTAATAGTCCCACATGAAACTTTTCATGGTATAATAAGTAGAGTTGAAAAAATAAGGGTCAAGAGTGCTGGGTTTTTATTGTTAGCCATTCTGCCGGGTGCTTTTGTAGAGCCTGACGAAAGACAATTAAAGAAATCGAAGTTTATGAGCAAGTTAAGAATTTTTGCTTCTGGTAGCTTGGCAAATTTTTTGATGTATTTTTTTGTTTTTAACATAACTGCAAATTTGATTTGGCCTTATTTTGTTCGGGGGCCAATCGTTCTCAAAGAATTGAATGCAACAGGTCCTGCAGCTCAAGCTGGTTTAGAGGTTGGGATGATAATAAGTGAAATAAACAAAAATCCCATAAGACTAACCTATAGTGAATTTTTAAGTGGTTCAAAATATCTTTCAGAAGAAACACGTGGTTTGAAACCTGGAGATGAAATTACTGTTATCGCAAATAACAGAGAATTTAAGATCATACTTGGCTCTAACCCCGAAAATGAATCTCTTCCTTATCTTGGAATAGTTTATGCACCAATCACAAGGAATGAAATAATTCCTTTTGGCTTCATTTTTCAGCTATTGACTTGGATTTGGATAATAAATTATGCTATATCTGTATTCAATATAATGCCGATATATCCTTTGGATGGAGGTATGATGATTCAAGCTATTGCAGAAAAAATAAGCAAGAAGCATGCTGTAAAAATAACTTATGTTATAAGCGCAGTAACTCTTTCGATCCTTGTGTTTAACTTTGTTGCGCCATTTCTTTTGCAGACAATACCTCTACCTTCCTGATCTCAAAATTCTTGATAGGATAAATTTTTCTAGCTTCTGTCAAGACTTTTGATTTTATCTCATCACTTATCAAACTTTTTATAAAATCATCCAAACCATTCGTCTCCACATGTTGTTTAATAACTTCTTTTATTTTTTTACCAATAATTGCTTGGACGCTGCTCTTTGCTTTTCTTGAAACAATACAAATACTCTTAATTCTTAATTTTGTATTGTCTTTTGTCATTAAATCTTGGACAACATCTATTCTCCTTACTCTTCTCACGACCATTCTTGAAATATAGTCTTGCAAACATTCAATGCCATGAAATTCGGTAAAAGCTTTGTTTTTTTCAACTTTGTTTATTTTGAACAAAAATTTCAAATAGTATTTATTGACATTTTCTGTGAGTTCTAAAGCACTCAAAACAATTTTTCTACCAATTAAAAGTTTTGGTTCACTGGCTAGAGTCAAACCTATTTCTTTCTCACCGAAAATCTTTGGCGAGATTATTGTATAATTTTCTTTTGTTCTAGCCTTTTTCTTTACCAAAAATCTCACCTAATTTCTTATCTACAATATTAACAAAATCGTTTTGTAAGTTTTTATCTATTAAGGCTCCGGCAGCATGAATATGACCACCGGCCTCACCTTTTAATAGTTTTGCGGCATAATATAAAACTTCTCTCAAATTTATATTTTTAATCTCTTTTGATAATCTGGCCGAAATTTTTAAACTGTTATCTTCACTTTCTACAATTCCGAACACTGGTTTTTTAGAATTAAAAATATTTGAATTCAAGGCTATTGAAGTTATAGTTCCTATTAAAGTATCTTTAATTTTGTTCCCCGCCAAGATGAAGTTTGCATTTGGTGTTGAGAGAACTATATTGTCTTCTCTTAAAAGTTTTATACCTTCACTTATCTGTCTTCTATAATCTTCCAAAATTTCCCATATCTCATTGGTTTTTGTTCCACCCAAGCAAATTTTGATCCCAACATTAGCATTTTCGGTCCTTCCACAGGCATTCAATATAGTTGCAAATTCTCTCACATCTTGTAATTCTTCTTCTCTGTCTAGAATTGTGTAGATTTCACCAAAGATATCTACAGCATTTGTTTGGGAAAACTTTAGCCTTTCTAAAATTATAGCTGAAGCAAGCTTTTGTTGTTCTTCTACAGTTAGATCTTTTAATTTTTTCCATTCTTCATTTTCTTTTATAGAAATCCCTAGTTCGGAGAGAAATTGGACGGCTTGAGATTCTGACCCAGTTATTCCGGGGATAAATGGGTCAAAACTGTGTTCAAGAGATTTGTGAATTGGTTTAGTGTTTCTACCATAAAGTCTTATTCCCTTGCTAACTACAATCTTACCAAGAGTCTCTGCTTCTTCTAAAATTTTTCTTGCCAAACCCTTTAGTTTCCAGCCTTCATCTTGTTCATCGCCAATTGCACCAACTATTGCAAGATCTATCAAATCTGTGTTTTGAATCGAGATATTTTTTGCAAAGAGATAACAAATCATAGAAGATGAAATTTCATCCTCACCAAATAAAATTGGGTTAAGATGAAATAGATTAATGTCTTTGAAGATCTCTGGTTCATGATGATCTAGGATAAAGATTTGTGTTTTTTCTAAAATTTGTTTCAGAAGATCAAGTTGACCACTTCCCAAATCTGAAAAAATGAAAAAATCATTTTCTGTGAATTTTATTTTTTTCAATACATTTTCGGTCAATTGTTTTACAATTTTCAGTTCAAAATTTTGTCCAAGTCTTATTAACATTTTTGAGAGTATGGCAGCACTTGTCAAACCGTCTGCATCCATATGAGAAATTATTTTTACCTTTTTTTCATTGGCTATTGATTTGAAAATTTTGGACAGTCTTTCTATTTCTTCCAGGAACAAGTTATCACTTTTGCACTATAAGTTTGGCTTTTTCAGGAGAATATTCCCAATCTGGAGGAAGAATCCCTTTTCTAGAATAATATTTGCCAAGTCTTTTTATTTTGGATTCCAAATTTTCTAATCCTCTCAAAGAATGTTTATCCGCCTTATTCTTTTCTAAATGCGCTCTAAGGTTTACGGCCTTCCTCAATAAATTCATCAAATCTTCTGGAATTTCTGGATAAACTTTTCTCTCTTTCATTATCTGACTAACATTTTTACCAGTTATCGTCTTGATATCTGGAATTCCATATTGGTCTCTTAAAACAGTGCCTATTTGAGCCGATGTCAGTCTTTGTGACGCTAATTTTTCCACTAGATTTTCTATTTCATCCTTCTTCAATTTCACCCATCTTGGCACAATTTTCACAGGGGGTTTATGGCTTCCTGATCTCCCTTTTTTACCAGAATACATTCTCGCCATTCTTATCACTTAATTATTCTTAAGATTTGAACATTAATATTTAAAAATCTGTTTAACTTAAGAATTCTCTTATAAGCCAAACCAAAACAAGTGCTACTGTTGAGATGAAGCTTAAGAAGCTCCCAAGCATAAGTAAGACTGCTGACAAGCCTCTTGTGTTGAGTATTGATAGAAGAAAACCAGAAGATAATAAAACTATTCCTGCCAATATTCCTAAAATTGAATAATTTTCAGCGGTCTCAAATTTATCCTTACCTTTTAGCTTTTCTTTCAACATATCTAGCCCTAGCTTCAATTTCTTCCACCTTCTTTAAAACTTGTTCTGCATACTTATATTCTTGTTTATATCCTTTAACTATATTTTCCCAGCAAAAGTTTAAAATTTTGAAGTGAGTCGATTTAAGAGCTTCAAACAAAAGGTTTAAGTCTACTCCTTGATCTTCTATTTTTCTTGAGAAAAATCCGAGCCCAAAATCGATGAAATAAATTTGATCATCTTTCGAAATCATGTTTGAGGTCGTTAGATCGCCATGAATTATACCTGCTGAATGAAGCTTGCCAATAAGTCTGCCAATTTCAAAAGAAATTCTACTGATTTTTTCTTCATTTGTTTTATAAAAGAATTCTTTAATTCTTTCTCCTTCAATAAATTCCATCGTTATTTTAAAATTCTTGTAATCAACTTCAAAAATTTTTGGTGTTAATACACCAACTTTCCTTGCTTCTGTCAAAAGTTTGACCTCTTCTCTTGTCCTTTCTTTTCTTAGCTTAAGATCAATTTGCTCTATCCTGTAACTTTTTTTAATTCTTTCTTTAACAAGAACTTTTTTACCTTCCATTTCATCTAGATAAAGAATAGCTTCTGCGCCTTGTTTCAATATCTGCATAAAAAGAAAATCTTAGGCTAAAAATAAATTTATTTAAGGGTCTCTAATTCCTTCTTCCGTGATTTTGAAGACTGCTTCTCCTTCAGGTAATCCTGGGGAATCAACAAGCCTTGCTATTCTCATTCCTTCTTTTCCTCTTCTCAAATACATTCTATAAGTTGCCATGTGGGCAAGAATTGCTCCACCAGAAGCTCTGACCGGATCTCCAAACATCACGGAAGGATCCATTAAGACTTGATTTGTAATATAAACAGCAAGGTTGTGTGCATCTGCGAGTCTCTGTAGCATGTGTAAGTGTTTGTTCAATTTTTGTTGTCTTGGGGCAAGCTCACCTCTACCAGTAAAATCTGCTCTAAAATGAGAAGTTAAGCTATCTATAACTATTAGTTTGATGTTTTTTTCTTCTATAATCTCATTGGCTTTTTCAACAAGAAACATTTGATGCTCTGAGTTGAAAGCTCTGGCAACATGAATGTTGGATAAGACTTTTTCTGGATCAAGTTCCAGAGCTTTTGCTATTTGAACTATTCGTTCGGGGCGAAAAGTATTTTCTGTATCAATGTAGAGAACATTTCCACCTAAACCACCTTTTTCTGGTGGTAGCTGAACATTAACAGCAAGCTGAAAAGCTAACTGTGTCTTCCCACTTCCGAATTGTCCATAAGACTCTGTAATTGCTTGTGTTTCGATACCTCCACCAAGCAAATTGTCCAAATTTTTTGATCCAGTGGTTATCTTGGCGACTTTCATCCTTCTTTCTAGAATCTTATCAGCACTTTCATACCCAATCTCGAGCATTTCTCTTACGGCATTAATTATCTTTGCTGCTTGGCCTTCACCAATTTCAGCAATTGCAGCAAGCTCGGTTGGAGAAGCAACAGCTATTGCCATAGGATCTGTATAACCCACTTCTTTTAGTTTTTCAGCAATTTTTTCCCCCACTCCCGGAATATCTTCAAATGTTATTTCTTTTTTCTTATTCATTTTCCAACTCCTCTGCTAATCTTTTACTCTCTTCCAGCACATTTAAATCTTTTGCATCCGACACTATAAATTCTAGTCTATCAAAGGCTATATTCTTTTTAACTCTACCCGTGAGTTGCAATTCTCTTCCCAAAAGCCTTTCTTTTACTATCTCGTACCTCTTTTCTTCTTCTATTTCTTCCAACTCTTTTGCTGAAAGTTGAAGCAATTTTTCAGCTTGCTCTCTGAAAAAAACTGCTCTTGTGTTGGCAGTGCCGTCATCAATTATTGTTGTGATGAGTAAAGCTTTGGAAGGCAAAACTTCTCCGTGTTGTGGGCAGACAATTTTTTGTTCTTTTTTTATCAATGTGTTTGAACATTCTGGACATATCTCAAAGAATAATTTGCCCTTGAAAACATGAACTATAGTGGCAATAATTTCTGCTCTTCCAGGAAGAAGGTTTTTTATTGTTGTTCTTTCTGCTTGTGGTGAAAGATATTTTCTCTTCAAATATTCTAGACTTGGCAAATCTTCACATTCAATTTTATTTATGAAACCGTATTTTCCTATTGAAACTTCAATTCCATACATTCCTTCCTTTGCCATACCGTTTGAAACTTGAATAGAATCTCCTTGTTTAAGTTCACCTTCTTCTACAATTTTAGTTTGATCATTCCAGAGTGGAATTCTAACAAAACCTGTTTCATCACCAACAAAAATATTTACAACTTTACCAGAAGAGCCATCTTGACGCTCAAAATTTACTATTGGAGTAATGTTGAAAATTCTGCCGATGAAATTGACATTTCTCATTCCAGGAACAATGTTTTTGATTTCTAATTGGCGTCTTCTCTTTTCAAGCAAATCTAACCCAAGCTCATTGGCAATAAGATAAGCCGCGCCTTCTTCTGTCAGTAAATCTGAGAATTCTTGCTTCTTTTCTTCTATTTTTTTCATCAATTCTTCTCTAGATAAACTAGAATTCCTCTCTATCTCTGTCAAAATTTCCTCAAGACTCATAAAGCTCTAATAATAATAAAAAGTATAAAAGTTAAATCTTTCTTCTTGCGAGGCGAACATCTTCATCTAAAATTGTCTTCCTGCCAGCATGCTTTGCAAGCAAGGCTGCTTCTTTTGCTATTTTGAATAGCTCGTCTTCCATAACCTTTGCCATTTCATCTAGAGCGGATTGAGAAACTCTTTTAGCCCCAACTTTCTTGAAAATTCTCTCAAATGGCTGCTTTGGCAAAATAGGCATGATTAGATTTTATTGCTTTGAATATAAAAATCTAAAATTTGATTTCAAAAATCTTGACTTCTGGATTTGAATATTTGAGTTCGAAGTGCTCGAGCTTTGAAATGTTGAATTCTTTCAGACCTTCGCCGTTGAAGAAGAACATGTTCGTAAAGATTGATTTTTCTATGTTTTCGTCCATGAAAATCACTACTCTAAAACTCGGATCGACAAAAAGTAGGCCATTCATCGTGGCATTTTCAATTCTTTGATTAATTTGTTGTCCTTGACGGGAGTAAATCATATCTTTAATAATCGCATTTCTTATTCCTTGTATTGGAAAATTTAAAATAGCCACAAGCCTGTTATCTTTTTGAGTTATGGAAATTATTCCATTACCATATTCCAAAATCCCTTTTTGTTGATTGTAGTTTGTCAATTCTAGCTGGATGAAGTTTCTTCCTTCACCTTTTCCAGTTTTTGCATCATAGCTGCCAAAGAAGCTGAGCCAATAGTATTTTCCTATCAAATCTGAGCTTGCTATCACATACATTTTACTTGCTGGTTTACAAGGATCTTCTTTGAAAATGTTGTCATAAATGATATCACCAAAGGCCTCTTTGACTTTTTTACATTGATCGGGGGAAAGGAAAGTGTATTTTTTTAGTATCTCTACAGCTTCTGTTTCATTGTTTGTTGAAAAGGCTCTGCCCATATCACTTATTCTTATGTCGTGATTGTAAATCACGCAGTCTTCTGCACAGTGTGCACCGTCTGCCATCACTTTGAATGGGTTGCCTTTGTAATAGCTGTAGCCTGCCAAGATGTGGCCTGGGTCCCACCATGTTGCCACTATTGTATCTTTGTCGCTGTTTGCTACAAGCCAATCTAGAGCTTCATACCAATTGTTGCTTATCTCCATTCCAGTTGCTTGACCGATCTGAATTGAACTAGAAAGGAAAAACAAGAGTTGAAAGGCAAAAAGACCTAAAGTTAAAACCTGTATAAACTCTTGATTTTTTTTATAGATTGCTATAAAAGAAATTAAAGAAATAAAAAGCAATGCCACTGTATCTAAAAAGGTCTTAAGAAGAAGCTGTTGTAAGAAAACAAGGCCCAATAATATCACTAAAAGGACGATTGTGGGATACTTCTTATAGTTTGCTATCATGTACCCTCCAGCAACCGCTGCAGCAATTGAGAATTGTAAGCTAAATCTTACTCCTCGTGAAATCAGTAAAAACATGCTCAAGAGCCAGAAGAAAAAGAAAACTTCTTCTGTTGAAATTTTCTCTTTCTTCCATATTTTGTAAAAAGCTAAAATGAAGATACCAAAAGAAAGAATAGTTGGTAGAAGTCCGACTCTGCTGGCAACTGATAGAAATCCTTCCAGACCGATTTTTATTACTTGAAGTTCTGCAACAGAGACATTTACAATAAGAGGTTTTTCAGGAACTATCATAAAAGCATGGAAGATAAAGTAGAAGAATAGTAATGAACCAAAAAAAGAAAGGGAAAAGTAAAATCTTCTAGAAGCAGTTGTCTGTTTCTTTATAGAATTGAAAAAGTAGTAAGCAAAAACCCCATTCCATGCTAAGAGAACTGATAAAACAAGTAATCTTACAATCAGACTAAGACCAGTAAAGGCAAGACCACCAAAGAAAGAGGTGAATTGGGTAGAATTAAAAATGAAAAATGATATGGTATTTGTTAGCAATGAAATGATAAATATTGGCCAACCTATTGTAGAAATTTCATCAATTATTTTTTTGATGTTGGGTTTGAAGGAAAAATTGTGTATAAATTCTTCAAAAAGATGGAAAAATGGTAAAATGAAAGTGAAAACTGTGAATAAAATAAGGGTTATCCAGCCGCCGCCCCAATTCCAAATGAAAAGTAAATTTGTGAGAATGGCAAATGCTATGTAAATAGATTTCGGTTTCTTAAGAGCAAGCAATGTAGCGAAAACTGAAAGGAAGAAATAAAAAACAACCGGGGCATCAGAATCACAGTAGCCCGCCATACTTACGCCAATGAAAGAAGGTGTTAAAACTGCAAAAAGAGCCGTAACTATTCCGCCCAAATTATTGCTCAATAGTCTGCCAAGTAAGAAAGCTGGAATCGGTATTAATGCTACCATCAGTAAAGGGGAAAGAATTGCTGTTTTCATGAAATCGATTGAAGAAAAAATGTTTAAGAATTCATGGAAAAAAACTATTGTATAAGCCCAGCCTTGGAAAGGTCTAATTGGTCTACCTGGAAAAGAGAAACTTTGTATATCCCAACTTGGTAGCTTAAAATTATTGTCCAAAATCATTTTAGCATACCTGTAAAACCACCAAGGATCATAGTCTAAAACTGTGGGTGAGTTTAAAGTTGAAGATCTGGTCCAAACTGCCAGATAAATAATTATGAGTAGGGCTGAAATTGTTAAAATGTTTGGTAGATTTATTTTAATCATAAAAACCATTTGGTGTTTTATTTTTAATATGTTAACTTATCTTAACCTCTTTTTTATTAAGTTTAAAGTTCCTATAAATATTCCAAAAAACCATGCAAGAAGTCTTAAACTAAAAACCCCTAAATAGTAAAACACATCTTTGGGCTCTTTTTTCGGTAATCTAGAAATGTTGATTATCCAAATGTTAAATAAAATGAAAATAGAAAACAAGGCAAGCCATAAGAAAAAACACGATAGAACAGAGAGCAATGAGAAAATTGAAATGAAGTAAGCCAAAACTATCTGAATCATCATAATTGGTGTACTTACATGATCCCCCCTTATTTTATTTATATGTTTTGTGTAGAGGTATGGAAGAGCTGTTGCATATTTAAATTGTTGTTTGAAAAATCTTTCCCACGAAGATCTGTGATAATGGAAGATTTTAGCATTTTTTTGATATAGAATTTTTTCATATTTCTTGGTTAACCTATACCCAAAATCTGTATCATATGCCACATTCAAATTGGTATCAAACTTTATTTCTTTCACCAATTTCGTTTTAATCAAAAGGTTCATGGTTGCAGCTCTTAAAAGTTTTTTTGGGAAGTGTTTATATCTTTCTTCAAGTTCGTTTCCTATTATTTCTTGTAATTTATTTTCAGATTTTGACGGATTCAAAACAATCCCTGCAGTTCCAGGAATTTGTTGATTTTCCTTTTTAAGAAGTGGTCTTACTAGTTCAAGCAACCAATTTTTATCAGCAACACAATCTCCATCTATAAAGGCAACAAAATCCGTGTGTGTGTTTCTAATAGCATAGTTATAAGCAGTAGGCGGGTTGCCTTTTTTTCTAGTTAAAATTATCTTAGGTTTTTTGGTTTTTTTCTTAAATCTCAACAACTTTTCCCATGTGCCATCATTAGAAAAGGCGTCAACAATAAAAATAACATATTTTTCTTTTTGATATGTTTGTCTTACTAAAGAATTTATGCAAGCTTCTATTGTGGACGAATTGTTCTTTACTGTGAGTAAAACGGTAATGGTTGGTAAGTGTTTGGGTGGCCTCACAATTTTAGTATTGTTCTAAAAATATAAAAGAGCTAAGTTTTTCTGAAAACCAAATTCCACATGACTTTAAAGAGCTCTATCAGTTCACCTATACTTTTGACCTCAAATAATCTCTTTAAAATATAAGAGGGTCTTAGATAGAACGAAGTGTAACACCATCTCACAAGTTCTTTCATATCTTTTTGAGTAAGATTTGGTAAATCAACAATCCCTTCTCTGTAGGGGTCTGTGCCAATCCAGTCACCACTTTTGGTTGCGAACCACTTATTTTTCTTAACAACTTCATAATATTGTGTTGCTGGATGTGGTGTGACTATGCTGAAAGATGCATATTTTATGTTCAGCATCTTTAGAATCTCAACTGTCCATTTTATGTTTTCTTTTGTTTGGAATGGGCTCACGCCAATCAAAACATTTATTTTTGGTTCAATGCCAATTCTTTTGATTAATAAAATTGCATTCATTTGATCGCCAACACTCATTCCCTTTCTTACAAAATTCAAATCATCCTGCTCGAAACTCTCTATTCCTAAGTCTATGTACTTGCAACCTGCCTCTTTCATAGCCTCAAGTATTTCTTTATCTTGACATTCGTCTGCTCTAGCAAGACAGCCCCACTCCATTTTCAAAGGCCTGATGAGTTCACAAATCTTGAGTATTCTTTTTTTATATTCAGGTAGTTTTGTCAAAGCAAGAAAATCATCATCCATTATTGCAACTGCCTTATATCCCAATTCTTTCAACATCTTGAATTCTTTGAAAACATTTTCTGCAGACCTGAACCTTACAGGAGGCTTTTTTGTCTTTGAAAAATTCAAGATTTTACCATTTTTTATTTTGCCAGTCGCCCTTCTCCCTTCTATCTCTCTCGAAAAAGTATATGCTGAGGGTATGCAATAAATGCATTGGGCCCAACACTGCCTGCTTGTAAGCATAGTAGCTACAGGCCTTCCTTTGAGCTTGGGATTGAAATACAGCATTGGGTTTTTGATTAAATGTCTAGCCGGAAATGGAATTTCATCCAGGTTTTCAATTATTCCTCTGGGTGGATTGTCAATGATTCTTAATTTATTTCTTAATAGCTTGCCGAAACTCAACCCCAAAACATTGTTTAGACTAAGAGTTTTTTCCAAGTATTTAAAAAGATCGACTATTGTTAATTCTGGTTCACCCCGAACAACAAAAACTCTATCGTCAAAAATGAAATCATGTGGTTTTCTTGTAGGTTCTGGTCCTAAAAAAATTATATAAGCATTTTTGTTTATCTTTCTTATTTTTTTTGCCCATTTTTTGTCAATCTCTTCTGACAAGAACACTGTGAAAAAGACGATTGCATCAAATTTTTTCACATATTCTTCTACCCAATTGCTATCTTTCTTCTCAACAGGACAATCAACAAACTCAGCCTCATGCCCATATTTTTCAAGCATTGCAGCTGGATATAAGATGTGTGAGGGTTCTTGAAATTCTATGCCATAATTGCAACCGAAATTTCTATCCGGTGCTCTCCCATCAGCAGGTGGAATTAAAAACAAAACTCTCATTTCAATTACCCTATAATTACTTTTCTAAGAAATTTTTAAATACTTCCTCAACTCTATTAACCGCTCTTTCCCATGTAAACTGTCGTGCTGTCTTAATTCCGTTTTTTGAAATTTTCTTTTGAAGTTTTTCGTCATCAACCAATCTTAAAATTGCTTCGGCCATTTCTTTAGGTCTCCTTGGTTGGACAACTAAGGAATTTTTACCATCAAAGGCATAATCTTCTGTTCCATACCTGGTTGTTATCACAGGTGTTCCACACGCCATAGCTTCTAAAGGTGGTAGTGGAAAACTCTCATACCAAGATGGACAAACCACTGCAGTTGCGGTATTATAAAGGTTGACTAATTCCTCGTCCGAAGGAAAATGAATAAATTTATATCTGAACGGGAGATTCAACTTTTCTTTTTTTGTTCCATAGAGAACTAATTCGACGTCTTTTCTTTGTGATGTCACGATCTTCCAAGCCTCAATCAAATCCCAAAACCCTTTCCATTTGATTTTGGGTTTACATAAACTCACTACTTTTTTAATTTTTCTATTTTTTTCCATTTTTTGTGGTCTGAATGTCTTTAAATCTATTCCACCTAGCACTAGTTCAGAGTTTTTACTGTGATTGACAAAAAGCATGTTCCTGAGCCAAGAAGAATTGGCTATGAAATTAAAGTTCATATCATAAGTCTTTTTCGCTAACAGTTTAATTATAGAATTTTCAAAAAATAGAGTCTCATAATGTTGGCAATAATAAACAGGTATACCTTTTCCGTTCTTCATCACAGGGTAAGCAGTAAAGCACCAGGTGGCAACATCTATATCAGCTCTCGGTAAAGATTTCAAAAGAAAAGAGAAGGCTGTTGCAATTAAACTGGTGGTTGAAGGATGTTTTCCCAGGGTTGGAATAAATTTTAGTTCAGCCTTTATGGGGAACCATTTTTCATCCATGCCTGACGTGATAATTGTTACATCATGTCCTCTTTCCACAAGTCTATTGGCTATTTCTACTAGTATCCTGTTTCCACCGGTGTAGTTCAAATACCATATCAGGAAATTTATCCTCATGGCTCGTCACTTTGACTTTTCTTATTTTTACAGACTTTAATTAAACCAAAAGCATTTTTTATTAATAGTTTGCTCATTAATCTTAACTATTAAAAATGGTTTTATATTATTATTGGGGTACCATGGAAAAGGAAATAACCATAGAAATAAAACATTTAGAGCTTTTTGTGCTACTCGGATTTTCTTTACTTATATTTGCTCTTAATCTTCAAGTTAGTCTTAACTCGCCGATTGTTTTTGGCGATGAAGGTTTTCACACTTATTTTGCTCAAAAAATTTGGGGGGAAAAAGAATACTTCACTTGGATGCCCTTTGAAGGCACTAACCTGATCAAGACCAGCAACACGCGCCCACCATATTGGAATTTGCTTGAAGCTGGATTTTTTCTTGTTTTCGGTTTCAATGAATTCTTAGTAAAGTTTTTAACACCTTTCATTGCTATGGTTACTGGAATAGCAATCTATCTTCTTGTCAAAAGACTTTTTGATGAAAAAGTTGGTTTGATTTCAGCCATAATAGCAATTACTATCCCTTCTTTTGTAACTTACTCTGTTCTTTTCTATACTGATGTTCTTTTCACTTTCTTCACAGCTTTAGCGTTATTGCTTTTCCTAACAGCAGAAAAAGAAAACAATAAAAAATATTTCTGGCTTTCTGCTGTTTTTGCAGCTTTGGCGTTCTTGACAAAAATACCTGGAGTTGCTTTCTATGTTTTTTACGGTATTGTTGCTTTATATGAACTGATTAAATTTAAGAAACCTTTAGAGACTATAAAGAAATATTTACCAATTGTCGCAATTTTGTTGCTTGTGCCATTAGGTTTCTTCATAAGAAATTATTATTATTTTCACACACCTGTTTGCAATAGAATTCCATACATAGGAATGTTTGATATTTCTGGTTGTGCCATAAATGAATTCAAAAATCAGTATGAGTTTGCTGGGAGGGTAGAACAAACTGGAGCAGAGGCAAGTGTTTATCAAATTGGGATAATAAGTTATTTAGACTTTGCTTACGGCTCTCTTTGGCTTGTTGTTCTTGGTATAATAGGGGGATTTTTAATATTGTTGGGGGAAAAAGACAACTTCAGCATTCAGATGTTTTTATTCTTGTTTTTATTCTTCTTACTTTTCCCAGTTGTTGTTGGGAGAGCAGAAGATACTGCAAGATATACTTTGGGTTGGGTTCCCCTATTTAGTTTGCTTGCTGGTGTGTGGTATTCTAAAGCTTACGAGCTTTTGGAGAAAAACCAAAAATATCTTGGTCTCATTGTTTTTCTTTTTGTCTTCCTATTGAGCTATATGAATGCTTCCGGCAAGCTTGCTACAATGGCTCGGGTTAAACAGTTTTCACCGACTTTCTTTGAAGCTTGTGACTGGGTAAAGACAAATCTTCCAGAGAATGTAAGTCTATATACAGTATGGGCTCATCGTGCTATTTACAATTGTCAAAGAAACGCTGTTGGTACTGGAACAATACCTGATATAGCTTTAAGTAAAGAGTTGAACAAAACTTTACAAGTAGCTAAGGTGAATGGTATAACTCATTTATTCATACAAAAGTTCAGCATTGACCCAGCAAACAAACATTATGGGGAAAATTATGATTTAGAATTTGTAGAATTCCTTGAAGCTCATCCAGAGCATTTTGTTAAAGTTTACGAGAATGGGGTTTCTCTTGAGCAATGCAAACAATATTGGCAAGCTGGATATCAATGTGATGGAAATATAATTTATGAAATAAAGTGGTGAAAAATGTACTCGATTTTAATTTCAATATTAATTTCATTTTTCACAGTTCTTATTGTCACTCCAAAATTAATTAAATTTTTAACCGCTGCTGGTGTAGTTGGTTTAGATTTACATAAAAAGAATAAACCAAAACTTCCAAGCTCGGGAGGAATTTGTGTTGCCATTGGCCTAATTGCTGGGATTTTTACCTATATAACAATTCAAACTTTTGTTTATGGGAACAAAATTGAAGCTTTAAATTTGTTTGCTGTCATATCTTCGATTTTAATAGTATCTTGGATCGGCTTGTTTGACGATATAAACATAAGATCTAAGATTATGAAGACTAAAGAAGGCATGGATATAAGGGTTGGTCTTCCTCAAAGCAAATGGATTTTGACTTTGCCGGCAGCTATTCCCCTAATTGTAATTGCTAGTGGTGATACTACAATGTCTATACCTTTTTTTGGCAATATCAATTTTGGTTTAATTTATCCTTTTGTTCTTGTGCCTTTGGGTGTGGTTGGTGCAAGCAATGTTGTAAATCTTTTGGGTGGATTTAATGGTATTGAGGCTGGAATGGGTTGTGTTTATATGCTATCTCTTGGCTTATATGCCCTATTACAAAACAATCCTGCTGGAGTTATATTTCTTTCTTCATTTGGAGCACTTTTAGCTTTTCTATCTTACAACAAATATCCTGCAAAAATTTTGCCAGGTGATAGTTTAACTTATCTTTTAGGTTCAACTGTCGCTGCAGGTGTGATTGTTGGGAATATGGAAAAGGCAGGTGTTATTGTTCTTACACCTTTCATCATAGAGTTTTTCTTGAAAGCCAGATCAAAGTTTAAGGCAAGTTGTTTAGGAAAATTAAGAAAAGATGGTAGACTTAATCCTCCTTATGGAAAGAAAATTTATTCAATCACACATATTCTTCTGCAGTTTCACCCAACAGAAAAACAGGTCACTATAACAATGATTTTAATAGCCGGTATCTTTGCATTAATACCATTCTTAGGAATTGTTTGAAGTTTTTAAATTATCTTTTACTCTTTCTTAAACTATTCGAGTTTTTCCTTTGATAATTTTGAAATATAATCAAGTATGTTTAGAAAGAAACTTGGCCAAAAAAGAAATTTCTTTTTTAAAAACAGGTGATTTTGAGGCAAAAAATTCTAAAATTTTAACATCTTCTTTAACATAAAATCTCAGTAAGATTAAAATTTCTAGGTAAATTAACCCTGCAATTATAGCTAAAGGTATTCCGGTAATGAGACTAGCAGTAAATCCTGTTGTTATGTATAAAAATAAGATGGAAACAAAAACTGCTACAAGACATTTAATCATGTTTTTAAGCGGAAACTTGATTTTTAAGTTTTTTCTAAGATAAAAGAAGCTGAGGAGTGTTAAAAGAATTACAGTTAAAGTATAAGCTAATGCCATACCAAACTCTGCTAAAAAAGATGCTAGTGGTATCGCTAAACAAAGAAAAAGAAGAGTTGTTAATATTACTATATTCATATTAGTTTTGGTTTTTCCTATGGCATATAAACTTGAAAGAAAAATGTTTCCTAATCCATAAATTAAAGATCCTGTAACTAAAATTGGAAAAAGTTCAGAGGATTTTAAATATTCTGGTCTAGAGAAAATTAAAATCACGGGTTTGGAGAAAATTGTGAGAAATGCTGCTATTGGCAAAGTTAAAAACAGACTATACCTAAAAACTAATTGAATTAGATAACTTTGATTTTTTTCAGAATTTCTATCTATTGAAAGAGAAGATATAACTGGAAATAGGGCAGAATTTAAAATTGAGGGGAGGGTTGCTACTATAGAAGTTAAGACCATTGCAATAGTAAAAATTCCAGTAGCTTCTGGGTTTTTTAAAATTGTTAACAATACGTATTGACCATTTAAGAATAATGTCCATGCCAGAAAAGATACAAAAGCCGGAAGCGCGTAATTTTTCATTATTTTTTTTATGTTTATTTTTTCTGTCGAAGAGGAAAAATAATAATAGGAAAATTTAAACCTCATAAAAGCAATAAGCAAAAAGCCTAGCAAAAAGCCTAGCAAAGGACCCAAATACCCAAGCCCCAAAAAAATTAAAAGCATCGAAATAAAAACTTTAGTTAATTGACCAAAAAAATTGCTAATAAAATTTTGTCTCATATTTTGAAAACCATAAATGATTGAACCAAATTGATTAGAAAAAGAGACTGCAAACAAGATTGCTATTGAAATCCAAACAACTGTGATAGGAACTTTAAGTGAGGATGCTATTTGAACTGAAAATAAAATAAGAATCAATGCTATAGCTAAATTTGTTAAAATTATTATTTGAAGAGAAATTCTCATAAGAGAAACTACTTTTTTGTTTTCTTTTCTACTCAAATATTCTGGTAAAAGTTTCATAACAGATAAATTTAATCCTAATAAACTGATTCCTGATAATACCATAGCTAAATTTGTTGTAGTGGAAACTATTCCGTATTCTTCTGGTAATAAAGTTTTTCCCGTTGTTAGCCAATAAAGAAAACTTAAAAGATTTACTACAAACCATTCTAAAAACAGATAAATTGTGTTTGAAATTAGTTTCCCTTTGTTATTCACCATTTTTCCCAGCCTTTCAAATAATTTCTTCTATTTCTTTTATTAAATTTTTGGAAATTGATCTCCAATCATACTTCTTCACAAGAAAAAAGTTGTTTTTAATCATCTCTTCGGTTTTAATTTGTCCTTTAAGTATCTTGGTTATAAAATATAAAAATTCTCCTTTTGTGGTAGCGGGTATGTAATGTTTGTAAGGAACTAAATCTAGACCTTCAACTGCTTTTGGAGTTGCTACTATTGGGACTTTTGCCGCCATATATTCTAATACTTTTAACCTAGATCCTGATCCATGGAAAATTGGGAGAACGGCAATATCACATTGTCTAATAACGCTAGGTATTTTCTTAAATTGTAGTTTGCCCAATGATATAACACCTTCTCCACTCAAACCTTCAGAACCCGGACCGAAAACAATTAAATTAAGATTGGAAAATGTTTTTCTTAAACTTGGGAGCATTGATAAAATAAAATTCAATGCTTCTGAATTTGGTTTATAACTAATTAGTCCATGAAAAACTAATAAAGGCTTAAATTTCTTTAAAAAGTATGCTTTTCTAGCATCAAAAGGTGTTGTGTCTATACTATTTGGTATAACTACTACTTTGTTTTTAGTCAACTTATTAATTATTTTTTTATCTTTTTCTGAAACAGAAAAGATTTTATCTGCAAGATTAAAAGCTATTTTTTCAAAAAAAAGTATGAGAAAAGACGCTATTTCACCTCTTTTAAATTTTTGAACAATATACTCCGTGTTGTGTGCATCTACTATTATCAATAATTTTGGTAGAAAAATACGAGAAAGTAATAGAAGGTATGATGAATATAGTGATGTAGTAGAAAAAATAACAAGGTTTATTTTGTTTTTAACACATATTTCTCTAATTTTTTTAGCCGTTTTCAACCCATCTAATATAAAGAATTTTCTATTAAATTGGACTAAATAACGATTATGTTTCTTAGAATTAATATCACTCAACTCTATAGAAAATACATTAAACTTTCTAGAAAGCATCTTGAATAATCCATATACTCTTACGGCCGCTCCGAATTCTCTTTTGAAAAAAGGAAAGGGTGATACCAGAAGTATTTTTTTATTTTTCATCAATTGATATTAACTGCAAATAAATATATAAGATAATAGTAATTTTATGAAAAATGAAATCAAAAATTACAGTAAGTATATATGTAGATTCTTATTAGACAGAAATTTTTTAAAGATTTCTGAAATTAATTTTGCTGTAACCTATAAATGTAATTCTCGGTGTAAAATGTGTAACATATGGGAAATTTATAGAAATGAAAAAAGTAAAATTAATCAAGAACTAACTCTAAAAGAAATTAAATTTGCTTTTAAAGATTTAGATGCAAACCTTAGAAGTATCACGATTACTGGGGGTGAACCATTTTTAAGAGATGATTTGAAGAAAATTTTACATTTTTTCCATAAAAAGTTTCATTCTGCCAAAATAACTATTATCACTAATGGTATTTTGAAAGATAAAATACTTGATTTCGCTACTAGATTAAAAAAAATTCATTACATGATATCAATAGACGGGTATGATAAAGAAAGTTATAAAAAAGTTAGAGGAGTTGATAAATTCGATGAAGTTGTAGATTTATATAATCAATTAAAGTTAATGGGAATTGATGTAGGCATTTCATCAACAATTTCTAATTATAACTATGAAGAATTCTGGCAAATATTTAAATTTTTAAATAAAATGGGTGGTGGAGTAATGTGTTTGGAAAGTTATAGCGCTATTTACTATCATAACAAAGAGGTGAAAATTAATAAAGATATACTTATTAATAATTTCAACTCTCTGAGTAAAATATACTTAAAAAACAGGGATCTATTGAATTGGTTTTTTTATGGCAAAATGATAGATTACCTCAAAAATAATAAAAAAATGATCTTACCATGTTATGCTTTACAGAAAAGTATTTTCATAGACCCTTATGGCAATGTGTTTCCATGTATTTTTATTGGAAATGCTATTGGAAATTTAAAAACCGAAAGTTTACAAAATATCTTATCGTCTAATAAAAGATTTAAAATAATAAGAATAATCCAAAAGAGGAAATGCCCCAACTGTTGGACTCAATGTCAAAGCATTCTTAATATAAAAGAGAATTTATGGAAAATGCCATTAGAGGCCATCAAATTGTTATACAAACAATTAGTTAGGATGTGAATTTTTATGAACCAGCGCCTTATTATATGCAATTATTCTTTACCTTCTTATGCTATCTTCATAAATTATTCTCAATTTTTCATTTCTTTCTTTAATTGAAAATTTTCCTTTTTCTACAAGTCTTCTACTGTATTTTCCCATTTTTTTTCTTAAGGAAGAGTCTTCTATTAACAAAGAAAGTTTTTTTACCAATTGTTTTACTATTAATTCTTTATTTCTCTTTGAATCACCTTGTGGGTTATAAAAATATCTCTCATCATGCCATTTAATAGGGGAGTGAATTAAAAAACCGTTTTTATTATCTTCAACAATTTCCGGTACCGCAAAAATATCTGTAGCAACTATTGGCAAACCTACGGCCAAAGCATCTAACAAACACAAACCAAAAATATCATAGTAGGTAGGATAGACAAAAATATCAGTTCTTGCAAAGAATTGAGATAACAATTTTTCTCTTGGCAGAATTTCTTTTTTATATTGGTAGAACTCTATCTCGGGAAATTTGAATTTTTCCTTTATTTCATCTGGTACATCACACCTAAAGATTAGCTTAACATCAAATTTTCTTCTTAAAATTTCAAAAGCTTTTAAAACTTCCATTCCCCCCTTTTCTTTAAATAAACTTGAAACATAGAGTAAAGCAACAAAATTTTTGTCAGTTTTCTTTTTTCCTTTATATAGAAAAGTTGCTGGATATAAAACTTCCATTTTTTCTTTTATTATTTCATTTTTTGGAAAAGAGTTCATCATGGATTTGAAAGCAGCTTGAGACCAAGGCATTATCTTCCTGCAGTATTTTGAAGAAAGGAATTTTTCTGGAATTTTTCTATACTTTTCTTCCTTCCATTTTGGAGAAAAACTTAAAAAAGAGGATGAATAATCCACATCAATAACCCAAGGTTTCTTGTTTAAAATACAGATTCCCCTGTTTGAATGAATAACATCGGCGTTTGTCATAATATAGTTAATCCTAGGTAGATTCAAGCTTTGGGTGATAATCCAAACAATTTTCCTCCTTATTTCATTGATTTTTGAATAATAAGTTTTTGCCCCAGGAGAAGGTTCTCCTAAGTATTCTATGCCTTTTGGTGGGAATTTAAACATTTCTGTATATAGTGGTAATTTCCCGGGAAGCAAAAAAACCATAATTTTTTGCATACTTATTCTTGAAGTTTTGGAAATTATATTTATTAGTATTAGTGATAGAAAATGATAATTTTCATAATAGGCACAAGATCTGAAGCAATAAAATTTTCCACTATAATCAGGGAATGTCAAAAAAGAGGATTGCCATTTAAAATTTTAAACACTGGACAACATGGACAACAAGTAATGATAGATTGGATGAAAAAACTCGATTTACCCGAGCCGAATATAAATATGGGTGAATCGCTGAGGGAAATATGGTCAAGAAAAGGTGTGGTTGGATCAATTCAGATTTTTTCTTATTGGGTATTTACTAAGTTTCCTAAATTATTACAAATTTTCAAGAAAGAAAAACCAAAAATTGTTATTTATCAAGGCGATACTGTTTTCGTACCTTTAACTGCATTAACTGCAAGATTATCATTAAGTGGGATTTTATTGGCGCACAGAGAATCTGGAATGCGTTCCCATAACCTACTCGAACCTATCCCAGAAGAAATTAACAGAGTTATTGCTGACAGATTTACAGACATCCATTTTTGTCCAACCCCAACTGCAGTTAAAAACTTGAAAAGAGAAAAAACCCATGGAGAAATACACTATGTTGGAGATCCTATGGTAGAAATAGTTGAATATGTTCTCAGAAAATTCAAATTCAAAGTTAAATACAAAAATTATGTTGCTGTCAGTCTTCATAGATTCGAAAATATAAATAGCAAAAAGAAAATGAAAATGCTTGTGGAAACAATAGAGAAATGTCCTTTTAATGTTGTTTTTCCTCTTAATCTGAATACAAAAAGAAAACTAGAAAGATTTAATCTATTAAGCCGTTTAGAAACGATGGATCATATTTATCTATCAGATTCTATAACATATATGGAATGGTTAAATATAGTGAAAAATTCTGAAGCGGTACTAACAGATAGTGGTGGATTACAAGAAGAAGCATGTATACTTAAAATCCCTTGTATATTGATGAGAAATTTAACAGAGTGGGTAGAAACAGTTGAGACTGGTGCTACTGTTTTAACGGGATTTAACCCAGAAAAAATTTTATATTATTTAGAAGATGTGAAGAAACATGGAAAATTTTATAGAATGGTTAAAAAAGCCAAAAATCCTCTAGGTGACGGAAAAGCAAGCAAAAGAATAGTTGATGTCTTAGAAAAAAAGTTGGGGGGTTAATTTTTATGTGTGGCATAGCAGGTTATTTTGGAATTAATAATAAACTCTTACTTAAAAAAATGCTTAAAACTTTAAAGCATCGCGGTCCCGATGATTGGGGAATGTTCTTTGATAAAAAAATAGCTTTTGGTAATAGAAGGCTTTCCATCATAGATATAAAACTTGGTAAACAACCAATCCACAATGAAAAAAAAGACATATGGATAGTATTTAATGGGGAAATTTACAACTTCCTTGAGTTAAGAGAAGAATTGATAAAACTTGGTCACAATTTCTACACAAAAAGTGATACAGAAACAATTGTTCATGCTTATGAAGAATGGGGTGTAAAGTGCTTAGAAAAATTAAATGGAATGTTTGCCTTTGCTATTTGGGATAAGAGAAAAAGGATATTATTTTTAGCTAGAGATAGATTTGGTATAAAACCGCTTTATTACTATTTGGGTGGGAAAAAATTCATTTTTGCTTCTGAAATAAAAGCAATTCTGCAAGATAAATCTATTCAAATAATACCAAATGAAAAATCAATTTATAAGTTTTTAGTTTACGGTTTTAATGATGATGAAGAAGAAACTTTTTTTGAAGGTATTAAAAGATTGCTGCCTGCACATTACATGATTGTAAATGAGAAAGGAATAAAAACAAATAGATATTGG
>JAWBNW010000007.1:0-27283 GCA_039000685.1 Candidatus Aenigmatarchaeota archaeon
ATTTGCTTTTGTAAATCGGATTAGTTGAATTATAACTGCAGCTACCTGGAGCTTCTTTATCTGCTCCAAGAGCGGGATCTGCGGTGCAGCACCAACCAGGAGCACATTGCTCATTAACATCACACTTAGGTAAAGGTTTACAAGTATAATCATCCTTCTTTCCCTCGCCTGATGGATAACTACAGCTTCCAGAAGGACAATCACAAACTATTTTAGTATGATTAACAGGATCATACCTCCAGTTTCCTTGAGCATCTTTGCAATTTTCATCAGAGCAGCAGAAATTGCTCGGCTTGCTTGTCTTCCATTTCCATTGGTTGTTCTCATAAACACAGTAGTAAGTGCTCCCGCAGCTCAGCGAGCTTCCACAATATGTTGAATTGCAAATCCTACACTCTTGATTGCAGCAAATCCCATTTTGATTGTTGACAGAGCAAGCTGTTCCGTCTGCTTTTCCAGAGCAAGGGTTAGATAAACAAGTAGGATCAGGCTTACACCAGCAATTGTTCATGGAAGTGTTGAAAACACATCTCTCACCAGCTCCGCAAAGGTTGTAACCGCATCTTATGTTTGGACCACAAGCATTGTTGCACTTGCAGTAGCACTCGTAGTCAGCTTGTAAAATACCACCAAACCAATAGTCTTGAGTATCACAACTCGAATCCTGGTTGCTGACTTTTATCAGCCCGACCTCCGACCCAAGTTTGCACCCTTCAAAAGCATATCCCCTAATCGTGCATAGCTCGTCGCACTTGCTCTTACAGCTTCCTCCCCAACACATACACTTCGTTGGATCAATCCAATTTCCGGCCTGGCAAGACACACAGCTGCACGAATTATCATCCCAGCATCCTATGTTAAACAAACCTCTCACCTGACAATCAGGACAATCCATCCCACAGCTGCTCGAAGGTGTACAAGCTAGTGGAATGTCGCCATTTGTGTCCTGAGAATTCACGCTTTGATCCAAGGCAGAAGCATCGAAATGATAATCACCGCACTCAGAAGCTTGAAAAGTCCCCACATAATATTCATTTTTTCCGCTATTCAGTGTAACTGTCGTGACACCATACCCAACTTGAGGATCAGGACCGTCAACATTTTTCTTGACAGAAAAGCTCACATCAGCCTTGCAACTTTCAGAAATGCTCAAGGTCATGGTCGCATACATTAAACCTCTTGTGTTATCGTTGGGGTCGTTCGCCATCCTGGCAGAATTGAGAGTAACTTCACCACTCTCACAATATCTCATGCAGTCATAACACCAACAATTTTTCAAAGCTACATTGCAGTTAAATTCTGAGGCCTTAAGCTTGTTGCACTCACTTCCCAGCTTGTTTGCAGTACTGTCTAGTATGCAGCTTCCGTAAGTTCTCCCATATTTTTGCCTACATACGCTTTCACAAGTCGGATATTCTACTACACTCAAAGTCTGTGAGGCACTTTCACCAGAATCAGAATAATCATTATCACCATTTTTATCTATGCACGCATAGTAAATGTAGGTTCCAGTGGTTGAAGGAGCGGTGAAAGTGCAAGAAGTTGAGCTGTCAAAAGATATGCTGCAAGCTGTTGCTCCATTACAGCTTTCACTTTTTATGTAAATTGTTTTTCCAGAACAGTAGTTCAAACCCGAAAAAGAGACTGTGATTGTTTGTGATTTTTCGGCTGTTGTTGGGTTTAAGCTCAAGGAAATCGAGCCTGTGCAAATTCCACACTGTTGTTGACAAGTAGACTGTGAAGGATAGCAAGCGTTGGTAGTTTGACAACAATAGAGAGAGGTGCCGCCGCCACTAGGAGGGCTACATGGTTGAGTACCGCATTTACATGTTTGAGTAATGCTGCTTACACAGTTAGAAGGACAAGAAGGTAGGGTTGTGGTGGTTGTGGTTGTAGAGGTGGTGGTTGTTGTGCCTCCACCTCCCCCGCCTCCCTCTACCACAGCTGAAACAGCTGATTGTATAGATAAAAACAAGTAAGTTAAAATCCCGAAAATAAACAATAAAATTTTCCTGTTTCTCATATTACCTCTCCCTTCAGCTCAAACACAATTTCTCCCTCTTCCAAATTATTTTTAAAATCAAAATCAGATGGTAGACTGCCGTTGAAGACATAAACCCTCAATATTGTAAATTCACCTTTCTGGTTCAAGACAAAACCGCTTAAAGCCCAATGGTGGTAATCTTTTTTATAAAGCAAAGATGAGCAAACAAAACTCGGAAAATAAATCCCTGGTTGCGATTCTACATAGGGATAAGAAGTTTCATAGAGTGGGAAATCGGAAAATACACAACTGTAATAAGAATCTGATGGAAAATCTAATTTCTGCATGTTCACATGCAACCCCAAATATTCTCCTGCTTTAAATTGAATGCTGTCTTTCAAAGCAATTTTTCCATTCTTTTCTGTACATAAAACATATTGAAGATTATGACCAAGCATCAAATCCTCACAATCTTTCACTTTAGAAGGATCGAAGCTCTTCGCTTTTTCTTCTATCTCTTCTTGTAAAGGAGTAGTTTCGCCGGGCCTTGAAAAAATAAAAGTGAGCAAGAGAGAAAGAACAATCACAACAGCTACTATTGCAACAAAAACAATTCTTGCTTCCATTCAACTCTAAATAATCTTTTCTTTTTCTTGGGATATAAATTTATATCCTATAGAAACAACAAATTAAGATTATGAGAAAATTCATTTTTACAATTTTCCTTTTTTTGCTTATTTTGCCAAAAATTTCACTCGCCGGAACACCGACTGAAACTAAATGGGTAAGTTGTTGTGCAAGTGGGTGTGATAAAACTCCTGGAACTTCAGTAACTTTTGGTGAAACATATTGTTGCACTACATCGGGCTGGATAGAAGGAGAGTGCATATGCACAAGAAGTAATCCAACTATTACCATAAAACCGAGCTCTCAAAATGGAGCTAGAGGAAGTACTCTAACTTACACCATAAATGTGACAAACAATGATAATTCTGTTTGTGGTCAAAGCACCTTTAGCCTAACTGTGACTCAATGTTCTTCTCCTTTGAGCTGTAGCTCACTCAGTTCCTTAACAATTTCTCCAGGATCTTTCGCAACTACAACAATTGATGTTTCATCCTCGTCTTCAGCTTCTGCCGGCACTTATACATTTAAAGTAAAAGCAACCAACACAGCTGATACTTCCAAACAAGCAGAAGCTTCTGCCGATTATGTTATCCTACCGTGTACTTCAGATGACGATTGTCTTTCTACTAATCCATGTAAAGAAGGCAAGTGTATAAATTCTTATTGTGAATATCCAAACAAGCTGGATGGAACAGACTGTCCTGGAAATGGATATTACTGTTCGGGAGATTGTAAAAGAGAATACAGAGACTACTACTGTAGTTCTGGCTCTTGTATTTATAGTGTAACTTCAACTGAATATGCAAGCTCTAGTTGCAAGGTCTGCAGAAATGGAGCTTGGGTTGATGTGACTTCGAGCAGATATTGTTCAGCTTCTGGTGGCAATTATTATGGCTGTTCTGTGGGCAGCAATTCTTGCAACACAAGTTTAGTTTGTGTGACTGGAACTACCACCACAACCACCTTACCGACATGTGGGAATCCGAGCATTTGTGAACCTGGAGAAACTCAAGATACTTGCTCTGAATGCAGGACTGTAGTGAACATAATTCCTTCTCAAGCTTATCCTGGTCAAACAGTCAAAGTTATCGTCTATTTCAACGACTCTAGATTCGACACCACTAAAGCAAACTACGATGTGAAAATCGAGCTAAGGATAGATGACCAATATTGGGATCCGTACTATTGCCCGATAAATGATAAAAAGTGGAGAAATGATATGGGTTATACTGGAACAACCAACTCAGATTGGGCTTGCTCTGGCAAAAGATGCAGTAAAACACATGAAGGGAAGGAAGTTGCCATAATCACTGAAAAAGGCTATGGGTACATAGAAGCCCAATGTGTTATACCTCCTGGTCTATTCACAGGAACTCACAGGCTAAGAGCAACTCCAACAATTTTCTCCAACCCCATCACACTGAGAGCAGCAGAAGCTGAACTGAAAATTGGCGATGGTCTGTACACTTTTGTTTTAATCGTGAAAACCATTTTTTCCCGCCTCACAGGCTTCTTTGCTTTTAGAATGATTTAAAAGACAGCAAAACAAAAAATAATTTATGAAACTCGAATTTTTCTCATATCTTTTATTCATAATTCTTATTCTTCCTTCCATTTCTCTTGCACAAACTCCTCTCCAACCCGGTGAGACTGAATTTGAAATTCAACCAATCTTCCTCAGGGGCGAAGGTATCTACCTCTCGGGAAATTCCAGCTATATAGCTGCCTATGTCCAAGCCTATTATCCAGACTTCTCTTACAGGAAGGTAGGAATGGACTGTTTTTTGAATGGAGATGAATTCAGTGTGGTACAAAACTGTTCAGTTCAATTTTATCCAGAAAGGGGAGTTTGTTCAATTTTGTTTCCACAATATCTTTCTCTCACCGAGCCAAATGAGATGAAGTGCAAGATTTACGATCCAGAATATCCTCTTTCCACTTCAATGTACGTAAACAGAAGTTTCACTCCAATCAACTTCTCTGTCTGGTTTTCTGACTATTCTACTTTGGTTGGAGAAGAATTCAACTTTCCCGTGAACATCAAAAACTCAGGCCTTTTCACAGACACTTACAACCTTACAGCATGGATAATGGAAGGTGAGGCTTTAGCAAGAATTAACCCGGCAACAAAATCTTTCTTGGTTGAATTGCATGGTGATGCTTTCGACCCACATACTTGGAACCGAACTGGGACTGAAGTGAAGCAAGTTTATGTCAAGATGATGATCTTGGATGCAAGCTCTAACTTACATGCTTGTATTAATGTCATTTCCTCCATAAACCCAAGCTCCTCATCACAATCCTGCATAACCTTGAAGGCCCAATTCAGAAGTTTGCCAGAAGTTAACTTGCTTCAATTCTTGCTAACAATTATAACAGCAGCTATTTTTATTTTTAATTCAAGAAAAAAATTTAAGGGTCCGTAGTCTAACGGTTAGGAGTAGATAATAAACGGTGCGCTTACAACGCACAGGTTCCGGTTCAATTCCGGGCGGACCCATTTTATATCTTTCTTAAATATTGAGCAAAAATTTCTTTTTCTAGACTAAAAAAAGATTATGGAAATTGCAGAAACTTTTGGTAAAGTTGTGAATGTCGCACAAAAAGATGGGATAGTGAAAGCCCTTAAAATTCTAGAAATTTCAAACAAAAGAATCGAAGATAATATAAAAAATAAAAAGTTTTTGATCGAACTGAATAATTTTGATGTTGTTATAGACAAAAAAGATAAACTGAAACAACTAAACCTTTACTTGTGTGAGAAAAAGTGGAGCAAGAAGTTGCTAACAAGCTTGCAAAAATCTTCTGATTTCAAGTCCATGGTCATTTTGCTTGGAAAAATTTCAATTTCAAAAAAAGTTTATGAGCTCAGGTTGGGAGCTTTTGGTATTCCAAGCTCAGAGCTTGTGAAAGCTGTGTTAAAATTCAAGAAATAGATTTTGTTAATTCTTCTGGAAGCTTTTCCCTATTTTCTTGATTTACTTCTAAAACTTCACCAAACTGCTTGAATTGTTTAACAAAATTTCTGTGCAGCACTGCAATCAAAGGCTTGTCCAAAAGAACTAAAGCAAAGATCTTCTTCTTGAAATTCTCGCTGAAGAATTCCATCTTCCCGATTTCATCTATAGCAACAACATCACAATTTTCAATCGCAAAATCTATTGCAGGCAAAGCAATTTTTTCAAAAGCTTCTACATCAATCCCATACTTCCCAAGCTTTGGTTCGATTTTGAAATCAACACTTGCAAAAACTTCCATAGCTTGAGAAAAAACATCCTTGACATAAAAACCAACTCTCTTTCCTTCTTCCCTTATCTCTGGAGTAACTATTCCACCAACTTTCAATCCTTTACTCTTAAGCAGTTCAACAGTTTTGCTTAAAACTGTAGATTTGCCTGAACCTGCTCTGCCTGAAAGAAAAATTTTCATAATCTTAAATTCAGCTTGAATTTAAAAGAGTTTAACCTTCTGTTTCTTGTGCCGTGATAGACTTTAAAATCTCGTCTCTCTTTTTCATATTTTTCTCCAAACTTCTTGATGATTAATTTAACAGCCGTTAAAAATAAAAGCCTTGTTCTTGAATGATTTTTTTTTAAATTTTAAAAAACCTAATAGCGGGGCCTGGATTTGAACCAGGGACCTCCGGGTTATGAGCCCGGCGAGCATTCTGTCAAAACTCCAGGCTGCTCCATTGCGGTTTCCTTTATTGGAAATCCCCGCTAGAGCTTATGCCTTTCCTTGCTCCCGCCATTTGAATTAAATTGATGTTCGCTAATTTAAATCTTTATCAAAAGACTAATCGTTTTTCATTCTTCTTTACCTCTATCCGAATTATAGTTCAGTTTGGAGGGAAACTTTTTTAAATAATTTCCCTATATATAATTCCCTTATTTTCTCAACTCTTTCCAGATTTTTCTTTCTGTTGATCATAGAGTAAACTTTAAGCTGATCTTCTAACCTTGAAACAGGAATTCCTAATTTTCCAATTTTCACAAAAACTGGTCTTTTTAGCCTCCACGTCAATGGAAGCCATCTTCCTTTAACTTTAGCTTTCAAGTCTCCCATTATTTCAACATCAATTCCCTCAACTCTAAACTTCCCAAAATGAGAAGAAAAAACTCTTGATTTGCTAAACTTCACTGGTTTAACTTCATATTCTTTCAAAATTGAAGAAATCTTATAAGCTCCTTCTTTCGTTGTTAAGATGTCTATATCCTTTGGTTCAATTTCTACTCCTTGCAAAGCTAGACTTGCACTTCCTACAACCATCCATTCAACTTTTTCTCCAAGCAACTTACATAACTTTTCCAATACTTTCAAAAAATTTTTATTCACAATTAATATTTCCTCTTCCATTTAAATTTCACTCACCCCTTGAGTTCAAAATCTAAATCCTAAGCTTTTCTCCAGCTTCTCCTCATGAGCGAGATGAAAAAATTGGAAAAATCGCTCTTTGGGGTGAAAGCATGAAGAAGAGTTTTTGGAAAGGTCTGACCTCGCTGCTCTGCACTGCAAGCGGAACAGGAATTGGCTACATGGTGGCTCAATGTGGCTCTCTAGCCTACATAGCTGGGAGGGAAATTTGGAATCTTGTTAACGGCTTGTCTATAGCACCGATTCCTGAATTGCTAAGAGATTATGCAGTTTACACTTCTACTGCTGCTCTGATCGGCGAGGTTAGTGGCTATGTCTTTCACAAAAAAATTTGGAAAACTTTAGGAGGTGAGTGAATGGTAAAATTGAGTGAGATTGATGTTGGTACTAAAGATTTAGTTGTTGCCTTGGCTTTTGGTCTTGCTGGCTACTATCTGAGGAAACCAATTGAAGAAAGAAGAAGAGCTGAAAAAGAAAGCGATGCTCAACTTATAGGAAGAACAGCAGCACAGTATGTTGCCGCAGAACTCAGAAGCTTTGGAGTCGGACCTGAAACTTACAGAGCAATAGACGAGCTAACACAAACTTTGAAAGAGCTGAGAGAAGAGCTGAAAAAATACAGGGATAAAAATGGTTGAAGAGGATGAAGTTATCTCAATGATTTATGGTTTGCTTCAAGGCTTAAGAGCTTACAGGCAAGCCTACAGCAAGCTGAACAACAAAGAGCAAGAAAGTGATGAAATAAAACTGGAAGAAGTGATAAGCAGATACAAACAATTCGAGCAATTGCTTTCTTTCCTTGGAAAGGTGCTGGGATGAATGAAAGACTATCTTTCAAGATTGATTGAATACCAAGAGTTAATGAGAGAGATTGAGATTGCAGGAGAAGAACATCTCAAGATCATCAAGCAAAATTCATCCAGCTACTTGAAAAAAGTTGAAGAGTTAAGAGCAAGAATTGCTTCAGATGTTTTCCTAACTGCTGAAGACAAAGAAAAAATGCTCAAGAGAATTTCAAGCTATGTGGAGCAGTTTGAGCCAAAGAGAGATGAGCTAGACATAAATTCTCTTTTGTTAGGAGCCCTTTTAACTCTGTTAGCAAAAGAGGGGATACTTCAAGATGTGATTGAAAGAATTGGGGAGGTGTTGAGTGATGCCAACCAGCTATATTCACAAAAAGATTTCGAAAATCTTGTTGGACAAATCTTGCGAAAACACTAACAAATTCATAGACTATCCTGTGAAGATCTTCGGTAAAAAACACAGGATCTTGTTTCATGACCCAATCTCTGCTTTAATTATTGGAATCGCTTGCGATGGTTTGGAAGGGGCAGCTTCAGGTTTGCTCCATATTGCAACTGACACCTACTGTTCGAAATATCCTATAGTTAGGAAAATCTTAGAGTACCTACTTTAGCCTTACTTGCATGAAATCAAAAGCAACTCTCGTGTTCGGGAAGATCTTCTTTGCTTCTTCTTCCAACTCCTTTGCATCAGTGTATCGCCTGCTTATGTGAGTCAAAATTAGCTGCTTGACATTTGCTTCTTTTGCAATTTTTGCAGCCTGCTTTACATCAGCATGAGCCTTTCCTTCTTCCTCTTCTAGAAAAGTTCCATCATGAATGAGTAAGTCAGCGTTTCTTGAAATTTCCAAAATATTGTCGCAAGGTTTGGTATCGCCAGAGTAAACGACTTTCAAACCAGGCCTGAGATTTGCTAAGTCTTCCACTCTTATTTCTCTTCCCTTATATTCAACTTTCCCCCTTTTCTTCAGCTTTTTGAGCCAAGCTCCACTCCTCAAACCGAGCTCTTTCAGCCTTTTTATGTCTATGTTCCACCTTGGCTTTTCTTGGAAACAGTATGCTACTGCCGGCACAGTATGGAGAACGGGGATTGAAAACACTTGATATTCTTGAGCTTCGTCTATTAGCTCTGGCTTGTTTCCTTCAAAAGGAACATTCATAGCTTCAACCGGAAACCTCAAGCCGAAATATCCCAGATCTAAAATGTTTGAAACAAATTTTTCAGCTTCTGGTCCAAAAATCTTCAGTTCAGCCTTCCTCTTCTCCAAGCTCATGGTCTGAACCAGGGGAATCAATCCAGAAAAATGGTCAGCATGCCAGTGGGAAATGAAAATTTTATTTATCTTCATGAAGCTTATGTTTGATTGCATCAGCTGCTTTTGAGTTCCTTCCCCACAATCGAAAAGCAAAGTGTCTTTCTCTTCACCAAAATATTCTAGAGCTATGGCTGGATGTCCTCTATCTTTGCTTGGAATTCCTGAGACTGTGCCAAGAAAAGTTATTTGGATCATGCAAGACTCTCTTTCTCAAAATATTTTCTCAAGAAAACTCCAAATTCTCTTTCTTTGCTCACTAGTTCAATTATTCTATCTGTCCCAGATATTATTTCAAATCCTTTGACAAGCTGGTCTGCTATTTGGTTCGGGATTCCTTTTGCTTTCAGTATGCTGGAATCCACATTCAAGCTATCGAAGAGCTTCTCTCTTGCAGTCAAGAATTTCCTCTTGACTTCAACGACCCAATTTTTTCCCTCAATGAACGGCCCATTTATAGCCACATCTCTGTACTTGTCCAAAAATCTTTTTGAGTCATCTTGATCAAAAACCTCCGGCCCAACTTTCTTCTGTACTGCTGGCAAACTGAAGACTTCCATCTCCAGCAAGACCACAGCCAAGTCTTTCTCGTTTGTAAAGCAATCTTTCCTCAAAACTTTGAACTCGTACTTGGTCTCCTCCAAGATGCTCTCAAGTCTTTCAGCAAATCTCCTGAGCTGAGGCCAAAGAACATCTGGAACAACATCTGGTGGGGTGAATTTTACCAAAATCAATTCTGTTTTCCTTTCCAATAACTTTTCTATAAGCTCTTTTTCAGATATTGCTTGGAGCTGTTTGGGGAAAAACACCTCCTCTCTTGGATTTTCAAGAAATTCTTTTGCCAGTCTCTTGAGCTTGAAGAAATTTTCAGGTGATAAAGCTGCTGCCGTGTTTCTGTTCTTGTCAGTTGGATCAATCAAAATCAAAACTTGTTTTGGAAACATTTTCTTGAGCTTGGAGAAGTCTTCTTTTTTGTAGAATTTCTCCAAGTCTATTATTTCACCTGGCTTCCAATTCAATGCCTGTTTTAGAACATTCAAAAAACTTTTGTACTTGATGATCAAAAGCTCGCAGACATAGCCGGAAAAACCTTCTGTCTTTGCATCAGCACCATATATCTTGTTTGCGGTCAAGAATTGCTTCAAAAGCCTTACTTGATCCGAAAGTTTTAAAGGCAAGTTTTTCTGAAGGTACTTCACATGAAAGGGTGTTCTATCAACAGCAGACTTCAAATTTTCCGTGCTCTTGACATCAAAACATGGCACGATATCTATTTCTATCCCTTCCACATTGCCGGAAACATAAGGGTGTTGGGCATATTCTATCCTAAAGCTCCCTCCCAATTCTCTCATTATCTTCTTCCCAACCTCAAGACCTCTTTTTTCAAGCTGCTTGGCTGTCATCTTTGGTGGGAAGAGAATGAAAACATCGAACTCTTTTTTGCCTGGAAGCCAAGTGTCTCTCGTGACACTGCCTGCAACCATGGGTTTTGCTCTAAATTTCTTTGCTACTTTCTTCGCAACCTTCAAGCACTTTCTCAAAACAGAGTTGAGCTTTTTCTTCTCTTCTGCAGATGGCTTGATTTTTTTCAAAACACTTTTCAGAATTTTTGAATGGCTTGCCATAATTAACAATAGGGTTGAGAAAAATAAATGTGAGTAAGGTTTAAAAACAATCTTCTTTTTAATAGAAGATTCTTTACTACTTAAGAATAGTAAAGTTTATATACTAGTACTACCATATAGTAACATATGAATGGAAATAAAGAAGAGTTGAAGTTTTTCGAAGAGCAGCTGTACGAAGCCAAGCAAGCCTTGTTTGCAGCCAGGACGATAAAGCAAGCGAGGTTCTTGCAGAACAGGATAAAATATTTGACAGAAATGGTGAAAGAAGCCAAGAATAAGAAATGAAAGAAAGGCTTAAGAACTTTTCTTCTATATTCTTCATCACAAAAATTTTTTTAAACTCTTCTGACTAATTTTGGGTTGGGTCTTGTCCGAAGCAGTTTTGGCATTAGAAGATGGAACAATATTTAAAGGCAGAGGTTTTGGCTATCCTTCTGAAGTTTCTGGTGAGGTTGTATTCAACACCGGGATGGTTGGCTACACAGAATCTCTAACAGACCCTTCTTACAATGGCCAAATATTGACACAAACTTGGATCTTGATCGGGAATTATGGTGTGCCCCCAACTTCTCTAGTTGATAAATTTAATTTTCCCCTGCATTTTGAGTCTGAAAGAATACAAGTAAAGGGATATGTAGTTCAAGAGCTTGTGAGAAAGCCAAGCCATTGGTCGAACAACAAAAGCTTGGATGAATGGCTTTCTGAGCAGAAGATTCCGGGGATAGAAGGAATAGATACTCGAGAATTGACAAAAAAACTTAGGATTAAAGGCGTGATGCTGGGAATTTTGAAGGTTGCTGAGAAAATTGATGTTGAAGAAATAAAAGAGAAAGTCAAAAGAATAGAAGACCCTAACAAAAGAGATTTGGTGAAAGAAGTAAGCATCGAGAAGCCGATAGAATATAAAAACGCTTCATCTACTGTGGTGCTGGTAGATTGTGGGGTTAAATTTGGAATATTGAGGAATTTGGCAGCAAGAGGTGTAGATATAGTGAGGGTGCCTTACGATTATCCTGCTGAAAAAATCTTGGAATACAAGCCTTCTGGTATTATTATATCAAATGGTCCTGGAGATCCGAAAAAATGCGAGAAAACTATTCAAACCGTGAAAGAGCTTATGGAAACTGATCTACCGATGATGGGAATTTGTTTGGGTTGTCAAATTCTTGCTTTGGCTGCTGGTGCCGACACTTTCAAGCTCAAGTTTGGACATCGAGGCTCAAACCACCCTGCTTTTGATTTGTTTGGGAAAAAATGCTATATCACGAGCCAAAACCATGGCTATGCTGTAGACCCAGAAAGTCTGAAAGAAACTGACTTCGAAATTTGGTTCATCAACGCGAACGATAAAACTGTTGAGGGAATAAAACACAAGAGAAAACCGATTTTTGCAACTCAATTTCACCCAGAAGCTTCCCCCGGCCCTTATGAAACTGAATTTTTGTTCGATTTGTTTGTGAAGGAGGTGAAAAGATATAAGGGATGAGAGCATAAAAAAAGTCCTCATCTTGGGCAGCGGTGCAAAGTGTTGAAAAACACGCACATTCAAAATAGGTGAAGCTGGAGAATTTGACTACTCTGGAGCACAAGCAATCAAAGCCCTAAAAGAAGAGGGAATAAAAGTAGTTCTTGTAAACCCAAACATAGCAACAATTCAAACAGATGAAAGGTTTGTCGACAAAGTCTATTTCTTGCCAATAACTCCTGAGTTTGTGGGAAAAGTGATAGAAAAGGAAAGGCCTGATGGAATTTTGTTGACTTTTGGGGGACAAACGGCATTGAACTGCGGAGTAGAGCTCTACGAGAGAGGGATTCTAGAGAAATATGGTGTAAGGGTTTTGGGAACTGGAATAGAGGCGATAGAAATTGCAGACGATAGGGAAAAATTCAAGAATACTTTGCTCAAGAACAATTTGCCAGTGCCAAGAAGTGAAAGAGTGAACAGTATAGAAGAGGCAGTAGAAGCTGCTAAGAAGATAGGATACCCTGTAATGGTTAGGGTTGCTTACACGCTTGGGGGCCAAGGCTCTGGTGTTGCAAAAGATGAAGATCAATTGAGAGAAATAGCGTCTTTAGGCTTAGCACATAGCAGGATAAATCAGATCTTGGTTGAGGAATATCTTGGAAAGTGGAAAGAGGTTGAGTATGAAGTGATGAGGGATAAAGAAGACAATTGTCTGATAGTCTGCAACATGGAAAATTTTGATCCCATGGGTGTACATACCGGTGAGAGTATAGTCGTGGCCCCCTCTCAAACTCTGACAAACAGGGAATACCATTTGCTTAGGATCACGAGTTTCAAAGTCATTAGAGCTTTGGGGATAGTTGGTGAGTGCAACATACAGTTCGCGCTCAACCCAAAAAGTGAAGAATTCAAAATAATAGAAGTGAACTCCAGGCTTTCGAGAAGTTCTGCCCTTGCATCAAAAGCCACTGGCTATCCGATAGCTTACATCGCAGCAAAATTGGCAATAGGCTATACTCTCCCAGAACTTCTGAATAAAGTCACTCAAGCTACAACAGCCTGCTTTGAGCCTGCCCTGGATTACATAGTTGTGAAAATTCCAAGGTGGGACTTCCAGAAGTTCAAGAATGTTTCAAGGAGAATTGGGACTCAGATGAAGTCAATAGGAGAAGTGATGGCAATAGGAAGGAGTTTTGAAGAAGCTCTCCAAAAAGCAGTAAGGATGCTTGAAATTGGGAAAGAAATCACAGATGTTGATGAATTGACAAGCGAGAGAGAAAAAATAAAAGAAATGTTAGAAAAGCCAACTGATGAAAGAATTTTCTACATAGTTAAAGCTCTCAAGATTGGTATGAGTGAAAAAGAAATTTACGAGCTAACAGGAATTGATGAATGGTTCTTGTACAAAATAAAGGAAATAATCGAGATGGAAGAAGAAATCAAAAGGGGCTTGAATGAAGATGTCTTGAGAAGAGCAAAAAAACTTGGTTTTTCTGATAAAAAGATTGGAGAGCTTGTTGGGAAGAAAGAAGCAGAAATAAGAGAAATAAGAAAATCTTTTGGTATAGTGCCTGTGGTTAAACAAATAGACACACTAGCTGCAGAGTGGCCAGCCAAAACAAATTACCTTTACATGACTTACAATGGTAATGGGGATGATATAGAATTTGAAAAAAAGAGGGAGGTGATAGTTCTCGGCTCAGGTTGCTACAGGATCGGCTCAAGCGTAGAGTTTGATTGGTGTTGTGTAAACATGGCTTGGGCCTTGAAAGAAAGGGGATTTGAAAACATAATGATAAATTGCAATCCTGAGACTGTTTCCACAGATTTTGATGTGATGGACAAGCTTTACTTTGAAGAGCTAACCTTGGAGAGAGTCTTAGACATTTATGAGAAGGAAAATCCAGAAGGAATTGTCGTTAGCGTTGGGGGCCAAACACCAAACAATCTGGCCCTCAAGCTTGCAAAAAATGGTGTGAAGATAATTGGAACTTCCGCTGAAGATATAGACAGAGCAGAAGATAGGGCAAAATTCAGCAAGCTTTTGGACGAGCTTGGAATCAAACAGCCTAAGTGGGGAAAGGTTGAAAATTTGGAAAAAGCTAAAGAACTTGCTGAAAAAATAGGATATCCTGTTTTGATCAGACCTTCTTACGTTCTTTCAGGCTCAGCGATGAATGTTGCGACAAACGAAGCTCAGTTGAAAGAATACTTGACAAAAGCAGCAAAAGTTTCTAGAGAATATCCTGTGGTGATATCCAAGTTCATGACAAATGCCAGAGAAGTTGAAGCTGATTGTGTTTCAGATGGTGAAAATGTTTTGATTGGCGCAATCATTGAGCATTTGGAAAATGCCGGTGTTCATTCGGGAGATGCAACCATGAGCATTCCAACCTTCACGATAAGTGAAGACGTTAAAAATAGGATAAGAGATTACACAGGGAAAATTGCTCGGTCACTCAGGATCAAAGGCCCATTCAACATTCAGTATTTATTCAAAGATGGTGAGATTTATGTTATAGAGTGCAATTTGAGAGCTTCAAGAAGCATGCCTTTTGTCTCCAAGACCATAGGGATAAACTTGATGCAAATCGCTGCCGACGCCATTCTTGGTAAAAGAATTAAAGACGGTGAATATGTGCCAAATGTTTTTGCAGTAAAAGTACCACAATTTTCTTTCATGAGACTAGAGGGTGTTGATCCCGTGACTGGGGTGGAGATGGTTTCCACGGGAGAGGTCGCAGCTTTTGGCAAAACTTTTGATGAAGCTTTTGTTAAAGCTTTAATAGCAAGTGGTGTTGAGCTTCCAAAGATTGGTGATGGTGTTTTGATTTCAATAGGAGAAGATAAGAGTAAGATAATCGAAGTTGCAAACAAACTTACAAACAAAAAAATGAAAATATATGCAACAGAAAAAACTTCCGAAGAATTGAAGAAATATGGTATAGAAAATGAATTGATAAAAAAAGTTAGTGAGCCAAGACCAAACATTCTAGACTATTTGATGAACAAGAAAATAAAAATGGTGATAAACATTTCATTTGCGAATGGTTTGATTGACACTCAAGCCCTGGATGATGAATACTTGATAAGAAGAAAGGCTGTAGAATTCAAAGTCCATGTGATTAGCAACCTACAAGCAACAAAAGCCATAACAGACGCTTTAGATTTTTATTATAGAAATGGGATTGAGAATTATGTTGAATTTGCGAAATAAGAGCATAATCTCGATAAGGGATTTGAAGAAAGAAGAGATAGAACTTATTTTGAATGAAGCTGAAATAATGGAAAAAAGGTTGGAGAGAAAAGAGCCTTTGTACTACATGAAGAATAAAATCATGGCAAGCTTATTCTTTGAACCGAGCACCAAAACAAGACTTTCTTTTAGTGCTGCCATGCAAAGACTTGGTGGAAGTGTGATAGAAATTGAATATTCGACAACAACAAAAAATTTCATCGATAAAATTAAAATGATTGAAAATTATTGTGATGTTATTCTCTTGAGACACCCGAAAGAAGGTTCAGCAAGACTGGCATCGGAGATTTTAAAGAAACCGGTAATAAATGCGGGCGATGGTTCAAACCAACATCCTACTCAAACACTAATTGATTTATTCGCGATAAGAAAATTGAAAGGTAAGATTGAAAATTTAAACATAAGTTTGATTGGAGATTTAAAATACAATGCTGTAATAAAATCTTTGTTTTATGCCCTTGGCCTGTTTAAAGTAAACATAACTTTGGCTTCACCTCCAGAGCTTCAGATGTCATGGGAAAATGTGGAAGAAGTCAGAGATAAATTTGGGATTAAAATTTTCCAAACAAATAGTTTAAGGTCTGCAATCGAGGATGCTGATGTTTTATATATCTGTGGAATAAAGAAAGAAAAATTTGTTGATGTTTTTGAAGCAGAAAAAATACAAAAGAATTTCAGAATAACTCCAGAACTTTTAGAAAATGCTAAAGAAGATATGATAATTTTACATCCCCTACCAAAAGATATAGAAATTGATTCAGGAATTGATGAAACAAAATTTGCCAAATATTATGAACAAGCTTCTTATGGTTTACCTGTAAGAATGGCTTTGCTCTCACTGGTGGTCGGATGAGTGAACAAAGAATAGTTACAAACATAGAAAACGGGACTGTGATAGACCATATTCCCGCTGGGAAAGGATTGAAAGTTTTTGAGATATTGAAATTGGGAAAACATGGGGACAGAAATGTTATTTTAATAAATACTTTCAGCAAGAAGATGGGAAGGAAAGACGTGATTAAAGTAGAGAATAAAGAAATGGAAGAAAATGAAATAAACAAGATCGCTTTGGTAGCCCCAAATGCTACAGTCTCTATAATAAAAAATTGGGAAGTTGTTGAAAAGAAAAAAGTTGTTTTGCCAGATATTCTTGAAAATGTTTTAACTTGTCCGAACAAGAATTGTATAACCAATTCTGATGAAAATGTGAAAAGCAAGTTCATAGTTGAAAAAAAAGAACCACTCAAGTTAAGATGTTGGTATTGTGAAAGGATCTTTGGAATAGAAGAAATTTTATAGCCCCGGCCAGATTCGAACTGGCGTGTTCAGGTCCAGAGCCTGACATTCAAGGCTTTTAAACTTCCTTGACCACTAGATGACGGGGCTATTAGTCACATATTTAAATTTAATTTTGCAAATAAATTTAAGATTGGAATGATTGGTGAGTGCCAAACACTGTTTTAAATCTCTTCTTTTCTTGATTACCAATAAAACTCTAGAAAATATAAAAAGAATTATGGTGGTTTGATGAGAATCTTGCAAACTCATTCAGACTGGATTGAATATGAGCCGATAAAAAAGGAAATTTCCCAAGCTGAAGATGTTGAGAAGAAAGTATACAAACTTGAAGAAGTTCTTGTTGCTTTCACTGCTGTTGAAGAAGGCGATGATGAAAAAATTGCAAAACTAGCTGTGGAAGAAATAAAAGAATTCATGAAAAATTTGAAGATAAACAAGCTTTTGATTTATCCTTTTGTCCATTTGTCGAACAAGCCAGCAAAACCTTCAGAGGCTTTGAAAATCCTTAGGGCTATGGAAGCTTATGCAAAGGAATTGAAGATAGAAACTTACAGAGCACCTTTTGGTTGGAACAAGAGAATCACCAACGCTGTAAAGGGACATCCTTTGGCAGAGCAGTCGAAAATTTTTGTTGCTGGTGAAAGGAAGGAAGAGGAGGAAGTTAAGGAGGAAGTTAAAAAGGAAAAATTCCATCGCTTCTTCATAATTGATGTTGATGGTGAAGAATATGAAGTTGACAAAAAGAACTGGAAAAGTTGTAAGATTTTCTCTAAAAAAGAGAAAAGATATGAGTGTTTGAAAATTTTCGTGAGAAATGAACTTGAAGGGAATCCACCAAAAAGAAAGCAACCTAAACATATAGAACTCATGAGGAAACTTGAGTTAGTTGATTATTGTCCTGAGAGTGATGTCGGAAACATGAAACTGTATCCGAACGGTGTTTTGATGAAAGACTTGATAATGGATTATGCTTTATACAAGATTGCTATACCTTTAGGTGCAATGAAGATGCAAAACCCACTATTATACAGAACTGATGTGGAAGAAATCAAAAAGCTTCAAGGCGAATTCCATGAAAGGGATTATACAGTAGAAGAAAAGGTTCCGCTTGTTTTAAGGTTTGCCAGTGATCCCGGGGCTTTCCCATTTGTTCAAAAACTTGTTTTCACTTACAAGAACATGCCTGTGAAAGTTTATGAAGAGGCAATTTGTTTTAGGAAAGAGAAAAAAGGTGAGCTTTCTGGTTTAATGAGGGTTAGAAACTTTTGGATGACAGATCAACACGTCCTTTGTGCTGATGAAGATCAAGCAAAAAAAGTTTATGAAGAACTTTCTCTACTCTTTGCAAAACTCATGAATGAAACCCTAGCAAAAGAGCATTGGGTTTTGGGTTTTGAAATTGTCGAAAGCTTTTATGAAAAATATAAAGAATTTTTCAAGGAAATAGTCAAGAAAATCAAGGTACCTGCTTTCTTCAAGATGATGAAAGAAATGTCACACTACTATGCTTTCAAGAATGAATACCAAGCTATCTTTCTGGATGGAAACAATTTGCAAATTTCAACCGTACAGTGGGATGTTAAAAACGGGGAGAGATTCAACATTTGTTTTACAGACAAAGATGGTAAGAAAGTTCCTGTTCCATTTATAATTCATGCTTCTTCTTTTGGCAGCATAGAAAGAGCTATGGCAGCTATTCTTGAAACTGGGGCTTGGATGGAAGAAGAAGATAAGGCTCCCATGCTTCCAATTTGGCTTTCTCCTGAACAAGTCAGGCTAATTCCTGTTAGCTGTGAGAAGCACTTGAAAAAATGTGAGGAAATTGCAAAAATTCTAGAAAAAGAAAAAATAAGAGTTGGAATTGATGATAGAGAACTAACTGTTCCAAAAAAAGTTTTCGAGGCGAAGAGGAGCTGGATTCCTTACATAATTGTCGTGGGAGATAAAGAATTGAAATCAGAAAAGCTTCCGGTTGTTATCAGAGAAAAATCTTCTACCAAAAAAGAGTTTAGGGAAGAGATGGGTTTGAAAGAATTTTTGAAAGAAATAAGAGAAAAAACTGCTGACATGCCATTCAGACCTTTATACATACCAAGAGAGCTTTCTAAAAGAGTTGTTTTTGTTCCTTGGGGAGCTAAAGCCATTTAACCTATTGGCTTTGAGTGCTGCCATACAAGCTTGAAAAGAGGAGAAAGAACATTTCCTGCTGCATGCTCACTCTTGCTCCAGAGTGCCAAATCCTGGGTTGAATGAACTTTCGTGTCTGTCAGAGAAAGAACGAACTGCTTGTCATCTATTACACAAAATCTTCCTGCCAAGTCAACATCCTTTTCATCTAAGACCCTTATCTCGGCTATACCACTCAAAGCTTTTATTGCCTCACTTGCTTTTTCTCTTCCACTTGTCGCTATCTTTATGCTTACGCCATTCTCCTTGGCTTTCCTTAAAGTATCTAGATGATTTGTGGTTAGCTCAATCAAACCTTCTGGTGTCGTGACGATTGCTATCTGCTTGTTTGCATCTCTAAACATGGAAGTAAGCTGCTGTTGTAATGTATATTTTCCTTTCAAGGCTCCTGTCATCTCTTCTGGTGAAACTATCTTTAGACCGTGTGAGAAAATCTCATTTAACTCTTTTATCACTGGGCTTGATTTAAGCTCTTCTATTCTTTCCATTCTATCTCTAAGCTCTTCTTCTATCTTTGCCTTTGCCTTTTCCAAAGCTTCTTCGGGAGGAATTGCCACATACTTCAAAGGCTTGCTGGACTGAACAACAACAAATCCTTTCTCTGCCAAACTCTGTAAGACATCGTAAGTTCTTGACCTTGGGACATTTGCTATTGTCGAAAGCTCACCCGCAGTGCTTGTCCCTCTTGCTAAAAGAGCTACCCAGAGCCTTCTCTCATATAAATTCAATCCTATTCCCCGCAAAGCTTCCATGGTTTTGTTCGATGCTAGCATCAAAATACCTCTGTTTTAACTATTAAGTGATTTAATATTTAAGGTTTTATATTTTACTGTAGTCTAAAAAACAATTTAAAGTTTTACTCATTCATAGAACATATCTAATTTTCTATGTTTGTGTAGAAAATCATCCAGCTTTTCCTTGACTTTCAAAAAGAGCTTTGAGCCTGTCTAATGTGTCTGCCTCTTCTGCCGATTTGTCTGGCGTCCTATCCCTTATGAACCTTGGAAATCTTAAAGCAAAGCCAGACTCGTAATTTGGAGATCTTTGAATCTCTTGATATCCAACTTCTATCACAACTTTTGGCCTCACCCTTACCGTCTTTCCTTTCTCCTCTATTATCAAAGGTTTCAAAACTTCAGTCATTTGCTGGTACTCTTCTTCTGTTAAGCCTGTGGACATCATCCCGCATCTCAAGAATTTTCCGGTATCGGGATCTCTGCAAGCAAGCTCGAAGCTCGTGAGCCACTTTGTCCTGGCACCCTCACCCCATGTAGCTCCAACTATGACCAAATCCAGAGTTTCCATTATTGGCTTAATTTTATACATCGTGCCAACATGTCTACCAAACACATATTTTGAGCCGAGAACTTTTAGCATCAGTCCTTCTTGCTTAGCTTCCAAGGCCTCTTTGTAAAACTTTTCAATTTCTTTCACTTTGTCACTTATTATCTGCTTTGCAAGCTGGATCTTTCCCGGTATTGTCTTCACTATTTTCTCCAAAATTTCTCTCCTTTTCACAAAAGGCTTGTCAAAAAGAGGTTTGCCATCAAGATAAATTACATCGAACAAATTCAATTGGACGGGTATTTCTTTTACCATTTTCTCTATCTCATATTTTCTATGAATTCTTTGGGAAAGAACTTGAAATGGTAGAGGGACACCTGCCTTTGGATTTATTGCCAAAGCTTCCCCTTCGACTATACACTCCTTTGCTTTCAAGCCCTTTTTACAAAGTTCTACCAAATCCGGAAACTGTTTGGTCACATCTTCAAGCCTTCTCGTGTATATCCAGATTTGATCTCCTTTCTTTTGAATTTCAGCATGCATGCCATCATACTTGTATTCTGCTGCGACTTTTCCAAATTCTTTCACGATTTCTTCTATACTTTCAGCTTTTTCACCAAGCATGACTTGAATTGGTTTTCCGAGTTGTATTTTTGCTTTTTTCAAACCTTCTATTCCTTCTTCCTTGGCAATTCTTGCAACTTCGGCAAAATCAGAAAGGATGTTCCAAGCATAATCCACCGCTTGTGTCGCTTCTTCTTTCTCTTCTTTATTCATTCCTTCTTTAAGGAGGAAGGCTTGAACTATCGCATCTCTTATCAAGCCTTCAGCGACACCAACTCTCAACTCACCCAAAATTGTTCTGACTATATACCTTGCCTCTTTCGGCTTTGCTGAAACTATTAGCTCCACAATCAGACTCAATTTCCTTTCTTGAGAACCTTCACCTGTTATCGTAGCCAACTTTTGCAGGTTTTCAAAAACAAATTTAACTGTAAGCTTTTTAGTCAAAAGCGTTGCTTGTTTTCTTGATTTTATACATTCTTCAGCAACTAGCCCAAGATCACCTAGTCTTGCGAATCTTTTTTCTATTTCTTCTGGTTTAAAGCCGGTTGCTTTTGAAATTGCTCTGATCATCATTTGAGTCGCTATTCCAAGCTCGAGTTGAGTGAATTTTGGGTAAACTATGCCCTGAACTAGTAAAACTATCTTTGGGAGTTCTTCTGTTTCTGTTTTTCTAAAAAGTTCTGCCAGAATTTCAGTTTTCTTAAGTTTCGCTGAAACTCTTTCTAATCTCTCATAGTAGTCTGTCAAAACTGAATAATCCATGCTCACCAACATTTAATAGTTGTCTGTCTATAATTATGTTTTATGGTTAGGAGAAGTTGGACCTTTGGTTTATGTGAAAGTTGCTTAAAAAATTCACATGAAGAAGTTAAAATGATAAAAATTGTCTTGGTTTCTGATGAAGGAAACAAAGAAGAAGAGATGTGGTGTTGTCCTGTTTGTGGAGCAACCAAAAGACTTTAATTGTTAAAATAGAAAGTTTTATTAGAGAAGATGAATATTTTTGATGCAATAGTTAACAGAAAAACTGTGATAAAGTTCAAAAAAGATCCTGTAGATGATAAACTTATTGGCGTCATGTTGTACATGGCGACTCATGCTCACTCTGCTGGTGAAAATCAAGAATGGAATTTTATTGTCGTGAGAGATGAAGATAGGAAAGGAAAACTTTACAAAGCTGCTTTGGAACACCCTCTTTTGAAAGAAGCTCCTGTCTGTATAGTTGTTTGTGCTGACTTGGAAAAAGCAAGCTTAAGATTTCAAAAAAGAGGAGAGGTTTTTTATTCTGTTCAAGATACCGCAGCAGCGACCATGCTCATGCTTGTGACAGCAAATGCCCTGGGTCTCGGAGCAGCATGGATTGGGTCCTTTGATGAAGAAATGGTCAAGGATGCTTTATATCTTCCTGATAAACTGAGACCAGTGGCAATAGTGGCAGTTGGTTATCCGGAAAAAGCAGAAGAAAGAAAAGAAAGAATTCCATTCGATAATTTAACTTGGTACAATATATATGGAAAAAAATATGAATTTTCCTATCTCTTCCAGCCTGGGGCAAGAAAAGAAGTTGAAATAAAACCAGTGGGAAATTTGATTGAAGATGCTCTGAAAAAATTGAAGGAAGATTTTTTGAAAAAGATGAAGAAAGAATGAATTTAATTAATTTAAAGATTCAATTAAATATATAGTGGTGAAATGAAAATCAGAGCTCTTTTGATACTATCTCTTATGGTTCTGCTGGTTTTCAACGGTGCTCTCGCAGCTGGAGAAGTCAGTTTATCTTTAAGCACAAAAATTCTAACCGCTTATACGGGCGAGTCTGCAAGTGCCGAAATAACCGTGAAAAACAATCAGGCTTTCAGAGACACTTTTTCTCTATCAGTCTTTCCACCATATCGTTATGGTATTGTAGTAAATTTGGAAAAATACAGCTTAACACTAAATCCGGGCGAGAGCAAAACTCTGAAAATTTATTTTGAAATACCGGAATGTGCTGAAGAAACTTCGGCTTCTTTTTCTATAACTGTGATGTCAACAAAAAATAGTGAGGTTAGTGATTCGAAAAATTTGATACTTGAGACCATAAGAAAACATGGTGTTTGCATTTATGAAGCAAGGTTGAACAAACAAATATTCGAGCAGCTCGGAGAATGTCTTCAAGTTGAAATTGTTTTAAAAAATCCTTCTCAAAGCATTTCCCAACCATTCAGCTTACAAACCAACATACTTTTTGATAAAGAATCTGTAGCAAGATTTGATCATAATATAGAAGCAATGGAGGGCAAAAGCACAAAAACAATTTGGCATGCGTTTTTAATTGACAAGTATAAAAAACCTGGCACTTACACCGTTGAGGTCTTGCTTAAAGATAAATATGGGGGTGTGGTGAGCCAGAAAAAATTAAACTTCAAAATCCTGACGATAAATGCAACTGAAAAGCTAAATTATTTACCAATTAGTAAGAGTGTGAAATATGGTTTATTCGTTCAAACTATAGAAATAAATGTAAGCAATGAAGGAAATGTTCCGACTGGAAGCTTCTATGTCTCAGAGAGCATCCCAATTTTCATGAAACCTTTCTTTTTCCCGAAAAAAGAGCCTGTTACTGAAGAAACAAAAGAAAACAGAGTTATTTACAGCTGGCTTGTGCCTTCTTTAAGTCCGGGAAATGTTTACACGATAACTTATGAGATAAGTACTTGGAATGCTGTTTTGATAGCTATAGTTTTGATAGTTATCATAATTTACGCGTTTGTAAACATTTTCAACATAAGTATCGAGAAGAAACACAAAGTAACTGGCCCAATAACAAAAGATAGGGAAATTACCGTGATGGTTGAAGTGAAGAACAGAAGCAGGCATGAGATAAAAGATGTTATTGTCAGGGACTTTGTGCCTGGAATAGCGACTGTAGTTGAAAAGTTTGACACATTGAGACCGAGTTTGAGAAAAATTGCAAATGGTACTGAACTTGTTTGGAAAATAAATTCTTTGGTTCCTGGAGATGAGAGAGTTCTAACTTATAGAATTAGACCAATAATTGATGTTGTCGGGACTCTAAAACTTCCAAAAGCTTACTTGAAGTTTATGGACAAGAAAAAGGAAATTAAAAAAATCTTGTCAAAATCTACTTATATTAAAACTGGATAAATTTTTTATATTTTCAAAAAATTCTTTTATTAATTGGGAACCCCGGATAGCTCAACGGTAGAGCAACCGGCTGTAGCTGAGTGCCTTGGCACTTGGTGCCAGCAGTTGCTCACTAGAAACCGGTGGGTTGCTGGTTCAAATCCGGCTCCGGGGACTTTTCCCTTCTTGCAAAAGTTTATTAAGAAGAATCATATTATAATAAATAAGGTGAAAAAATTGGCTAAGAAAAAGAAAAAGCCTGCGAAGCCCTGCTAAATTCTGAATTTTTTATTTTTTATTTTTTTGTCTAATCATGCCAAGAATAGAAACTGTTTTAATTGAGAAAAAGAAAAATAAATTAAATAAGAATATTTGAGTTATAAAAAGCCTCGGTCGTCTAGTCCAATTTAATTGGGGAGAATGGTTTAGGATGCAAGCCTGTCACGCTTGAGACACGGGTTCGAATCCCGTCCGAGGCGCTGCTTGATAATATGAAATTGGTTAGTGCTTGTTTGTTGGGGATAAACTGCAAGTGGAATAGAAAAGTTAAGCCAAATAAAAAAATAATTGATTTGTCAAAAAAAGAGATTTTGATACCTGTTTGCCCAGAACAGCTTGGTGGTTTATCAACACCTAGAAAGCCTGTTGGAATTTATCTTGGAACTGGCGAGGATGTTCTAGACGGAAAAGCAAGCGTGAGAACAAAAAATGGGGACGATGTAACAGAATTTTTCGTCAGGGGTGCAGAAGAAACTCTAAAAATCGCAAAAATTTTTGGGATAAAAAAGGCTATATTGAAACAAGGCAGCCCATCATGCGGTTGTGGGAGAACTTATAGACTTGATGAAAAGCTTAAAAACAAAAAAGTTAGAGGAAATGGAGTAACTACTGCCTTGCTTAAAAGGAACGGCATAGAGGTAAAAACTCAAGAAGACTTTTAAAGGTGTTACTACCGTTAGATTTAAAAAGTTAAATATAGTAAATTATAAAAATATATTTGTTGGCGACCAAAGCGGGAGGGAAACATCCGTTCCCATCCGAACACGGTAATTAAGCCTCCCAGCGGTCTGGGATGTACTCTGCGAAAGCAGGGGAATTCCAGGACGTTGCCAACATTTCAAAACACCGGTGTCGATCTGGAGAAAAAAATTTATACAAATCTTCCTCACTGTTTGCTAACTGTAAAAGGGGTGAATGCTTGAAGAAAATAAATGTGGAGAAACATCAACTCGTGCCAAAGCACATAATTTTGAGTGAAGAAGAAAGGAGTGAAATTTTGAAAAAATATAAAATCAGCTTGAGACAACTACCTAGAATTTTAATAACAGATCCTGCAATCGCAGATAAAAATCCAAAAGTTGGGGATGTGGTAAAAATAGTCAGAAAGAGCCCAACTGCTGGTGAAGCCATATATTATAGGGTTGTTGTTAAGGGTTGATAATATGAACACAAGATTCTTAACACTTCTTGATGCGTTTATAAAGGATAGGGGTCTTGTTAGATTTCAAATAGATTCCTACAATGACTTCATAACAAGAAGGATACCAAAAGTCCTGAAAGAAATTGGTGTTATAAAACCCGAAGTTCCTGAGTTGGGAGAATTCAAAATAAAGCTAGGTAATTTCAAGATAGGAGATCCTTGTGTGAAAGAAGCTGATGGTTCTGTAAGACCTATAACGCCACAAGAAGCAAAAATAAGAAATTTGACCTATGCTGCTCCGATGTATGTTGAGATGACGCCTGTTCTAAACAATATAGAGAGCAACACAGTTATTGTCAATTTTGGTGACATGCCCGTGATGGTGAAATCAAGGATTTGTCCTCTTTCGACTATGGGAAGAGATGAGCTGATAGCAATAGGTGAAGACCCAGATGACCCTGGTGGATATTTCATCATAAACGGAACCGAAAGAATTCTAGTGTTAGTTGAGGAAATAGCACAAAACAGGATTATCGTGGAAAGGGTTGATTCTGGAAATGTAACAGAAGTGGCAAGAATACATTCTGAGAAAGATGGTTATATTCAAAGACATTTGCTCGAAAGGAAAGCAAATGGTATAATCACTATAAGCTTTGCGAATGTGGAAAAACTTCCTGTAACAATATTAATAAAAGCCTTGGGGCTTGAGTCCGATAAAGAAATAGTTAGTATGATATCTTCTGATGAAGATGTTCAAGAAGAATTCTACACAAACTTGTATGATGTTGAAATAACCTCAAAACAAGAAGCTCTAGATGAGCTTGGAAAACACATAAAAATAGCACAGAAAGAGAGCAGAGTCGAGAGAGCAACAAGACTCATAGACAAATATTTCTTGCCACACTTGGGCCAAACACCCGATGCAAGAATTGACAAGGCACTTTTCCTTTGTAAGGCAATCGGGAAGTTGATAAAACTGCATCTTGGTAAAATTGAAGAAGACGATCTTGACCACTATTCAAACAAAAGAATCAAGCTTTCTGGAGACCTTTTGGAAATTCTGCTCAGATCTATACTTCTTGGTAAATGGGGACTGATAACAAGGATAACTTACAATTACCAAAAGCTAGCTAAGAGGGGTAGAATCCCACCTCTCCAAGCAATAGTGGAATCTAATGTCTTGACCAATCAAATTGTTTCAGCACTTGCAATAGGGAGCTGGGTGGGGGGTAGGACGGGTGTAAGTCAGAGACTTGAAAGAGGAAGTTTCATCAAAACTATTTCCCACATGAGGAATGTTCTTTCCCCATTAACATCAACTCAAGAGCATTTTGGTGCGAGAGAGCTTCATCCGACTCACTTCGGAAAATTGTGCACAAGTGAGACGCCTGAAGGAGCAACCATAGGTCTAAGAAAGTATCTTGCAATAATGGCTGAAATCACGAAAGGCTTGAGTGAAAATGAGAGAAAGAGTTTTTATGCTTCGCTTCAAAAAATGGTGGTTTGAATGGCTGATGTATTTCTAGACGGAAAATTCATTGGAACTACAAAAGAACCAGAAAATTTTGTGAATGAAATTAGAGATAGAAGAAGGAAAGGATTGATTTCTTCGCAGGTGAATGTTGCTTATCACAAGCATTTAGATGAGGTCAAGATTTTGACAGATAGTGGAAGGGTGAGAAGGCCTGTTATAATTGTTGAGAATGGGAAACCAAAGCTCAAAGAAGAACATATTCAAAAGCTTAAGGTTGGTGCCATTAAGTGGGAAGATTTAATAGCTAATGGAATTATTGAGTATGTCGACGCTGAAGAAGAAGAAAATTGTTACATAGCTATAAAAGAAGAGGAGCTCACACCAGAACACACTCATCTTGAAATAGACCCAGCCCTCATCCTTGGTTTTTCTGCTTCTTTCATTCCTTACGCAGAGTTCAACAGAGGTGATAGGGTTAA
>JAWBNW010000008.1:0-26403 GCA_039000685.1 Candidatus Aenigmatarchaeota archaeon
CACAAAAACCACACCATTTTTTATCTTGCTCTCTTTCACCACTTTTTCAACTTCATCAGTTATTTTTATGAATTCATTCGCTCCTTTTGTTCTTATCCTTATATCTTTCTGGAAAATTTTCATAGTTAAATTTTAATTAGATTTAAATATTAAGCAGTTACTATGCGGGTTGCTGTATTGTTCAGTGGTGGGAAAGACTCAACTTATGCCACTTACCTTGCTAAAAAACAAGGAGATGAAATCAAGTATTTGGTCACAATAATTCCTGAAAGAGAAGATTCTTGGATGTTTCATTTTCCTTGCATATCTTTAACAAAACTACAAGCCAAAGCTCTTGGCACCAAGCAAATAATACAAAAAACAAAAGGTGAAAAAGAGAAGGAGCTAGAAGATTTAAAAAGGGTTTTAGAGAAAATAAAAGGCGAGATAGATGCTGTGGTTTCTGGTGCAGTTGCTAGCAATTATCAAAAATCAAGGATTGATAAAGTCTGCGAAGATTTGAAGCTTAAGCATTTGGCCCCGCTCTGGCAGAAAGATCAAGAAGAAGTTTTGAAAGAAGAAGTGAAAGCTGGTTTTGAAATCATGATAACTGGAGTTTTTGCCGAAGGTTTTGATGAGAGCTGGCTTGGGAGGAGGATTGATGAAGAAGCTGTGAAAGAGATTTTGGAGCTAAAAGAAAAATTTGGGATTTCTGTTAGTGGGGATGGGGGGGAATATGAGAGCCTTGTTTTAAATTGCCCTTTGTTCAACAAGAGAATCGAGATCTTGAGCTTCAAGAAAATTTGGGACGAAAAGCTTAAGAGTGGCTATATTGTGGTGAGGAAAGCTAAGTTGAGAGAAAAATCTAAGACAGATGGTTTAAATGTCTAAAGGAGTTTATTCCTTATTCATAGAGTTGAGAAAAGATCAAGAAATAAAAATTGGCAAGCTCGGAAAATTCAATTTTCCAAAAGGTTTTTACATCTACACAGGCTCAGCTTTAAACAATTTGGAAGCAAGGCTTGAAAGGCATTTGAAAAAACAAAAGAAAAAATTTTGGCACATTGATTACTTGCTTGCAAACAAAAATGCAAAAATCATAAGCGTGCTTAAAATTGAGACAAGCTCAAAGCTTGAGTGCAAACTAAATCAAACAATCTTAAAAAATTTGAAAGCTTCCTTTTTGGTTAAAAAATTTGGATCTTCTGATTGCAATTGTGAGAGCCATTTGATCTACTTGAAAACAAATCCTTTGAAAAACAAATCTCTATTATGGAATTCATCAAAAATCTTTTAGGCTTGGCTTTGATTTTCTTATCTTGGTTCAATCCATTTGCCTTGCCTTTTTCTTTCAGGTTAACTCTTTTTATCATAGGTTTTGATTTGACAAGCTGGTTTGCAAAGCTACTCTTGTTTATAATAAACTTCTTCTTTCCTTTGCTTGGCGAGCAGGGCTTGTTTTTGGTTTGGACTCTTTTATTGCTGGTTGTTGCAGAATTCATTTTTTCCAACTTTAAAATCTTGAAGATCTTGACAACAATTTCCAAGCCTTTGATAATTTTCTTTTCTCTCTTTTTTGCTTTGAAAGATTTCCAGCTAGCTTTGATAATAGCAGGAATAGATTTAATTTTAAATTTGAAACACTAGATTTTAATTAAGCCGGCATGGCCGAATCAGGTCAAGGCGCCAGACTTGGGCGAATCTCGAAAACTGGTTCCCGAAAGGGAGTGCAGGTTCAAATCCTGCTGCCGGCGTTTAGAGTTTTAGTTTGAAATTTCACTTTCAGCATAAGCCTATAGATTTTAATCTCTTCTAGTAAAAATTTATTGAGCTTAATTCCAACTTTGGACTATGCATATTGAGGATTAAAAAGTAAATGATAAGCAAATAAGCAAAATTTACAATATTTTTAACCGAAAAGTTTTCGGATTCTTGCTACTAGTTTTGTGGTTAATGGTACTCCTTTATTAAATATATGATATAATTTTCTTTCTAAGTAGTCTATTGACTCGTCCACAGGTCGAGTTGGATCAAAATCAGAAAAGAACATATCAATCGCTTCTCGATGAATGTTGCCTTTTTCTTGCAGCTTATAATGTCTAAATGACCATTTTAGTATTTCTTGTACTTCATCAACAGAGAATTTGCCTTCTTTTGTGCTACGGAGTAATCCTAGCCAACCATATCCTATAGCAAACCCTTCATCCAAAACTTGGCGCATATGTTCACGTTCTGATAATCTACTTGAGTACGACGATTTTTTTAATCTCTTAAGATAGGGAGGTATTTTGTAAGCACTCGAAATGGCGTGCCCTATTTCATGCCATTTTGATTCATAATTCCATATTTCTGCATGCTCAGCAAGATACTTGTACATTTTTTGCAATTCGTGAAGCCTTTTAAAATCTTCTTCAGATACTGTCTTACTTGCAATCTTAAGCATTTCCCTTTTATTTATTAATTTCTCTATCTCTTCTCTATATTTGGCAAGCCTTTCTTCACATCCCTTTCTATATTGATCATCCCTAGAAAGGCGTGAATATATTTCTTTAGCTAAATTTAAAAGTTCTGGTTCTTTTTCATACTTCTCTATTTTAGATAAGCCCCCCATAGCAATATAGAGTACATTCATTTCCCTAGTGAGGTCAGACAATCTTTTATCTTCTTCTTCTAACTGTTGGAGAAATTTTTCTTTATACTTAGGATCTCTAGCTAATTCCTCCACAACTTTTTCCATTTGATAAAGATCAAGAAAATGTTTTCTCAAAACATCTGTATAAGGTAGAGTGATAGTGTTTTGTGTACGGTCGAAGTGTCCAAATGTATAGTTGGAAGTATACTTAATTTCAGGATTAATTTCTATTTTATATTTTCTTTTCAATCCATTTGGTAAATATTCTATTATTAAAATTAAAAAAACGATGCCTGTATTACTAATCAATATCCACTTGAAAGTTGATCTTGCTTTTATAACATCTCCTGTAATGGTTGGTGCAAAAATTACACCTACAAATAAAAACAAAGAACTTAACAAAAGTAGTAATAGGTATAGCCTCTTCATCATTTTTACTTTATTTTCTTATAAAGTAAAGATTATAATTTTTCTCCGTTTGAAAATTCCGGATAAGCGCGAATCTTCTTTTTAATCAAGCTTGTCGTCAAACTTTTCCCAAATTTGTTTTAATTTATATTTCACTAGGTAATTTTAAAATATGCAACCATACACAAATTTCAAAATATTTTTAATATTTTTGTTAGTGGCAGCAATAGTTTTATCTTCAAAGCAATTTAAAAAATTTGGATTGTATCAAGAAACTTCAGAAATAGAAATTTTGAATTTCACTACCGATAAAAACACATACAGCTCTTATGAAGATATGAAAATTTCACTTTTGATAAAAAGCTCAAAAGATTTGGAAAATGTTACCATAAGAGTTTGGGGAATTAAACCAAGAAATTACGCTTACATAAACGATTCGAAAATAGTTAATTTGAAAGAAGGTGAAAATGAGATAACCTTTACAGAAAAAACTCCTTACTGTACTTCAGGCTGTGGAGGAGTTTATCCTGGACCGTATGATTTAAATGCCGAAGTTTGGATTAATGGGAAATCTGTAGCAAATTCTACTAAAACCATAAATTTGGTTAAAGGTTGAATTATTTTTATTTCTTAAAGCCCAACAATAAGAAGAGATAAAATGAAGCCAGTGGTGGAATTAAGAAAAGTGAGCAAGGTTTACAAGATGGATGAAGTTGAGGTCACAGCTTTGAAAGATTTAGATCTAAAAATAATGGAGAAAGAGTTTGCTGCTATTATCGGGCCATCGGGCTCGGGTAAATCTACTCTTCTCCACTTGATCGGCTTGCTCGACAAACCAACTTCAGGAAAAATTTTTTTAGATGGAGTTGACACTTCCAAGCTGAAAGACAAGCAGTTAGCAAGATTGAGAGGGAGGAAAATAGGTTTTGTCTTCCAATTCTTCAACTTGTATCCAACTTTAACTGCTTTGGAAAATGTTGAGTTGCCAATGATGATAGCTGAAAAAGATAAGAGAGAAAGTGAAAAGCGAGCAATCGAGCTCTTGAAGAAAGTTGGTTTAGAAAAAAGAGCTAATCACTTGCCTTCTCAGCTTTCAGGAGGAGAAAGACAGAGAGTTGCGATAGCAAGAGCTTTGGCAAATGACCCAGCTTTAATTCTAGCCGACGAGCCAACAGGAAACCTGGATTCAAAAAGCGGGGAAGAGGTTATGAAGATCTTCAATAAGCTTCAAGAAGAAGGCAAGACTATTGTTATGGTTACACATGAAATGAACATAGCAAGATATGCTGAAAGAATAATTTATTTAAGAGATGGTAGAATAATTAAAGGAGGATGAAATGAAAAAGAAAATTTTTCTAACAATTTTGATCTTAATTTTTCTTTTAACTTTTGAAAGTGCTTTTGCTGACCCAATAATTCAAGCAACCTTTTCAGTTTATCCCGCTAGCATTTACCCTGGAAGCGATGGCTACATTCAAATGACTTTGAAGAACACAGGAAATGCTGTTGCCAATCAAGTGAAAATTTCAAGAGTTTCTTCAGATGCACCAATAAAAATCTCTGGTGATTGGATATCTGAGCTCGGTGGTTTAAGCATAGGCGACACAGCCATAGCAGTTTTTAAATTTTCAGTTCTGAATACAGCTTCTCCCGGCCTCTACAACGTGAAATTCCAAATAGACTATTGCCAAGATTCTGTTTGCAGAACAATAACACCAAACGCCATAATAAACATTCAATCACCTTCAACTGTTCAGTTGCTTTCAATTTCACCCTCTTCACTCAAGCCTGGAGAAAGAACGAACATGACTTTCACCATAGCAAACACGGGCAACTTACAAATAAACAATTTGATATTCACTTGGTCAGCTTCAAATTACATATTACCAGTTGGCTATGACAACAGAGCATTGATCTCCAGCTTACCACCAAAATCTATTTATGAAATCACAAGAGAAGTTGCTGTAAGCTCCAGTGCAACTCCAGGTATTTACCCAATAGCCATAACATTCCAATACACAGACAAATCCGGAGCAAACCAAACAATAGCTTCAACAGCAGGAATAGAGATAACAGGTGAAACAGATTTTGAAGTCAGCGTTCAAGAAGCTTCTTCCTCTTCTGTTACTCTTACAATCGCAAACACAGGAATGAACCCAGCTTATTCAGTTCTCGTAAGAATTCCAAGACAAGAGAGCTTTATTGTTGTTGGGACCTCTTCAAGCATGGTGGGCAATTTAAATCCAGGCGATTATACTTTTGCTACCTTCCAGCTCCTGAACTTGCCAAATACAACAGGAACAAGAAATCTTTTAGTTGAAATTTCATACACAGATGCCATAGGCTTGAGAAGGGTCTTGCAAAAAGAAGTAAGTGGAAGCGAGCTGAGAACTTTTTCTAACAGAACAATTCCTACAAGAACACAATTCACAAGATCACCTTTAGCGGGCAACAGCACTCTCTACATCATAATAGGTGCAGCCGGAATAATTTTGGTTATAGTTTTTCTGAAATTTTTCATCTTCAAAAAATTCAAAAGTTTTAAAAGGAAGTAAAAATGAGGATTAGCGATGCTTTAAGCTTTTCTGTAAGAAACCTTTCTCAAAGAGGATTGAGGAGTTGGCTAACAATTTTAGGAATAGTTATAGGAATAGCTGCAGTAATAAGCATACTTTCTGTTGGCGAAGGCATGAGAGAGAGCATTTCTTCCCAGCTCAGTAGCTTAGGTGGGGACTTGATAACAATTTCTCCAGGAGCAACAAGAGCAAGAGGAGAATTCGCTGATGTAAGAACATTTTTTCAAGCAAGGTTCGGTGGAGCTTTGGCAAAGCTTAATGATAAAGATATACAAATCATCAAGTCAGTCCCTGAAGTAAGATATGTTAGTGGGATGATTTCAGGAAGAGCTGAGCTGAGCTTCTTGGGGGAAAAAATTACTGTTATGGTTCAAGGTGTAGATCCGGCTGTTTGGGAAGACATGATAAACATTGAAGTGGAAGAAGGAAGGAATTTGATGCCAGGAGATGTCAATGCTATAGTGCTTGGAAACTATGTTGCCAACAGAATGTTCAAAAGCCCAATCCCACTTAACTCTCAAATAAGTGTTGCAGGAAAATCTTTTCGAGTGGTTGGAATCCTGAAAGCTTCTACTGGTGTAGGAGGAATGATAGGTATTGACAACTCAATTTACATGCCTTTATCTTCAGCAAAAACTGTTCTTAACATAAGCTCAAATGAATACAACACAATTCTTGTTAAAGTTAGCAATGTTGAAGATGTGGATGAAGTTGAAGAAAGAATAGATAAACTTCTGATGCTCTCAAGGAAAGTCACAGAAGACACGAAAGACTACACGATAACTTCTGTGAAAAGCATTCAGGAAAGAGTTTTGAGTGTGATGGGAACTTTGAATTTCTTCTTGGCAGGAATAGCAGCAATTTCTCTGATAGTTGGGGCTGTAGGAATTGCCAACACAATGTTCATGTCGGTGATGGAGAGAACAAGGCACATCGGCACTCTTAAAGCTTTAGGCGCAACTGATGGTGAAGTCATGCTTCTCTTCTTGATTGAGTCAGGATTGATAGGTTTGGTTGGAGGCTTGATAGGAATTTTCTTCGGCTTTATAGTTTCTGGCATGATATCAGAAATTGGAATTAGAATGGTGGGAATGACTGGCATGGCTCAAACAGTTGTTTACATTTCGCCTCAACTAACCCTTTTCACAATTAGCTTTTCGGTTTTGATAGGAGTTCTTTCTGGTCTTTTGCCTGCAAGAAGGGCTGCAAAGCTTCAGCCAGTTGAAGCTTTAAGATATGAGTAGAGAAAAATATTTTATGGCACTAGAAGGAATTTTTGCTTTGATGGCCAGGCTGCCTTTTTATCACCAAATAGCTTCAATTATACCGGAAAATTTTTTGAGAATTTCAATTTTCACATTTGCCCTTTTCATCTTTGGTATAATTATGTGGAAATTTTACTCCACGCTTGCAAAAAGAGACTTGTTTAAAATAAACTTAAGTCCTTACATGAGTAAATGGGAAAAAGCAGGCGAAGCCCTTGCCTTTTTCTTCAAATACACTTTCATTTTCCCATTCTATACTTTTTTCTGGTTTTTAATTTTTTCTTTCTTCCTAATTTTCCTTTCCGAATCCTTAACTATTGAGGAAATTTTCTTCGTCTCCATTTCGATTATTTCTTTCACAAGGATTGCCGCTTACTACAAGGAAGAACTTGCAAAAGATGTGGCAACAATAATTCCAACCACTTTTCTCTTGATCTTCTTGACAAATCCAGCTTTCTTTACAGTTGATTTACTTTTAGCAAGATGGGAAAGCATGCTTTCATCTTTCCCCGAAGTTTTGATTTACCTTCTCTTCACAATTTGTCTTGAATGGATCTTGAGAGTTTTTTATCTTATCAAATCTTCAAGTTCCTCAAACCAAGGAAAAAGATTGGAAGAAGAATTATCTTAAAGCTTTTCTTTCAATTTCCACAAATTCTTTGTGTTTATGTTCAATTTCACCCAAAGTTTTTTTAATTCTTTCATGCTCTCTCTTCAATTCTTCTGGCATTGGTAGCTTTTCTTTTAAATAATAATTGTAAAGAGCTTCATGTAAAGCATCTAAAGCCAAAATTGAACAATGAATTTTTATTGGTGGTAAAGGCTTGCCAAGCTTTTTTATCAAATCCTCTTTCTTTATTTTAGTCGCTTCTTCCAAAGTTTTACCTTTAACCATTGTTGTTAGCATGCTGCTGTTAGCAATAGCTACGATGCAACCAAAAGTCTCAAACTTTATGTCTTTAATTATTTTTTCACCTTTTTTGTTCTTTCCAATTTTCAAGTAAAGTCTCATAACATCACCACATATTAAGTTTCCAGCTTCTCCTATAGCATCAGGATTTTTGATTCTACCCATGTTTCTTGGTTTCTTGAAATGTTCAATTATCTGCTTGGAATAAGGCAAACTTTGTTTCACATCACCACTTCCCTTTGTAAGGCGAAATTTCTCTCAGCTTTTCCACAATTTCAGGCAAAACTTCAAACACATAATCAACTTCTTCTTTTTTTGTCCATCTTCCTAAACTGAGCCTTAAGCTTCCATGAGCCTGGTGAGGCTTCAAACCTATCGCTAACAAAACATGGCTTGGTTCTAGAGATTCAGAAGAGCAAGCTGAGCCAGTTGAAGCTGCTATCCCCTTCATGTCTAAAAAAGTTACCAAGCTCTCACCCTCTATGAAATCAAATCTAAAGTTTGCATTGTTTGGCAATCTTTTTGTCGGATGACCATTCAAGTAAGATTTTTCTATCTTTAGAACTCCTTTAATTAGCTTATCTCTAAGCTTTGTCAACTTTTTAGCTTCAGCTTTCATCTCTTTCTTAGCAATTTCAGCAGCAACACCAAAACCAACTATTCCAGCAACATTCACAGTGCTAGAGCGCAAGCCAAACTCATGGCCCCCACCATGAAGCAAAGGCTCAATTTTCACTTCATCAGCAACAAACAAAGCCCCAACACCTTTTGGCCCATACATCTTATGCGCGCTTACAGTGAGCAAATCAACATTCATCCTTTCCACATCAACAGGAATTTTTCCATAACTTTGAGCAGCATCTGTATGAAAATAAACTCCTTTTTTCCTGCAAATTTTTCCTATTTCTTCTATTGGCTCTATTGTTCCGATTTCATTGTTTGCATGCATGATTGAAACCAAAATGGTATCTTTTCTTATTGCTTCTTCCACCTTCCCAGGATCAACTAGGCCATATCTATCAACAGGCAAGTAAGTGACTTCAAACCCTTGAGCTTCAAGCCAGTGAGCAGCCTCAAGGATACAGTGATGCTCAATTGCTGAAACAATTATGTGCTTTCCTTTTTCGCGATTTGCAAAAGCTATTCCCTTCAAAGCAAAATTGTTTGCTTCAGTTGCACTGCCAGTAAAAATCACTTTACCACTTTTAGCATTCATAAGCTTGGCAACTTTTTCTCTAGAATCTTCCAAAGCTTTCTTCGCTTCTTGACCAAAAGAATGTAAGCTCATGGTGTTTCCAAATTTTTTTGAAAAGTATGGCAACATGGCTTTCAAAACTCTTGGGTCTACAGGAGTTGTAGCAGCATAATCCATGTAAATTCTCTTCATCTTTCACAACCTCTGAACACTTTTTCTCCTGAACCCTTTCTTATAAACCCTCTTGTACTTTTTCTTCTTTTCAGGAAATTCTATCTTATCAACATCAAAGCTCATTAAATCACTTCACCTCTTTCTTGCAATATTCACAAACAATTTTTTGGAAGTCAGAGCTCTTGAAAGATTTTTTGAGGATTGCTTTAACTATTTCATCAGAAATTTTCTTCACAGCTTCACTTTTTTCCAATTTTCTTATTTCTTGCGTGTATTTTCCTGACAAATATTTGCTTATGGCAGCTTGAGTTAAACCCAGTTTTTTTGCTATTTCTTCTTGTTTTAGACCTTTAGCATACAACTGCTTTGTTGCTTTGACTCTAACAGCAGGGATTATTTGTCTTACCATCACTTCACAAAGCACAGACATGATAATTTTTACAACTTGGTTATATTTATAATTTAAATAATTACTTGTTTTCAAATATTCAAACATTTGTTGAAAGCTTTTAACCTTCATCTATTAGGTTTTCATAAAGCCATTTGGCCCGATTTGCTGGTGTGTCGTCCATTTCTTTTGGAAACCTCTCCATTATATTATAAAGAATAATGTAAAGGTTTAGCAAGGAACCATCCTCGTCATTACGAAAATAAAAATATTCTCCATATGGATGGGGAATAAAAATACCTTTTCCTCTAGTCTTTACGTATGCTTTCCAAACTCTATCAGTAATAATTTCAAATCTACTTCCATCACACGTCTCGTATTCCCTTTCTCCTATACGAACTATTTTACCATGATCGAGGCAAATTTTATAAGGAATACACTCTTCTATCAAATGAGGGTTTCCGTCTATTTTCTCAATTTTAAAGAGCCACGGATCATTATACCAGCCAATTACCATTTTCTCCCCATTCCTATCTTAATATAGATAGTAAAGTTTTTATTTTTTTGTCGAAAATTGAGAAAGAGGGGTTTAATGTACAATAGATCAACATTAAAATTATATGGGTATTTATGATTTAAAGCGCCAGTTGTCTAGCCTGGTAGGACACGAGCTTCCCAAGCTTGGGACCCGGGTTCAAATCCCGGCTGGCGCATTATTTTATTGAGATATATTACAAAAATTAACTATAATAGGGGTTTCCTAAATTTTCTTCAGAATATCCCTTTTCTCATAAATAGCATATAGGATAGAAAACAGTGATAAAGAATGTGATTGAAGTTTATATATAGAAATTATGACAATAACAAAAGAACAATTCAATTATATTTTAAAACTCCCCATTTTTTCTAAAACAAGAGACCCACAATACCGCATAAATTATGGTGTGATAGGAGATGGTGAAAATTATAAGCATGTAGATCTTTTCTGTATTTGTGATTATGACGAAGCAAAAAAATTATTGAAAAATATCCTGAACTTCCTTTTAAACACATATGGCAGGATTATAGTCAGGGAGAAGACAATGAACCTGATTTCAGACCCACACTCGCCATCAGTTGTACTGATATTAAAATGCTTGAAAAAGCGGTTAAGATTTTAGAAGAATTAGATTTTAGAAGAATTAATTGAAGAAGCTTAAAACAATAATCTAAAAACTAGAAGATAAGATGTGTATTTTTATCATAAAAAACTAAAAAATAAAAATTTATGAAATGTAAAAATACTTACAGTTTGCCAGTAAACCCAAAAAATATAATTAAGCCCAAAAAGAATCCATTACTTCCTCATAAAGGAAAGCTTATACACGCTATCGATTTTTTAGTCCCTGTCGGAACTCCTATTTACGCTGCCTGTGGTGGGAAGGTTGTTTGGGTGAAAGATGACTCAAATGTTGGAGGAAAAAACAAGAAAAAATATTGGAATTTGGGCAATAGAATCGTTATAAAACACAAAAATGGAGAATATACGGCTTATGAACATCTGAAATACAGGGGGATTGTAGTAAAAGTCGGTCAAAGAGTAAAAAGAGGACAGTTGATTGGTTACAGTGGCAACACAGGCTATTCAAACTATCCACATTTGCATTTTGAGGTTTTCAACAATCCTTCAAAAGACAAGTCTGAAGGAACAACCCTGAAAGTTATATTCAAAGAGAAGTTTTAAATTGTTTAAATATTAAAAATCTTGAATACAACATATGTTTAAGCTGGTGATAAAATGAAGCCAACAGGTCCAACAAATCCTTATTTGAAGCAGTTGATAGAAGAACTTAAACAAAAATCTAAAGAGCTCAAAGCTCCCATTTGGAAAGCCGTAGCCGAAAAGCTAGAAAAACCTAGAAGAAAAAAAGTTGAAGTGAATGTTTATGAAATAGAAAGACATGCCAAAGAGAATGAAATTGTAATTGTGCCAGGTGTGGTTTTGGGTAATGGTGAGATAACAAAACCAGTTAACGTGGCTGCTTGGAGATTCTCGCCAAAAGCAGAAGAGAAGATAAAAAAGGCTGGCGGGAAAACAATGAAAATAGAAGATCTTCTGAAAGAAAATCCAAAAGGAAGTGGGGTTAAAATTTTGGTGTAGGTTATGATAGTTTACGATGCTGAAAATCAAATCTTGGGAAGAATTTGCACAAAGATAGCAAAAGATTTGCTGAATGGAGAAAAGGTATTTGTTGTGAATTGTGAAAAAGCTGTGGTTTCAGGAAACCCACAGTACATTCAAAAGAGATATTTGGAAAAAATTTGGCGTGGTGATGTGAAGCATGGGCCTTTCTTCCCAAAGACCCCAGATGGCATCTTCAGGAGAACTGTCCGTGGCATGCTACCATGGCACAAAGCTAAAGGAAGAAAAGCTTACAAGAACCTAAAAGTTTTTATTGGTCTGCCTGAAGAATTTAAGAACAAAGAATTAAAGAAAGTGAAAGAAGCAGATGCTTCCAAGCTAAAAACAAAATTCATGAGTTTGGAAGAAATTTCTCTTGCGATCGGAGCAAAGAAAAGATGGTAATTCAAAACTTTTTCTTTTATTTTCACAAAATAAAATAAAATTATGAAACCTTTGCTTCTCATAAATTTCAAGTGTTATGTCACGGGAAAAGAAGCTTACGAGCTTGCTAGAGCTTGTGAAGCAATTTCAAGAAAGTTTAAAGCAAATATAGCAGTTGCCCCACAATTCACAGACATACCAACAATAGCAAAAAGCTTGAAGATAAATGTTTTTGCCCAGCATATGGATGCAATAGAAGAAGGCGCTTTCACTGGCCATGTGAGTGCAAAAGCTTTGAAGGAAGCAGGTGCAAAAGGCGTCATCATAAACCATTCTGAAAGAAAGCTCAGCTTGAAAGAAATTGAGAGTTGTGTGAAAATTGCTAAGAAATTTAAGCTTATAACAGTTTGCTGTGCTGAAAGTTTGGAAGAAGGGAAAAGAATAGCAAAGCTTGAGCCAGATTTCTTGGCTTATGAAGATCCTTTCTTGATTGGAAGCGGGAGAGCAATTTCCAGAGTTAAGCCAGAAAGCGTGAAAAAATTTGTTGAAGATATAGGAAAACTAGAGCCAAAAGTTAAAGTTTTGTGTGGAGCAGGAATTTCCTCCGGCTTGGATGTGAAAAAAGCTTTAGAGCTTGGAACTGTGGGTGTGCTAGTTTCTTCAAGTGTTGTAAAAGCAAAAAATCCAAAGAAAATATTGGAAGAATTCGTGAAAGCTTTGAAATAGAAACAAAATTTATATAGGATAGAAATTTCAATTTAATTGTATGAAGCTTGAAGGAAAAGTTGCCATAGTTACTGGAGCAGGTCAAGGTATAGGAAGAGAAATTGCTTTGGCTTTTGCAAAAGAGGGAGCAAAACTTGTAGTCACAGACATAACAGGAAAAGAGAAGGAAGTGGCAAAAGAAATAGAAAGCCTAGGAGGAGAAGCTCTAGCTTTGAAAGTTGATGTTTCTAGCAATAAAGATGCTAAGAAGATGGCACAAGAAGTTTTGAAGAAATTTGGAAGGATTGATATTCTAGTTAACAATGCTGGGATATTTCCTTTTAAACCCTTTGCTGAAATGGAAGAAAAAGATTGGGATAAGGTTTTAAATGTAAATCTAAAAGGAACTTACAATTGCACGAAAGCTGTTGTAGGGACTATGATTCAACAGAGGCACGGAAAGATAATAAATATCTCTTCAATTGCAGGAAGTGTAGTCGGCTTTCAGCAACTTGTTCACTATTCAGCAAGCAAAGCTGGCATACTAGGCTTCACACGTACTTTAGCTTTAGAGCTTGCACCTTTTGGAATAAATGTCAATGCCATAGCTCCTGGGCCAATAGAGACTCCTGGAACACAAGCTATAGGAACAGAAATGTATGAACAATTGAAGAAAGCAATCCCAATAGGAAGATGGGGTAAACCTATAGACATAGCAAACATAGCAGTTTTTCTTGCTAGCGATGACTCAAGCTTGATAACTGGCCAATGCATAGTTGCAGACGGCGGCTACACTTTACAGTAAAAATTTATGCTAAAAAGAAAACAAATTTAATTAGCTGTGATAGCATGCCAATAAGAGTTGTTGTTAATGGTGTAGGCACGATTGGGAAAAGAGTTGCTCATGCTATCAAGCTTCAAGATGATATGAAGCTTGTTGGTATAGCAGATGTTGCACCAACAAGCTGGTTAAGAACTGTGCTCGAACCAAAAGGGCCTTTGTACAAAACCGATTTCTACGCTTCTAATCAAGATGGAATGAAAGCTTTGACTGAAGGAGGAATGTATGTTAAAGGTTTGTTGGAAGATCTTCTGGCTTCTGGGGAAGTGGATGTGGTTTGTGATTGCACACCAGCAAAAATTGGGGAAAAGAATAAGCCATTGTATCAAAAGTATAAAGTGAAGATGGTCTTCCAAGGTGGAGAAAAGGCTGAAGTTGCTGATGTGAGCTTTGTGGCGATAGCAAATTATGAGAAAGCTCTGAACAAAAATTCTGTTAGAGTTGTAAGCTGTAACACCACTTCCTTAGCAAGAACGATTTTCACGGTTGACCAAAAATTTGGAATAGAAGAAGTTTTTGCAGCTTTAGTAAGAAGGGCAACAGACCCTTGGGATGAAAAATCTGGGCCAATAAATGCTGTTGTTCCTGAGACTCACGTTCCTTCCCATCAGGGCCCTGATTTGCAAACTGTTTTGCCACATATAAACATAAAAACCATGGCAGTGAAAGTTCCTTCCACTTTAGCTCACTTGCACATGATAACTGGAAAGATCAAAAAACAAGCTAGCACAGAAGAATTCAAGAAAGCTTTTGAAGAAGGTTCAAGGATGATATTGCTGAAAGCTTCTCATGGTTATGCTGCAACTTCTGAGATCATAGAAAGATTCAGAGATCTTTGCAGACCAAGGTATGACATGTATGAAGTTGCAATCTGGGACGAATCTATAACAGTGGAAAAAAATAGGTTTTATTGGATACATGCTGTACATTCAGAAGCAATTGTGATTCCTGAAACAATAGACGCAATAAGAGCAATAACCGGAATTGAAGGCGATAAATTCAAATCAATAGAAAAAACTAATAAGGCTTTAGGAATCGAAAAGTGAATTCATGAAAGAGTATTTTACTCTGGAAGATTTTGAACTTGAAGGAAAAACTGTTATTTTGAGAGCCGACTTGAATGCCCCTTACAACAAAGAAGAAAAAAGAATAGAAGATTGTGAAAGAATAAGAGAGCATGCCAAAACAATTCAATTCCTTCTTGAGAAAAAAGCAAGGGTTGTTGTTCTGGCTCATCAAGGAAGGAAAGGAGACGAAGATTTCACGAGCTTAGAGCAACATGCAAAGTTTTTGAGTAAGCATTTGGGTAAAGAAGTGAAATTTGTTGATGATGTTATTGGTGAAAGAGCTTTGAATGAAATAAAAAATTTGAAAGAAGGAGAAGTTTTGCTTTTGGATAATGTAAGGATTTTAGATGAAGAGACTCAAGAGAAGAGCATAGAAGAACATGCAAAGAGCAAGCTTGTCCAAACTTTAGCACCACTTGCTGATTTTTTTGTTCAAGATGCTTTTTCTGCTTCTCATCGTTCTCATGCTTCGATTGTGGGTTTTGCACCAGTTTTACCAACAGCTGCTGGAAAAGTAATGGAAAAAGAATTAAGCTCAATAGAGAAGGCTATGCAATCTTTAGGAATAAATGTGTTCATATTTGGTGGAGCAAAACCTGATGATTGTTTGAATATAATGGAGTATTTTCTTGAAAATAAACCAGAATGCATAGAAAAAGTTTTAACTTGTGGTACAGTTGGTGAAATTTTCTTGATGGCAAAAGGTTATAAGCTTGGTCAACCAACGCTCAAATTTTTTGAACAAAAAGGATTTTTGAGTTTAGTATCGCAAGCAAGAAAGCTTTTGGAAAAATATGAAATGGAAATTGAAGTTCCAAGTGATGTGGCTGTGGAAGAAAATGGAGAAAGAAAAGAAATCAATGTGAAAGAACTCCCTTTTGATTCTTTAATTCTTGACATAGGAAGTGAAACTATCAGGAATTATGTGGAAATAATAAGAAATGCTAGAACCATAGTGATGAAAGGGCCTGCTGGAGTTTATGAGAAAAAAGGATTTGAGATTGGAACAAAAGAAATTCTTGAAGCTATAGCAAGCTCAAAAGCTTTCAGTTTAATTGGTGGTGGAGACACAGGCTTAGCAATAGAAAAGCTTGGAATTGAAAAAGAGAAATTTTCTTACATAAGCTTGGGTGGTGGAGCTCTGATAACTTATCTTTCTGGAAAGCCAATGCCTGGGATAGAAGCTTTAAAACTCTCTTACCAAAAATTCAAAGAAAAATAAAAAGGAAGAACTTCAAATAATTATTATGTTTGATGCTGTTTGTGTTGGTCATATTCTCTACGACACAAGGTCTTTCGTGGAAGAATTTCCAAAGCCAGACAAGATGACTTTCGTCAAAGGCACGATTACCCACAGCATAGGTGGCTCTGCCACAAATGTTGCTTGCAATTTATCCAAGCTTGGAATGAAAGCTGCTTTGATGGGAAAAATAGGGTTTGATGATCATGGCAAATACTTGCTGAGTCAACTGAAATTCTATGGCGTCGAGTCAAAATATGTGAAAATAACAACCGAGAAACCTACTGGAGTTTCGATGATAGTTATAGATAAAAGTGGTGAGCCTTTGCTGTTTGAAATGGTCGGCGCAAATGAGCCTCTGTACAAAAGCGATATATCAAAAGAAGCAATAGCAAGTTCTTCTCACTTACACATGAGCGGTACAACTCTTGAAACTCTAGCTTATACTGCCAAGCTTGCCAAAAAGATGAAGAAGACTGTTTCTTTTGATCCAGGAAGAAGCAAATCTCAAGAAGGATTCAAAAAACTTTACAAAATTTTGAAGAATGTTGACGTCTTGATAACCACAAAAGTTGAAGTTGTGAGAATTGTGGGCCATCCTGAGTACGATTTCCAAAAAGCTTTGGAATTTTTGAGAAGGAAAATGAAGGGAAAAATGATAATAGTCAAAAGCGGGAAAGATAAGACTTTAGCTTACTTGGACAACAAAGCCTTTTCAGTTTCTACAGTTCCTGTGAAAATTGTTGACACGATAGGAGCAGGAGATGCTTTTGCTGCAGGCTTTTTGCACAAGTTCTTGCAGAAAGAAAGAATTGAAGAGTGTGTGAAGTTTGCAAATGCTTGTGGTGCTTTGAAAGTTACTAGAGAAGGAGCAGCGGGTTTGCCTTTCAAAGATGAAGTTTATGCTTTTTACAAAAAAGTTGAAAAGAAAATGAAAGTAGAGGTAATTTGATTGAGCTTGGAGAAATTTTCTTCCAAAGGCTTTTTTCACATAGTTGCTTTAGACCACAGACAATCTCTCAAGAAGATAATAAATCCAGAAAATCCTGAAAAAGTTTCGAAAAAAACTTTAGAACAAATAAAGTTAAAGTTTTCAAAAGTTTTTTCATCTCAAGCTTCAGGGATTTTGCTAGACCCTATATATGGAAAGTCTGCCATCAATGTAATAAAAAACAAGTGTGGCCTGTTAATTTCTCTTGAAGAATCTGGCTACCAAGAAACAAATGAAGGTAGGAGAAATTCTTTGATAAAAAATTTTGGTCCAGAAAATGTGAAGAAGATAGGAGGAGATGCTGCAAAACTTTTGATTTACTTCAACCCAAAAGCAAAAACAGCAAAACAACAGAAAAAGCTTGTGGAGAAAGTTGCAGAAAAATGTAGAGAAATAGATTTGCCTTTTGTTTGTGAATTTCTGATCTACCCTTACAAAGAAAAAAATTTTGAAAAGGAAAAGGGAAAGCTGATAATTCAGTCAGCAAAAGAAATTTCTAGGCTTGGCATAGATCTCCTCAAAACAGAATTTCCTGGCAAGCTTGAGTGCAAAAAGCTCGCGAGAGTGAGCAAAGTGCCTTGGGTCTTGTTGAGCAGAGGAATAGATTTTGAAAAGTTTAAAGAGCAATTGAAAATTTCTATGGAATTTGGGTGCTCAGGCTTCATGGTCGGAAGAGCTCTTTGGCAAGATTACTTCCGAGTGAAAAATAAAGAAGAGTTTTTGAAAAAAGTTTGTTTGAAAAGATTGAAAGAATTAAAAGAAATAGTATGAATTTCAAGAGATTCATTGTTTTTCTGAATTGAATCCCTCAGAAAGTAAATTAGTGAAAACCTTTGTCTTGAGATCAGCAACTATTCTCATGAAGTTTGCAAAACTTTCTTCAGGGCTTGAGAAGCAGCTAAAGTACTTATGAACATCACCATCAGCCCACATCTTGTTACACATGTAATAATAGTGATCGCTTGTCTGCAAATATTTCCAAACTTTTTTAAGCTCCCCATCTTTCACTCCTTTCAAAATCTTCCCCAAATTCTTCACTTCTTCAAAGCAAGTCTGTTGCATCTTGTTGCCAAGCCAGGCAGAAACATCTCTTTCCATATCAGCCCAAGAAACTGTGGAAAATTCAAAAACATCAATCTCCCCCATCGGTTTAAGCCTTTCTATAACTTCACTTGGTGTAGCAAATTCCAAATTCTCATGCTTCAAAATCTCAAAAGGCAAGGCTCTCAAGAACCAGAAAATTCCAGATTCTGCCCACTGGTGTTCACCAAAAGTCTCAAAATCCATGAAAAGATTTATGCACTCGCCATGAGTGGCATTGAGCCAAACTGCAAACTTATCAGCAGTTAAAGGCCACTGATCCCAATTCATTGCTGAAAATCTGTAACCAATATCATCACTCAGCCTGTAATTCCTCAACAGAATTCTTATCCTCCTATCTCTATCCCTATCATCCGGGAAGCAGAACTTCCTCAAGTAAACATAGTTTGGCGACCTCCAGCCAAGAATTCTTTCTGTGCCTTCCGTGAAGATTGCCCTAAAACCCAAATCTTCAACTATTCTCCCTATAACATTATTGTATATCATTTCCGTGTTCACAAAAATTTTCGGCTTAACACCAAAGAAATCTTTCATTGCTTGAGAGTGAAGGTTAACTTCTTCTATGAATTCTTCTTTTGTATCAAAAAGGCTTGAAAGAGAGTGGTGGTAAGTCTCCCCTATTATTTCTACTTGCTTAGTCTTAACAAGCTGTTTGAAATTCTCGAGAATATCTTTCCCATATTTTTCACAAAGTTCAAGAAAAACTCCAGTTATTGCGAAATTTACCTTAAATTTCTTTTTTTCATGCTTGAATTTATCTATCAGCTCAAGCAGAATGCTTGTGGTGGGCAAATAACACCTATCTCTGACTTTCTCAAAAACCATTTTGTTCAAGCCAGAATTGAAATAACAGCTTACATCTCTAGAAATTCCATCTGCTTGAAAATTGGCCAATCTTATGGGCTGATGAACCTGGAAATTCAGGGTAATCAGAGTCATATAATTATTTTATATCTAATATAAATTTAATACTGATTAGGTATGAACTCTGAAAATTTGGCAAACAAATGCTATTTTTTGACGGGAAAAAAAGCTTTCTTCCACAGGTTTTGTGATTCAAGCTTCAGGACGAAGTGGACAGGTCTTTGGTCTGGTTCAAGAAAATTTTTGGATTATTTTGCTTTCAAGGTGAATGAAGAGTGGCTCTCACTAAAAAATTGTTCTGAAGTTAGCTTTGATGACTCTAGTTTTGCACACATTTACTCTCTCGATGAAATTGAAGCGAGCGAAAAACTATCTATCCCCGATCGAGCAAAAGCCCTTCTCTGTAGACTTTCAATTAAAAACCAGGGAGAAGCAAAAGAAATTGAGATTTCCCCAGAAATTGGAATCAATATAAGAGAGAGGGAAGAGAACTGGCACGAGAGAAAATATTGGAGCAAAAAACATGAAAACATGATTTTGATTAATTCTGAGAAAGGTTCTGTCGCAGTTTGGATATCAAAGCCGTTTGAAATTTCTGGTCAAGAAATCTACAGAGACCACTTTCCAGGCGAGCTTGAAAGGTGTTACATTCCAGGAAAGATATCCATCAAAGTGAAACTAGAGCAAAATTCAGCTGAAGAATTTTCAATAATTTTTGCTTGTGGAAAGAATGAAGCAGAAGCTGTGTTGAATCTCACTTTAGCATGGGATTCTATGAAAGAAGAGGGTGAGAAAAAAGAAAATTTTCTAAGTGGCACTCAACTAAAAACTGGAATTAAAGAAATAGATGAAATTTTTAGGAAGAGTGTGATTGGACTGGAGAAGCTTAAGTTTGAGTCTGAGACTGGTTTTGGTTTTGTTGCAGGGCTTCCCTGGTTTACCCAGTTCTGGGGGAGGGATTTGGGCTGGATGATTCCAGCTATTGTAGACTACGGAAATTTTGAAGACGCTAGGAAAGCTCTAGAAACTTTGATGAAATTTCAGTCTAATGAAGGTGAAATTCCAAACTTCATTTCTTTGGACGGAAAACCAACATACGGCTCAATAGACGCAACTCCACTCTGGATCATAGCTTTAACTCACTACATTCAAAATTCTGGAGATTTGGAATTTTTGAAAGAAAGCAGGAAAAACATTTTAAAAGCTTTAGGATGGTGTATGAGCAAAACCGATGACGGTTTGCTTGAAGCTGAAAAAAGATCAACTTGGATGGATACTTTGGACAGAGATGGCAAACCGATCGAAGTCCAAGCAATTTGGCACGAATGTTTGCTTTCCTTGAAAAAACTTTCTGAGATCTTGGGAGAAGATTTGATCGATTTTTCCTATCTAGATGAAATAAAGAAAAAAATTGAAGAGTTCTGGAATCCTTCTGTTGGCCTTTACTTTGACAGGATAAAATGGAAGTTCAAAGATGAGAGTAAAACAATAAACTCAATTTTCCCAGTCTTTTTCAAAATTTCAAAAAATCCTTTGAAAGTTTTGGAAAAAATTGAAAGTGAAGAATTCACTTCACCATTTGGTGTGAGAAATCTTTCAAATAAAGATCCTTCTTTCAATCCAGTGGGCTATCATACTGGTAGCATTTGGAGCTGGATCACCGGCTTAGTAGCTTCTGCAGAATTTTCTCAAGACAGACCAGAAAAAGGTTTTGAATATTTGAAGATATTGTGGAAAATGTTTGATAAAAATTGCTTGGGTTCTTTAGATGAAGCTTGGAATTCAGAAAATGGTGACGCGGTGCTTCTGAAAGAAATCGGCTACGAGCCTTCTGGTTTCTTTCAAGGATGGGGATTTGCTTCTGTGATAAGATGTATAGATGAGCATATGCTTGGCCTTAAGGTCGATGCTTTCAACAAGACAATATTTGCTTCTCCCTCCTTGTTAGATGGTATGAAGATCTTGAGAAGAAAGAGAATTGGAAATGATGTAGTTGAAATTTTGATGGAAAGAAAGGAGAGTGAACTGAAAATAAATCTTAAGAGTGGAAAAGGGAAAGGCTATAAGCTGGTCAAAATACCAAAAATTTAATCACACAAGCTTGTATAGAATTTTTCCTTTATCTTCTATAATCTCTATTTTACCTTCTCTTCCTAGCCAACCTAAAGCACCAAAAACATCATTCTGCTTAAGGCCAGTTTCTTTTGAAAGTGTTGCTACGCTCAAAGGGCCTCTTGTCTTCAAAGCATTCCAAACCTTTCCCGCATTCACGCCAAAAACTTCTTCAGGTTTCATAAATAGTTTTTAGTGAGACCACAAATATCTTTTGGTTTGTTCAAAATCTTTTTCAATTCTTTTGGTTTCTCTTCGGCAAGTTTCAAAGCGTCAAACTTTTTGATGTTTTTTATTAGAACAAGACCAACTTCAGGATATTTTTTATTTTCTCTAAATTCAAGGTTTTTGTTTTTATCGTAAAAAATGTGGAACGGAAAGCCTTTCTTCTTCACCACATCATAATCATGTCCTGCCTTTTCGGACACAAAATTCAAAACCACAGAATCTTCTTTTCCCGAAATCAACCTATGAATGAAAGAAGGAGGAACAAAAAAGGAATAACCTTCCTTGAGTTTAACCAAATAACTGTTGAATTTTTGTATTTGAGAAAAGAGGATGTAGCAATCATTTTTCATGGCCACAAAAACTTCACCACAATTTTTTTCATGAGTATGGCCATAAGTGCAGAAGGCTTCACCTTCTTCTTCCAGAGAAAAAACGCCTTGCTTGAGCAATGTTATATCAATCATGATGCCAAAATTCTTGAGAAAACTCTTTCTAAGTTCTTGGAACTTCCATAAATTGAAAACTTCATAAACCGTCAAATCCCCTTTATTTTCCAATAGTTTTTTTGCATTCTCCAAATCTAGTATAACTTCATCTCTTAAAAGTTCTGAAATTTTTCTTTTCTTGCTTTCAACTTCTTTTCCAAAATCTAAGGTTAATTCTTTTCCAGATTTTTTTATTGAAAATCCTAAATCCATCTAAATAAATTTACTTTCTCAAATTAAAATTATGGATGTTTGCTATCTTCCTTGGCTCCACATGCATCAGCCCTTAGTTTGGCTTGATGATAAAATAGTTTCAAATTTGGAAAAAATGCTGAAGTCAAAAGATGCAAGGGAAAGTTGGGATGCCAAGCTGATGTTAAGAGCTTATAAAAATCCTGCTAAGTATGTGGAAGAGCTTTCCAAAGAAGGTTTCAAGCCAAAAATAATGCTAGATTTTTCAGGGATTCTTTTAGAATCCCTTTTGGATCTTGATGAAAGAAAAATCTCTGAAAAGATCGAGGTCAATGGAGAAAAAATTGGTCCAGTGATAGAAGCTTACAAAAAAGTTTTAAAGGAATTTTCCGGAAGCATCGAGTTTGCAGGTACAGCTTACGCCCACTGCTACTTTCCAGCAATACCCGAAGAAGATTGGAAGTTGCAAATAGAAGAATGGAGGGAAACTTTCAGGAAAATTTTTGGTTCAAACGAGCTTAAGAAAATCAAAGGATTCTGGCTTCCTGAGATGGGTGTGCCTGGAAGAGAAGAAGCTCTGAGTAAGCTGATAAAATTTGTAAAAGAATATTATGAGTGGATGATTTTACCTGTTCAAAGTATACAAGGATATGAAAGTATGAGTTATGAAAAAATTATGGAAATTGTTTGTAAGCCACACTTGTTACAAGCAGGAAATGAAGAAATCACGGTAATTTTTAGAGTTCCTACTTACTTCATTGACCAGCAAGCAGGTTGTTCACCTGATCTTTTATATTCAAGATGTTTGGAAGCCAAAAGAATTTTTTCTAAATTTAGCGATAGGCCAGCGTTGCTTGTTACTGCAAGTGATGGTGAGAATGGCAATGTGATGATGAATGAATTCTTCTCCCAAACCTTTGTACCTTTTTTTAAAGAAAAAATTGGAAAAGAAGTTTTTTCTTTAACTGCGAGCGAATTCTTGGAAAATTTCTATGGTGATGGACCAAAGGACAAAATAAAATTGAAAGATATTGGAGCTTCTTGGATAGATGGACATGAAGCTTGGATGGGAGGAGGAAAAAGATTGGAGGCAATCAAAAGAATTTTCTCCTTAAGCAAAAAATTCTATGAACTTAAGCCTGAACAAAAATCAAAAGTGGAAAAGTGGCTTTTGATCGCAGAAACAAGCTGCTACGTTTACTGGGAGGTTGACTACTGGTTTGAACAGGGGAGAAAGTTTGCTGAATATCTTGAAAATATGGTTAAATCAAACTTAAATCTTAAATAGAAAATTTTTTTCTAATTAATGATAATTTTATAAATTGGCAATACAAAAATTTAAATAGTTATCGGTGTTGTGATGAGAATAGGTTTCTTTTGTTGGGAATCTCTACATTCAATACCAGTTGGTGGTATGGGTGTTGCTGTTACAGAGCTTGCAGCTGCTCTTCAAAGAAAAGGAAACGAAGTCCATGTCTTCACGAGAATAGGCCAAAATCAAAAAGTCTATGAAGTTGTTGATGGAGTTCATTACCATCGCTGTCCCTTCAACTTTTCCTCAAATTTCTTTTACGAGATGACAAACAATATGTGCAAGTCAATGGCCCACCATTTCTTTGAAACAGAAAATGTTTCTGGTGCTTTTGATGTAATTCACGGACATGATTGGCAAGTTGTTAATGCTTTGGACGAAATAAAGAAAGCGAGGAACAAAAAAGTTGTTTTCACTCTTCATTCAACCCAATTCGGAAGGGATGGAAACCATTTTCATGATGGTGTAGCTAAAGACATAACAAACCTTGAATGGTACGGAACTTACATAGCAGAAAGAGTTATAGTTTGTTCCAATGTTATGAGGGAAGAGGTTAAAAGGCTTTACAGGATACCAGAAGATAAGCTTAGAGTTGTGCCGAATGGGATTTGGGCAAGAAATTTTGATGGTTTCATTGACGCGTGGAAAGATGTGAAATCACATCTTGGGATTGGAGTTTATGACCCTATGGTGACATTTGTTGGGAGAATGACGATCCAAAAAGGGCCTGATTTGCTTGTTGAAGCAATTCCCGATGTTTTGAAAGATTTCCCAAATGCTAAATTTGTTTTTGTTGGTGATGGCTACATGAAATCTCAGCTTGAAAACAGGGTAAGAGAGCTTGGAATTCAAAATGCAGTTCGCTTCACAGGCTATGTTCCAGATGAATGGAAGACCAAGATTGTTAAAGCTTCTGAATGCATTGTAGTGCCGAGCAGGAATGAGCCTTTTGGGATTGTTGTTCTAGAAGCTTGGTCTTGCTATAAGCCAGTTATAGCCACGCATGGTACAGGAGCAGGCGAGCTTATTTGGCATGATGTTACAGGCTATAGAGTTTATCAAGCTCCAAACTCAATAGCTTGGGGAATAAAAGAAATTTTAAGAAACCCTGAGCATGCAAGATGGATGGGAAAGAATGGAAGATATGCTGCTGAAAACACTTTCACATGGGATAAGGCTGCTGAGCAGCTTTTGAATGTTTACAATGAAATTGTGAGGTGAGAAAGATGAAGTGCTGGTTTTGTGAGAAGGATGCCCGAGGCGTATGTATAGTTTGTGGAAGGGCTGTTTGTCACGAGCATGCTGACAAGCTTGACCAATTCACTCATGCAAAGTCAGACACTTGTAGTGGCTTCGCGAGCTATGAAAAAGGGTTCAATGTTTTGAAATGTAGGGAATGCAGACTTGAGTGGGAAAGTTGGGAACAAGGGAAAAGAATTATCAAATAATTAAAACAATTTTAAAAATTTTCCTGCAATTACAAACATGGCATGACTCCAAGCCAATGGAATTATTGATATAGGCTTGTTATCTTTAATTTGTTCTGGTATTTTTTCTTGTACTCTCTCAATCACCCAGTTGAAATATTTTAATGCTTTTTCTTTCTCCCCTTTTAATGAAAAATAGATTGAAACCCAAAAATTAAGAAGAGGCCAGCTTCCACCTCCACTTAATTCTAAGTCCCCAAACTTAATTTTTCCACAGTACTTATCGTCTTTATATCTACAAATCCCACCATTAACTTCATTCATATTTAAGATTTCATTAACAGTACTTACTATTCTTTCATCTTTTGGTGAAAACTGTTGTGCGGGCCATACTAAACCTAAGAGAGAACTATCCACACTCTTATCTATTTTATTTCCATAAGTTCTAACAAAATATCCCAACTCCCTTATGAAACACTTCTCTAGGATTTTTTTCATTTCACCAACTGTAACTTTCCACTTCTTATTTTGCTTGATTAAAGAAGATGCACATTCTAGGCCTTTTATGCAAGTTGCTAGCGTAAAGGTGTGGACTTGTTTTAAATTAGGGTAAGCAACTCTCTCTTCCCATAAATCATGGCTTGGAAGTTTAAAACAACATCTTTTCCAATGGTTACATATACCATTCGCAATTTTTTCTATCATTTCTTTAAATTCACTCACATCTTCAAATTTGGAGTGCTCATGAATAGCCCACAAAACTAACCCAGAATGATCATATTGAGTTTGAATATAGAACCACTTCAACTTTCTATACTTTTCACTTAATTTTTTGATTTCGTTTGTCCATGTTCTTATTTCATTATCAGAGTCACCAGCAACTCTTCCATTCGGATAATATTTATGTGCTAGGAAAACACCATTTTCTTTTAAACTTTCAGCATAGTCCCAACACCAGTTAAAAAATTTCCTAGGAATTTCATGCAAACCGAGCAAATCACAAGCATAACAAACAAAGCTAGCATCTCTAGGCCAAACATATCCATACCATTTGACATTTCTTGGATAATCTTGGTCAAAAACATCTGCAGCTATTATAGCCCCATTTTTAAAAGAGCAATTCTTGAAGACTTCTTTACTTTTTCTCAATATTTTTCTTAATTTCTTATCCATTCTAACACTTTTTCTCAATATTTTCTTATGAAGAACTTTATTTTTTCTTTTTTTGGAAATCTTTCTGTTCCAACTCTTGTAGTGTATAGAGCTCCAGCAGCGTTAGCAAATTTTGCACATTCTTCTAAGCTTAATCCAGAAAAATATGCTTTAATGAAAGCGGCATCAAAGATGTCTCCAGCTCCTGTAGTTTGAATTGAATTGACTTTAAATCCTTTAGAGTAGATTATTCTATCTTTGTTTCCCACACAACTTCCATTTTTTCCACATTTTAAAGCAACTATTTCTGGACCAAGATCAAGCAAGCGTCTAACTATTTCTTTAGGCTTCTTAATTTTTGTTATAGCTTTGCCTTCTTCATAGTCTGGGAAGAAAAAATTCGTTGTTTCCAAGATTTTAATCAAATCTTCAAGCCTTTCTTTTGTCCATCCTTTCGGATCCCAGTTTGGATCTAAGCTAGTTTTCATCCCCCCTTCCCTAGCAAAACTGAAAATTTCAAAAACATCTTTTCTCAAAGAATCAAGCAAGTTAAACCCACCTATGTGTAAAATTTTGCCATCTACTTCTTTCAAAGAAAAATCTTTTCTAGATAA
>JAWBNW010000009.1:0-8113 GCA_039000685.1 Candidatus Aenigmatarchaeota archaeon
CAGACAAGGGAGCATTTGAAAGCCTTGGAGCTTATAGGGATAAAGAATGTGATAATTGTTCAAACGAAAATTGACCTTGTCTCAGAAGAAGAAGCCTTGAAAAATTATCAGCAAATAAAAGATTTCGTCAAAGGCACTAATCTTGAAAACTCTCCAGTGATTCCTGTTTCTTCCCAACAAAGGGTTAACATCGATGCTGTTATTGAGGCAATAGAAAAATTCATCCCTACACCATCAAGGGACGAAAACAAAGAGCTGAGGATGCTTGTGGCAAGAAGCTTTGACATAAACAAGCCCGGGACCGAGCCTGAGAAGCTTGTTGGTGGAGTTTTAGGGGGGGCCGTGACTCAAGGCAAGTTAAGGCTTGGGGACGAGATCGAAATAAGGCCTGGTGCTAAAGTTAAAGAAAAATATGAACCAATTTTCAGCAAGGTCGTTGGATTGCAGAAAGCCAAACTGAACTTGGAGGAAGCCGGACCAGGTGGTCTGCTCGGTGTCCTCACAGAGCTTGACCCATTTTTAACAAAGTCTGATTCATTGGTTGGAAATTTAGTCGGATATCCAGGCAAGCTTCCAGAAGTTATACATAGCTTGGAAATTGAGGTGAATCTTTTGGAAAGAATAGTTGGTCTGGAAGATTTGAAAGAAATGTCGCCAATTAAGGTGAATGAAGTTTTGATGATAAACACCGGAACTGCAAGATCGGTTGGTGTTGTGAAGGAAATTAAAAAGAATAGAATTCAATTAGAGCTCAAGATTCCAGTTTGTGTGGAAAAGGAAAATAAAATCGTGATTTCCAGGCAGATTGCTGGAAGATGGAGATTGGTTGGGTTTGGTCTATTGGTTTAAATTCAGCAATAAACAGATTTTTCATCAGAATTTGAAGGGCCAGTAACTTTTATCTTGTGTGCAGTTCCTGCTGCACCACCTGCCGGATTAGTTATTGTTCCAGAAGAAATTCCACCCGGTGTTATTGATGTGGGATTCCAAGTGATGGTTGTAGCCACAGCATTGTCCACTCTCACAATTAGATCAGTGCTGGGAGTGATGGTTAATGATGAATCAAGATTTTTAACAACCACATAATAAGAAGTTCCTGGAACACAGCCCACATCAACTATTGTTATTGTTTTGCTTGTTATTCCAGTAAACACTCCTCTTATGTACATGTAAGCCATTCCTGCTAAACCTATTGTTATCATCAACATCAAAAGTGTTGCTATTACAGTCGATATTCCCTTCATACCAACTTATTTTTATTTTGATTTTTTTGTATATAAATCTTATGAGAAGGGTTTTCCTGGATACAAATTTTCTGATAGACCTTATCAGGTTCAAGATAGGTTTGGAAGAAATTCAAGTTTTTTTGCAAGAGCCAATAGACTTCTTCATTCTTTCTTCCACGCTCAAAGAGCTTCAGACGATAGCAAGAAATAAAGGAAAGTCGGGAAATTTGGCAAAAGTTGCTTTAGAGATTGTGAAATCAAAGGGTATAAAAATCTTAGAGACAGAGCAAAGCCCAGACAAAGCCTTTTTAAGTCTTGCCGACAAAAATACAATAATTGCAACAAACGATTCAGAGTTAAGAAAAAAATTAAAAAAACTCGGAATCAAAACAATTTATTTAAGGGCGAAGAAATATTTGGAAGTGAGCTGATGTATAGAATAGTTGAAGTTGAAGACAAGATAAGAGTACCACCTACAAAATTCAACATGAAAGTCAAAGATGCTGTCAAAGAGAGTATTCAAGAGAGCTACGAATGTACACTAGACCCGAGGATAGGTTTTATACTCGCTTGCACAGAAGTGGAGAAAGTGGGTGAAGGAAAAATAGTGGCAGGCGATCCAGGGGTTTTTTATGATGCCGTTTTCAAGCTTTTGACTTTCAAGACAGAACTTCACGAACTTGTTCATGGCGAGGTCATAGACAACACAGAATTTGGCTCCTTTGTCAGAATCGGGCCAATGGATGGCTTAATCCATATCTCTCAGCTCATGGATGATTTCGTGAGCTTTGACAACAAGAGCTCAGTTTTCTTGGGCAAGGAAAGCAAGAGAACTTTGAAAGAGGGAGATTTGGTTAGGGCAAGGATAATTTCTCTCAGTTTAGGAAAAGAGGAAAATAAGATAGGGTTGACGATGAGGCAACCACTTTTAGGCTCTTTGGCTTGGATAGAGGAAGAGAAGAAGAAAGCAAAGAAGGCAAGGGAGTGATATGGCAAAGAGAATGCAAGTTTGCAGGAATTGCAGGCGCTTCACGACAGAAAAAGTTTGCCCTGTTTGTAAATCCACAAACCTTTCGACAAGCTGGAAGGGCATGGTTATAATTTTAGATGTGAACAGTGAAATTGCGAAAGCCCTAAACATAAATGAACAAGGAAAATATGCTTTGTATGTGGGATAGGTATGGAAATTGAAATCTTGGAAGAAAAAGATAATCCTCTCTTGAAAAGAAAAGAAATCAAGATCAACATCAAACATACTAACTCACCAACACCAAAAAAACAAGATCTCATCAAGGAGATCGCTTTAAAATATTCTGTTCCCGAAGATAGGATTTTGCTTAATTACATCTTCACAAAAAAAGGTGTTCAAGAATCAACAGCAAAAATTAAAATTTATCAAGAACCGATAAAAGTCAAGCAGAAGGAGGAGGCTAAAAGTGAAACACAAGCCAGTGAAGCGAAATAAATTCTTTAGCATCAAGGAAGGAAAAGCAGAGAGAAAAGGAAGAGTTTGCGATAGGTGTGGTGAAGGAACTTTCATGGCGGAGCATGAAGACCGCTGGTACTGTGGGAAATGTAAGTTAACGGTTTGGAAACAACAGAGCAAACAATAATTTTTTCCACTTACCACATCACAAAAAGCCTAAAGCTTCTTGCAGTCTTGTTATTTCTGGTCCCGTGGTACTTTCACCGACCAAAACCCCATTGCTGTTGGCTATAGAACAAGAACCAATGAAAGGTGATCCAAAATTTGCAGTACCAATGTCAGCCTTGACCTTTAAAACTTCTTCCACGATTTTTATTTCTTCTTCACTAACATCCCTATGAAGCAAGCAACCTTTATTTGTAGCTATGCCACAAGAACCAACTGTCTTGACTCCAGCTATGTTTGAAAAAACAGTTTCAACACCAAGACAATCTTCTATTTCTTTCTTTTCCTTCTTGCTTAAAAGTTCGCTCACAATAGCTCCTTTTCCGTTGCAGAGAACCAGGTTTCCGATTGCTGTGAATTTAGATTTTAAAATCAATAAATTTATGTCAAACAATTTCTTTAGCTCAACAAACTTTTCCCTTTCCAAATTTGTCAAAATTTTGGTTAAGACAATTCCATTTTCATTCAAAGCACAAAAAATCCCGGCAAAATCCGTATTTGACAAACTCAAAGCAACGGTTTTAACTTTCAAAACTTCTTCAATTTTTTCTCTCTTTTCCTCAAGTAATTTCCCAAGAATACAAATTCTGTCGCAGGCTTTGCCATAAAGTCCTAAGTTGTGATCACCAAAAAAATTTGTTTGCCAGATTTTCAACTTATCGCCTTTCTAACTCAACTTTGACCGTTTTCTCATCTTTCTTTAACTTCAGCTTAAATTTTGCAGGAGGCTTTTTTGCTCCCCTCTTCCAAATCTCTTCATTAACACCTTTGTCTATTTTTACATCAAGTCCTTTGAACATCCTCTGAATTTTCTTCTTCAAAAGAGCAGTAATCCTATTCGCTTTTTTCACTCTTCTAGCTTTTGCCAATTCTTTCCTCAAGTTTAAAGTTAAAATTTTTTCTTCAGCCATGCTTACACCCTGAGTCTTGATCTTCTCCACTTTTTCACTCCATCTACGGAAATCCTCCTTGTTCTTGCTCTCTTAAGTCCAAATTTCTTTATGTCTGCCCATCTTGGAGCATTCTTCACCTTCCTTATTTTTCCTAACTTGATTTTTTTGGTTATGTGTTTTATTGTCATTCAGCTCACCAGCTTTCTTATTTTCCTGCTTTTTTCAATTGCAATTTCTATCATCTTTTCTATCTCATCAATTTCCAGCTCAGCATTCCCTTGTTTTTGCAGTGCACAAATTCTATCATCATCTCTGACACTCACACTCAGCCTTGCTTCAGTTATTTCTTCCTCTTCTAGAATGGGATCAACCAAGAACTTGTCTTTGATCTTACAAACATTCACATTTATTGGCTTAAACTGAACTGGTAGCTCTCTCTCAAATTCCTCTCTTACTATTTTTTCCCCCTCTAGCTTTGGTATTTTCGTGTTGAGAAGTGCTACAAGACTTGCAAGAGCCGAAGCATCTAACAAATTTCCTCTATGGTTGATTATGTGGATGTCGACGAAAACACACCAAACTTTTTTCCCAGGCTCTATACAAAGATCTTCCATCTTAACACAGTTTGAAGACCTTATTCCCCTGTCTACAATCCTTGCAAGCTCGATCGCGTCTTCCCCTGGTGGTCCTGCCTCAAAATCAGGTGATGCGAGCGGGCTGAACTCAGCATTTACAACTAAAATCCCCTCATTCGGCGTGTCAGCAAAAGGTTCACCTATTCCCATCTTCACACCAGCTATGACTTCTGTCTCACCAAATTTAACAGAAGCCGAACCTTCAGCATTTTTCACGATGTTTGGAACTATCTCTATTTTTCTCAATTCATCAAACCTTCTACCATCAACCCTTCTCCCCCTTTCTATCAATTCCAGCGCGTATTCTTCATTCATCTTCTTCACCTGTATTTTTCCTTTATTACATTTTTCTGAATCTCATAAATTTTTTTACAAGCATCTCTTGCAATTTCCATCAATTTTTTTATCTCTTCCTTTGTTAAAGCCCCATCCATCTGTAAGAGGGTTACTTTATTTTTGCCCGGCATCATGGCAAAAGCCATGTCACATTCAGAATTATTGTCTTCTATCCCAGAAAGGTCAAGAATCAAGTTTTCCTCAATTTTCCCGACAGAGCACGCAACAACAAGATCTTTCATCGGTATTCCAGCACTTGCCAAAGCAAGGCTAGCAGCATTTATTCCAGTCACTCTTGTGGAGCCGTCAGCTTGCAATATATCTACAAAAACATCTATCGTTGCTTTTGGAAATTCCTCCAAGAAAATTGCCGGCTCTAGGGCAAGCCTTATAACCTTCGAGAGTTCTATGCTTCTTCTATCCGGGCCTGGCGACTTTCTCTCAGTAACAGAAAATGGCGTCATGTTATATCTGCATCTCAATATACCCGTTCTTGCTTCTTGAAGATATTTTGGATAAACCGGTCTTGGACCATAGACAGCAGCTATCGCCACTGTATTACCAAAACTCACCATGGCAGACCCATCTGCTCTGCTAACAACATCCACTTTCATCTGGATAGGCCTCATTTCTACTGGCAATCTTCCATCCAGCCTTTTCCCATCAACAAGCAATTTTATATCACTCTTTCCCATAAAAATCAACTCAACATCTTTTCAATTTTTTCAGTCAAGCCGCTGAGGTGAGATTCTCTTTCTACCGTGAGTATGGCTTCTATTGCCTTGCTCTTGTTCTCCCCCTTTATCCAGATGTAGCCGTTCCTTCCTGTGTAAATTTCACACCCAGACTTTGTTTTGATGATGTTTATCATGCTTCCACCCTTTCCTATTATCCTGGGAACCTTGTTCGGGTTGACTTTAATCAAGACCCCACCATACAGTTTTCTGCTTCCTATGTCCTTCATCGAAACTTGAATGGTTTTATCTTTCGTGACTTTAGAGACTGTGCAAAAGATGATATCATCGACGTCAAAATACCTGCTTATGTCAGTTTTAGATATGTCGACAAAACCCGCCACACCTTCAGCCAAGGGCAAGAAAGCAACATAAGGTGAATTTATGTCTATCATCCAGCCTGAAATCTCCACGCTTAAGACTTTCCCTATAATTCTGTCACCAATTCTTGGTATGTAAGCCCCTGCCAAAGGTATAACCGAAACTTCATTCTCTTCAATTTTAGGAATTCCTAAAACCTTTGCGAATATCTTTTCACCTTCAAAGTAGGCACCGTGCCCAACCTTTCTTCCAGTCTTCTCACAAAGGAATTCCCCAGGCACCACTACTTCTCTTTTCTCATTCATATATCTTCCCTCTTCAAAACTTTCGACTCAAAGCTACCGTGGGTCAAGGACGATAACTTCTGGAAAAGCTCGTCCTGAACCCCTGCCAATATTTCTATGTTCACCAACAAACTACCATCTCCCATCCATTCTTCACTAGTCACACTCCCTACGCTCCTAAGGATGTTGTAAACACTCCCTGAGAACTGTGGGGGTATTTTTATTTGTACTACAACTTTCTGAAACTTTATAGGCAATATGGTTTTTATACTTTTTAAAACTTTATCAACTTGTAACTCAGCATCCAGAAATGGGTCTATGTTCACACCAGCTTGCTCTATGGCGTTGATTATTCTTTGAGGTGGATGTGGTGTGTTTGTTTGAGGGTTTATTCCTTTTCTTGAAATTATGTTGGCTATCTGTACCTTCTTTTGTTCTATCATCCTCCTTCTCTGTTCTGTTGTTAGCTGAAGTTCTCCTTCTCTGATTATCCTTTCAGCTATCTTCATGACATCTTTAGTTCCAAAAACCTTTTGAAGGTCTTGCTCAGATACAGCTTCACCCTTCCTCGAGTCCTTATAAACAACAGGATAGGCTAGAAGATCATCCATACCGATTTTTACTCCTTTTTTGACTTCTAGAGCTTTATCAGGATCTACCAGTATCTCGAACCTTTGACCAGAGTGCTGCAATCTTGCCACAACAGCTTTATCTACTCCAACAGTGATATTGACACCTTAATAAATATGAACAGTGGTAAAAATAAATTTCTTTTAAACTCTTACCTTCTTAATTTCTTCTTCTGACATCTTCTTGAATTTCTTTTCTTCTATTCTTATAATGGCTATGTCTGCTTCCCCTTCCTTTTCCGTCTTCGAGATTATTTCTAGAGCAATTTTCAGAGCTTCGCTTTCACTTAGGCTTTGCTTCCACTTCTGTCTTAAAATCTTGTTTGCAATCACAGAGCCTCTTCCTATGGCATAAGCAAACCATTCATAAATCATCCCAGAAGGATCAACTTCTATCACATGGCTTCCAGTCGCATCCACGCCGCCAATCAAGAAGGAGACACCATAAGGTCTCAAACCTGCGTAAAGTGTAGAAATCTGCATCCTGTCAGCAACACTCCTTGCTAAACTTAGAATATCCATAGGCTCTTCATAAGTAAGCCTGTGGATTTGTGCCCTTACCCTTGCTTGGTTTGCTAAAACTCGAGCATCAGCAAGCAAGCCAGCAGCAACAGCGGCAGCATGGTCGTCAAGCTGGAAAATCTTCTCTATGGATTCAGGGACCATCAAAGGGGTTTTTGGTTTGACCGTCGCGAAAAGAACACCGCCTTTGAAAACCATCGCTATGCAAGTTGTTCCCCTTTTTACCGCTTCCCTTGCATACTCTACTTGGAACAATCTTCCATCTGGAGAAAAAACGGCTTTCACGGGCTGTAGGAGTTCCCTACCAACCTATCGTGCGGTCGTATCCCATTTGAGTGATTTTTTAAATCAATACTCTGGGAGTATTTCAGGCATCATTTATCACCATTTTTTTCATAATTTCACCTCACTTAAATTTAAGTTGCATTTGAATTAATTTAGGTTTTCAGATTTTAAAGCTTATCTTTTTTTGTAATCAAGTAAACATTTGAGTAATTTGTATTCTTTTTCTAGATTTAAGAAATTAATTTCTTTCATGATTTTTTTAATTTGTATTTTTATGAAAAATTTACCCTTCTTCCAATCAAAACTTTATCAGGAGAACAACCTAACATTTCAGCAAGATATTTTATTTTACCTATTTGCTTAGTTGCATTACTAAATAAATTTCTTTTGAAACCTTCTTCCAATTCAAATTCTAAAATCTTCAGGTAAATTCTCTAATCGGATTAATTCTTATATAGGCTTTTCGAAACCCAATTTCCCTAATTTCCAATGATTAGAAGTACTTTAATTCAATCCTTTTATTGTTCCAGAAATCTTCAAAATTTTGAAGATAATTCTAGAGTCACCAAGCCTTGATATCAAGCTTAAGCCTGCAAC
>JAWBNW010000009.1:8123-22667 GCA_039000685.1 Candidatus Aenigmatarchaeota archaeon
GTTGCACTTTATCACCCCAATTTGCTCTTTCTCATCCCACAAATTTTTTATTATCCAGAGTGAAAACCCAGAAACACCAAGCTCTCCATAGAAATCTAGAAAAGAATTCCAAATTGAACTTTCCAACTCAGCATAGCTTATCGGCTCTTCAGATATCACCTTAAATTTCACATATCTCTCTTTTTCTCTCAAACTTGGAAGCAAAATTTTTGGTTTGTTCATTTTTTAACCACTTCCTCAATCCACTTCAAATATTTTTCATTTCCTTTTTCAATTTTCAAACAAATTATCTCTGGAACTGAATAAGGATGAATTTTCAAAATTTCTTTTTTTACCAGAGAAAAAAGGTCTCCTTTTGTTTTCATCATCATCAAGACTTCTGAACTTTTCTCAATCTTTTTTTGCCACCAATAAAAACTTTTGATTTTTGATATTATGCTTACACACGCTATCAGTCTTTTTTTGAGAAGATTAATTGCAATCCTTTCAGCAGATTTTTCATTTGGGCATGTTGTAAAAATCACACAATTCATTTTTTCACCCAATTTTTCTAACTCCAGGCATCACCCAATTTTCACTTCTTCTATTCCTAGCTTTTTCAACAATTTGTCCAGGAATTTCAGACACAGCTTTTTTAGCATCTTTTAGATCTACTCCTAACAGGCTTGCGATAGAAGCTAAACAAAGAGGATCTCTAAGCTCCCAATGGCTCACTGCCCCGGAACAAACCACAATCTTTGCTTTGTATTTTTTGGCAAGCCGAACATTCTTTGTAATGTTTGCCAAAATCTTTGCCCTACTTGCTTTGTTTGAAATCAAGATTTCTCTCAAGTTTATTTCTATTGCAACATCATTTTTTGCTGCAAATTTCACACTAACATGATCTAAACCAGAGTCATTTCTCTGATATTCTGGATGAGTCAAAATATCGACTTCAGGAGTTTCACATGCAGTTCTGTTCATTTCTACATCACCACCTCTTGCTAAAAGCAAGTCAAAGCTTTTTCTCTTCTTGCTTAATATTCTCAACTCTCTTAAATCCCTTGCTTCAAACCCCAAATAAGCTTCAATCCCAACCTCTTTCTTTATTCTCTCAATTTCAGCAAGCAAAATGTCTTTTTGGGTTTCATCTTGATAATAAAAAACAAAACAAACTCCACTATAGCCCAAAAGTTTGGCTGTTCTTGCCAATTCCTCCAGGCTTGATTCCCCACCACTGAAAGCACTGTGAATGTGAAGATCAAAAAACTTCATAATTTTAAATTAATTTTATTTGTTTTTATCTTAATCTTCTTGCTCTTTTTCCGGCAGCAGTCAAACCACGGAAAGCTCTTCTTCTATTTCGAGGCTCACAAATCCAGTTTATCTCAGGATCACTTTTTATGTGTGGGTTGTTAGGATCAACCATTATGACTTCAAAGAATTTTGTCGTCCCATCTTCAGCAGCTAGATAAGAATTCAAAACTTCAAGATTTGGAAACTTCCTTGCAGCTTTCTGCTCGGCTATTGCCTGTAAAGATTGCTTTGGAGTGAAGTGAACCATTCCGGCTTTTGAGGGCTTTCTTCCTCTGTGGTATCTTGGTCTTCTCCTCCCACCTTTTCTAACTTTTACCCTGGCCACAACAAAACATGGCTTGGCCTTGTAACCCAAAGCTCTTGCTCTATCAAGCTTAGTCGGCTTATCTATTCTTTCTACTGTGTGCTGCTTCCTCCAATCAATTAGCCTTTTCTTCATGAGCTCTTCAGCTTTTTCTCTCGACTCCCTGATGAAATCATATCCACTTCTCATCTCAACCACAAATATAAGATTTAAATATTATGTTCTTTATAATTTTTAAAAGGTGATGGTTTGCACCCAGTAGTTAAAATAATAATAGGACTGCTCCTCATAGTTGCAGGCGCTTACTGGATACTTTATGGTCCAACAGCAGCAAGCTTGAACGCAACGATAGCTCCTTACTTAGTTCCTCTTGGGGTTCAGGCAAAAGGTGCATGGAATGATCTAGTGGTTTTGCTGAACGGGGGTCTTCCACCTCTAGTAGTTCTCATCGGTATTTTCATAGTTTGGCTTGAGTGGGACGAGTGGAAGATCGAAAGAGAGCTTGCAGCTGAGGAGAAAAAAGAAAAGAGAAGAAGAAGGAGATAAATTTCCTTTCTTTCCCATTTTTCTAATTTTGTTTAGTTATCGAGTTTAGAATATTATGTACTAGAAGAAAGATAAAACCTTTAGGCAAGAAAATTGCTATGGATCATTTAATCATACACTTTCTTAACAACTTTTTAGGTACGGGTTAAATTTTTCTATTTCTCAATTTTTTCTTTAATAACATTTCATATTTTCCATATTTTGATGGCTGATAGTTAGCTTTTTAAACCTTTTCTTATTAAATTTAGTTTAGGTTTAGATATGAGTGATGAACTACCTTTCAATTTATCAGTGTATGCAGTCCTCGATGCTTTATATAGAGTTGATAAGGGCACAGCTAAGGATATTGCTAGCCGGATAAAAATTCATCTCCTACCCCCACACATTCAATTGGTATATCACCCTACTTCCTATTTAGCAGATATTGTATTGAAAATGTTGATAAAAGAAGGCTTAGTTAAGGAAGAAAAAGTTAAAAAATTTTTGCGCGTAAAAACTTACTATTCATTAACTGATGAAGGCAAGAAAGTTTTGTCAATCCATGGAAGATATTTTGAGTATTTTAATAGATACATTCAGAAATTATCTGAAGAACCTTTCACGCCACTTTGAGAGATTAAAAGAAATTTAAGAGCAACTCCAATCATACTTAAGATTTCTATCAGCGTGGCACACCAAAGTTTTCCAATAGCTTTAAATCACCGTTTTCTTTAAAAAAATTATGGGGTATAAATGGGAGTGAAACTAGAAGGTCTCTTTAAAGGAAAAGAAATTGAGTTAGCTGAACTTGCGGGCAAAAAAATAGCGATAGATGCTTTCAACACACTGTTCTCCTTCTTGAGCATAATAAGAGATAGGATGACAGGAGAGCCTTTAAGGGACAGCAAGGGCAGGATAACTTCTCATCTTTCCGGTCTCTTCTACAGGACCTCAAACCTGATTGAAGCAGGAATAAAACCAATTTTTGTATTTGACGGGGAACCACCAGAATTCAAGAAAAAAACAGTGGAAGAGAGAAAAGCAGCAAGAGAAAAAGCAAAAGAAAGATGGGAAGAAGCCTTGAAAAAAGGAGAAAAAGCAATAACTTATGCTCAGGCTGCTTCCCAGCTTACAGATGAAATGGTAGAAGATTCAAAAAAGCTCTTGGATGCAATGGGAATACCTTGGATTCAGGCTCCGAGTGAAGGTGAGGCTACGTGTGCCCACCTTTGTAAAGAGGGAGCGGTTTTTGCAGCAGGCTCTCAAGACATGGATTCTCTTCTTTTTGGTTCTCCTCGCCTCGTTCGCAACTTATCGATAACTGGAAGAAGAAAACTGCCAAGAAAAGAGGTTTATGTGGAAGTTAAACCGGAAATAATAGAATTGGAACAAGTTCTCTCAACTCTTGGAATAACAAGAGAGCAATTGGTGATAATTGGTTTGCTTGTTGGCACAGATTACAATCCAGGAATAGAAAGAGTTGGTCCAAAAACTGCTTTGAAGCTGGTGAAAGAACACAAAACTTTGAAAAAAGTTTTGGAGCAAGTAGAATGGAAGGGAGAGGAAGATCCGGAGGAAATCTACAATTTCTTCTTGAGGCCTCCTGTGGCAAAAGAATTTGAAATTGAATTCAAGAAGCCAGATTCAGAAAAGATAATCAAGTTTATGGTGGATGAGCACGATTTCTCTCTTGAAAGAGTAGAAAAGGTGATAGAAACACTGCAAAAAAGCTTTTCATCAGGTACGCAGTCAAGCTTAAAAGGATGGTTTAAATAATTTCAATGCTTAAATGATTTTTATGGAAATGGACAAAATAATCCAAATTGCGAAGAGAAGAGGATTCATCTTTCCAAGCTCAGAAATTTACGGCAGCCTTTCAGGTTTTTTCGATTATGGTCACGTGGGTTTGCTTTTAAAAAGAAAGATAGAAAATTCTTGGAGAGAATTTTTTGTCAAGAGTGAAGAGAAATTTTTTGAGATTGAGTCTTCTCTGATAATGCATGAAAAAGTTTGGGAAGCCTCAGGTCACTTGAAAGGGTTTATCGACCCTATAACACAGTGCAAGAAATGTAGCTCTTTCTATCGGGCTGACAATTTGATAGAAGAGCTCTCCGGAAAATTCGTCGAGGGTGCTAAGCCAGAAGATTTGACCAAAACAATCAAGGAAAATAAGCTCAAGTGTCCGAGGTGTGGGGGAGAGCTCTCTGAAGTCAAGATCTTCAACCTCATGCTTTCCACAAACGTCGGTCCAGCTTCTGGCAGCACAGCTTACTTGAGGCCAGAAACAGCTCAAGGAATTTTTGTCAATTTCAAGAATTTACTCGCATCAACAAGAGCTACTTTACCTTTTGGCGTAGCTCAAGTTGGAAAATCTTACAGGAACGAAATTTCGCCAAGACAATGGTTGATGAGGTTAAGGGAATTCACTCAAATGGAGATAGAGTACTTCTTTAACCCAAGTAAGGAAGAAGTTCCAAACGAAAGCTTGCTTGAAACAAAAATAAGGATCTTGACGAGAGAAGCACAAAAAGAAAAAAATCCAAAAGAAATTGAAATCAAAGCAAGGGAGGCTGTGGAAAAAGAAATTTTGCCAAACAAGATAATCGCTTACTTCATGGCAAAAGAATTTCTCTGGTATCAAAGCTTGGGAATTCCAAAAGAGGCTTTAAGGTTCAGACACATGTTGCCAGAAGAAACACCCCACTACTCAAAAGGGAATTTTGACTTGGAGATAAAATTTGATTTCGGTTGGAAAGAAGTTGTTGGAAATGCTTACAGAACTGACCATGATTTGAAATCACACATGAAACATTCCGGCGAAATTTTTGAAGTTGTCGATGATGGTAAAAAATTGGTGCCACATGTTGTGGAACCTTCTTTTGGGGTAGAAAGAACAATATATGCTATCTTGCTTTACTCTTTCAGGGAGGGAAGAGAGAGGGGATGGTCTTGGTTTGCCTTTCCACCAAAAATAGCCCCATTTACTCTCGGAATTTTCCCACTTGTAAGCAAAGACGGTCTTCCTGAAAAAGCAAAAGAAGTTTATGCAGAGCTCAAGAAATTTTTTGATGTCTTCTACGATGAAAGTGGAAGCATAGGTAAAAGATATGCAAGAGCTGATGAAATAGGCACACCTTATTGCGTTACAATTGATTACCAAACTTTAGAAGATGAAACCATTACCCTAAGGGGCAGGGATTCTACCAAACAAATCAGAGTAGAAAAAAAGAATTTGAAAGAGATTTTAGAAAAATTGGTGAACGGAGAAATTCAATTTGAAAAAGCGGGAAAATTAATTAAATCTTAGCCAGTTTTTCCTCTGTAAATTCTTGCAAATTTTGGCGTTAAAACAAGAAAATCTTCTTCTACTCCCACCAAATCTCCATCCATAGCACTAACTGTCTTCTTCAGCCTCTCCACAGCCCTTTTCAATTCATTTATATCTTTTGTTCTCAAGTCCTTGATCCTCAAGAAAATTACATTTCCCTCTCTCAAGGATTGCAACACTCTATCAGTATCAGAATAGCTTTTGAGGGTGTCTATCTTCACGTTAACTTTGTTTTCTTCTTCAAAACCAGTTTCAACCTCGACAAATTCTTCTTCCTTTTTACTCATTTTTTCCTTGAGTTTCTTGAGCTTCTCAACGACCATTTGACTCACTATAATTTTTTTGTATTTTAAATTTAAATAGCTATGGAGAAAGTTCTCTCCTTTTTTCTTCCAACAAGCTCACAACATTCCAAATTTTTGTTCTGGCATACATCGGCATGTTAGGATCATTCGTGATTTCATCCAGCATGTGAATTGCAGTGCTAAGCCTTAGATCAGCTGGCTGATTTTCATCATTCAGCAAGTTCTTAGCATCTTCAGCAACTTTCCTTATGTTCTTTGGGACAGTCCTATCGTTTATAACTAAATCAAGAAATGAAAAAATTTGTTCAAGGCCTTCCATCTCAACCACCCTTCATCGAGCTTTGCAGATTTTTCAACTTATCCATTATCCTTTCTTCAGTTTTTTCCAAACTTTTAATTCTTAGCTCAGCCTCTTCTTTTTTTTCTTGTAGTTCTTTCTTTATCTCTTCCACACTCTTGCTAACCATCACATTCCCAACAATCTTGAAAGCTTGTTTTTGTTCTGTCTTCCCAAGTTCTTCCAAAGCACCATCTATTTCAGCCACTTGGAGCTTCAAGCTTTCCTTCTGTATGAGCAAGGTTTGTAGTTGTTGCTGGTAAAACTGGAACTCTTCTTCTGGTGAAACTTCTTTTGCCATTTTCTCACCTTAACTAAATAAATTGAATCCACTAAACTTAAACCTTTTACTAAGAAGAGATTTTATCTGGCCCTAACTCTTTTGATGACTTCTGGCCTCATCTTCACGAATATTCTATAGCCACAATAGGGACATCTTATCTTCTCACCCAATTTTTGAACAACCTTCTTACAATTCACACATCTGTACATCACTTCACCTCTTTTTTAATCATCTCGGCCTTTGGAACATAAGCTGCACCAGCAAACTTCGTCCCACACTTCTTACATTCCCAAATTCCAGAGGCAAGCCTCTTGACGTGAGGCATCCCACACCTCGGACAAACATGTCTCTGCTTCTGAACTTTTTCTATTTCTGCTACTTTCTTCTTCACACCCTTTCCATACCTGCTCCCAAATCTTCCTGTAGTTTCTGGCATGAAATCACTTTATTATCCTGAATTTCTTCCTTTCGGCAAGCCTTTCCAATATCATCTTTATCTGCTCTTCAGATATTTCTTCATTTATCTTTCCTGTTTGATAAAGTTGAATCAAGTAAAGCTCAAGCTCATTGGCAAGCTCAGGTTTAACTAACCTAACTCTAGCAAGCCTTTCCATCGCTTCTCTAGACAAAATCTTTTTCAAAACAACTTTTTTCATTTCCTCAATCTTCTTCAGCTCTTCTGGATCAATTTCTCCATTCATTTTTCCACCTCAGCCGCCATATTGTTCAATAGCTTTTGGCCTTTTGGTGTTATCTTTCTTCCTCTAGCAGTTTTTTCCACAAGACCAGCTTTCTCCAACTGTTGTAAAATTTTCCTAATTATAGAGCCGGAAGCTTTCCTGAAATGTTTTGGAAAATAGCCCCTCTTCCTACTGCCACCATAATAGCTTCTTAATCTCTCAATCCCAACAGGGCCATCAATATAAATCCTCCTAAGAACCGAAGCAGCTCTAATGTACCAAAACTCAAGCTGTTCTGGAGGTCTTTGTTTGTGAACACCAGACTTCACAAATTTTGCCCATTCAGGTGGCTTTATTTCCTCAATCTTCTTAAGCTCTTCTTTTACTCTTTCTATCAGCTTCTGTGGTTCAACTTCTCTTGCTGTCACCATACTAAATACCTTACTCCATAAAAATTTATTTTTATAGTTTAATAAGTTTGCTAGGAAGAGAGCAGGATGTAAGAAGTTGTTAATATCACGAACAAGAAACCACCTATGATCAAGAGCACAACAAGCATCGATAGTGTGAAGCCAGAGAACTGCTCGCACACAAAAGATTTTGGTTCTTCAGTCTTACACTTTTCAGCAAGCTTGTTTATGTTATCAAATATATAGAAAAGCATGAAAGTTGCTATGAAAACCACAACAAGGCCTAACACCACTTTATTCATCATCCCCATTATACTACTCTCCTATAGATTTTATTGCAATTCCAGCATTTTATAATTATCATTTTGTTTTGTATTCTTATGCTGCAAGTTAAACCAGGTTTGAGCAAAGTGTTGCAGTTCTTGCAAAATTTCCTCTTCAGTTCTTTCGGAAGCCTTATGTTGTACCTCAAGCCAATTTTCCTAGCAAGTTCTATGTAACGCTTGCTCCTCTCAGGATGTTGTTTGAGTTCTTTTTCTGCCAAGTTGAAAAGAATCTGAATTCTTTCTCTTGCTATCTTGAGCTGCCATTCAGGCTTTTTTGATATTTTTCTCATAATTCTTCTTGATAATTTAAGATAAAAAAATGGGGACGCTGGGATTTGAACCCAGGTCTGAGCCTCCCAAGGGCCCGATCCTAACCAAGCTAGACTACGTCCCCGTTTAAAATTCTATTTAATTTTGAATTTTTATTAGTTTGATGGGAGAGCCGGGATTTGAACCCGGGATTGCCAGCAAATTGGTTATATCCCCATTCCAGCATTTTTGAAGCTGGAGTCTTAGACCAAGCTAGACCACTCTCCCTCAAAATATTATTTGATTTGAAATCATAATTCTTAAATATGGTTGAAGAATCTTTTCCAATAATCACAGAAACTGTTGTTGGTAGAACAAGAGAAGATTACAAGAAATTTGGTTTGAAAGCTACAGGCTACATTGGCAAGCATATTGTTGGAACTGGAGAAGAAACTCACTTGACAACAAAAGTTTTGATTGACTTGCTCAAACCTCATGTTATTTTATGCTGTGGAAAACGCGGCTCGGGCAAATGCGTGACAGGAGATACTCTTATATATACTACTGAAGGGATTGTACCAATAGAAAAATTGGTTGGGGAAAAAAATAGAAAAAGCGTAATTTCTTTGAATCAAGAAAATTATGAAATGAGCAATTCCACTGCGGTTGAGTTCTTTGAAAGGGAAGTGGATAAAGTAATAAATATTAAGCTTCGGAATGGATTGGAAGTAAATACTACGGAGAACCACCCTCTCCTCACAATATTTGGTTGGAAGGAAGCTAAAGATCTTAACGTTGGAGACTTCGTTGCAATACCATCTAAAATTAGTGTAGAGGAGACTGAAAATTCCTTATCGAATTCTCAAATAAAACTTCTTGCTTATTTTCTTTCTGAAGGTACTGTACGAAAAACTTTTGCTTGGTTCACAAATTCGAGTAAAGAGTTGGTTAATGATTTCTATGATGCTGTTGCAAATTTTGATAGCAATTTGAATGTAGTTAAATATGGGAAATTCACTTACAGAGCAGTAGGAACTAAGCCGATAATAGAAGAAAAAAGTCTAAAATTTTCACCAACAGGCTCATTCGCGCGAGGAAACAGAATAATCGTGAGAAGAAATACTCTACTAAACTGGTTAAAATCTTTAGGTGTGGATAAAAAATCTGATGATAAATTTATTCCCAATATAGTTTTTTCCTTGCCTTCTGAAAAAATTGCCCTGTTCCTAAAATGTCTTTTCTCCGGGGATGGTTCCTTTTACGAAAAAAAAGGAAAAAGGAAAAAAGGTGTATTTGTGATAGAATATTCTTCTAAATCCAGAACTCTAATAGAAGGGGTTTATCATTTGCTTTTAAGATTTGGTATAAATTCCTACATAAGGCAAAAAAAAGTTGGAGATAAAAATTATTATAGACTTTTAATCAATGATAAAGAAAATGTCAGAAAATTTTTAGCAGCTGTGGGGAATTTTTCTAGAGACGAGAAACTTTTACAAAAATTTTTAGAGGATGAAAGAAAATATCATTCCAATTACGATTTGTTGCCAAAAGAAATATGGAACTACATAAGAAGAAAATACAAGAAAAAAGACATAGGTAAAGCACTCGGATACAAGAATTGGAAGGGGGTTTCTACCAAATATAAGTACAATCCGTTAAGGGCAACTGTAAGAAAAATAGCCGAGTTTTTCAATGATGAATATTTACTTAAAATTTCTTCGCCAGATATAATGTGGGTTAAAATTTTGGAAAAAAGGGAAATAAATAAGCCAACAAAAGTTTATGATATTTCAGTCACCAAACATCACAATTTTATAGGAAATGGCATAATCCTACATAATTCTTATTCTGCTGCCGTAATTCTAGAAGAATTTTGCCAGCTTGAAGAAGAGTTCAAACAAAAGCTTGCTTTTGTTGTCGTTGATCCGATGGGGATATACTGGAGTATGAAGTTTCCAAATGAGCAACAAGCAGCTTTGCTTAAAGAATGGAGCCTCGAGCCAAAAGGCTTTAAAGATTTTGTTCGTGTCTATGTTCCTGCAAAGCAAAAAGAAGATTATGAAAGAGCTGGAATTCCCGTTGATGGAACAATTTTGATTTCTTTAAGAGAATTTTCAGCAGAAGATTTGATTTTGGCATTTGGTTTGAAGAGAACAGAAGAAATTGCTATAGCTTTGGAAAAAAACTTCAACAAGCTTTTGGCTTATGGCCAAGTTTTTGGTTTTGAAGAACTGATAGAAGAAATAAAGAAAGACAGCGAAACAAGAGTTGAGATTAAGAATGTTTTGATAAGCTTGCTTCGAGTTGTTGCCCAATGGGGATTGATAGCTAAGGAAGGAATTAAGCTTGAAGATTTGGTTCAAGCCGGAAAAGTGACAGTAATTGATCTATCCAGGATGCCTTCTTTTGAGCTCAGAAGCTTGCTGGCTGCTTTACTTACAAGAAAAATTTATCACACAAGAGTGTTAGCAAGAAAAGAGGAAGAGAGAGTGAAAATAGAAGGTGGTAAGCCTGAAATAGTTTTTCCGATCACTTGGCTTGTTATAGAAGAAAGCCACAATTTCATTCCTTCTGATCGAGAAGTAGCTTCAAGCGATGCAATTAAAAGATTAGCTAAAGAGGGAAGAGAGCCTGGAATAGGTCTTTTAGTTATAACACAAATGCCAAATAAAGTTCACCAAGATATTTTGAGCCAATGTGATTTGGTTATTTCCTTCAGGCTTACAAGCAAAGATGACTTGCAAGCTTTGCATGCTGTTTACCAAAGCTATATGGCTGAAGATATTGAGAAATTCATCAACAAGCTGCCAAGATGGGCTGGTGCAGCTATAATACTCGACGACATGCTTGAGAAGGTCTTCACCGTGAATATAAGACCTAGATTATCTTGGCATGCTGGGGGAACTGCTGCTTTAGTTTAGACTAACTATTTTCTATGGAATAGAAAAGCATAATATGCTAAACATCGATATTTAACATAATGATAATCATCGGTGATTAGCGTTAATTCTGATGTCGAGCCGAAGGAAGCCATAAGAAAGTTGCTGGGGAAGCATCCCGAGGGACTTTTGATAACCGAAATAGCAAGAGCCACCAAGATGAACAGACTGACCGTTGCAAAGTATATACACGAGCTCATTGGCGAGGGCAGAGTTGTCCAGCGAAAGCTTGGCAAGGCCAGGCTCTGCCTATTGGTGAGGAAATGAAAAAAATAATTTTTGTTTTATTTGCAATTCTATTCTTCTCTTTCTTTGTTACTGGCGCTCGGGCAGATTGCCAATCATATATCTATGGCGCGCCTTTTACGATAACCCTAAATAATACTTATTATTGCTTGGCTACAAGCATATCAAATGTGGGAGCAACGGCTATTCAATTTCTTTCTTCAGTTGAAAATACCACTCTTGACTGTCAATGGTTTAGTATGAGTGGGGCCGCTGCTTCTAATACTTACGGTATCCTCCTAGCCGGCAAAAATAATACTGTAAAGAATTGTAACATAAGCAATTTTGATGCTGGAATTTATGTCAACGGTTCGAATAATAGTATTATAATCAACAATATCCTTAAGGGCAATGTCAATGGTGGTATCTTTCTAGCTTCAAGTCACAACAACAGTTTAATTAACCTTTCTACTACTGGTGGTGGTGGTGCAGGCATAAGTCTCTCTTCCAGTTCTTATAACAATGTAACCAATATCACTATTAATGGTGGCAATTTTGGTCTTTCTCTTTCAGGTTCTTACAACACTTTGATCAATATTTTTAGCTATAGTAGCAACGGCAATCAAATCTCAGGTTCTTACAACAACATAACAGGTGGTTCTTTAGGTCCATCAGGAAATTGGGATTATTATCTTTCTTCAGCAGGAACAACTAATTACTTTACAGACACAAATTTCACGGCTTCAAGGAAGATTTTTTTGGGAGATTCTTCAAGCTGGTTTAACTATAGGAATGACTCGACCTTAGAATTATGGCTTAAAACAAACGTTTCGGCAAGCACTACACTAAACAGGATTCTGTGGAAATGGATGCATGCAAATATAACCTGGAACGAGTCTGCTTCTACAGCAGCAAAAGCAAACTATAATATTAGTGGTTTGATAGCAAATAATAATTATACAGTCTACAACAATTCTGTTCTGCGATATACACTAAATGCTTCTTCCTGTGGTTGCATAAACTTCACAATAGATCTAACGACTACACCCCAAACAATAATGATAAATACAACAATACCACCACCAACCTATTCCTTAAATTCAACAAACTCAACGACTGCCGGAACTGCGGTTTTGCACAGTTTGAACTGGACTGCTGTCTCGAACACTTTATCTGGCTACATATTTCAGTTCTGTAATGGAACTTGGGATGGAACTAACTGTTTTGACAAACACTGGTGGAACACTTCATTCATTAGAAGAAGGAATATCACAATAAACAACAGCCAAAATCCAAATATTCTAACAAACTATCAGGTCCCAGTCAACATCACCTATGATTCCGATATGGCTCCAGATTTCTCCGACCTCAGATTCACTTGGTACAACCAAACTAGCGATAGCGAAAGAGAAATTCCTTACTGGATTGCGAACAAATCCAATTCACAGTGGGCGTACATATGGTTGAATGTCACTCAAATTCCGGCATTAGGCTATACCACGGTCTATGTTTACTATAAGAATCCAATTCAGGTGACCTCTACAAGCGACTTTGATAGTGTGTTCATATTTGGCGACCCCTTTGATACTGAGACTCTGAACACCACCAGATGGACATCGGTAGATGGCAACCCAACTTACAACATTAATTCTGATAAACATTATTTGGAAGTAACAAATATGGATGGGAGTAATTGGTGGACTGGTAAAGGATTCCATTCGAGGACAGACATTACATTTCCATCTACTTACATCGTTGAGGATGCCTACTCTTCTAATGGCGTGAAAATTAGTCTCAAAAGCGATACAGCTGGAGAAATTTTCGGAGGCTCATTTCATGTTGACAATAGTACTTATTCAGATGCAGATATGGGTATTGTTTTTGCAAACATAGAGGACGATTGGGCAGCAAGTGCGAATTATGTAAGATTGGCAGGTGTTGATGCAGGCCGCAGTACTGCAGATTATAATAGCGGCACTTTGACTGGCACAACAGGAACATGGTATAACACACTTGCTAGAATCTGGAAATTGGGCGGAAATATCAGTATCGAAATAAATGGTACAATTAGAGTAAACGAAGCCAATAGCCAAACACCGAATAGAGTGCATTTAGGAATAGCCAGGTCTTCAACATACGCATTCGGAACAATACAATTCTATGCGTTCAAAATCAGAAAGTATACTACTCCAGAACCAACTTATTCAATAGGAGTAGAAGAAGGTAGTTGGACAATCGACTCATGGGTATCTTTTTCTGGCGGAACATGGTCAAACGTTACAAAGATAATAAACTCGACTGTCGGGGCAACAATAGCTTGGTGTGTCTACGCCAATGACAGTTATAACAACTGGAATATAACTTCTTGTCAGAACCCATTCACTTATGTGACAACAAAAGCGACAGTAAACGTCTCTTCTTGCTCAGTTTTAAACCAAGAAGGAGCAATTTATTATCTAGAATCAGACATAACAAATTCAACAACCTCTTATTGTATGAACATCTCTGCAAACAATGTTATCCTGGATTGCCAGGGCCACACGATAGATGGGGATGATGTAGCAGACTACGGAATTTACCTCTACAGAAGCTCCGCACAAAACACCAATGTAGAGATAAGAAACTGTGTGATTACAGACTGGGACACACAAGGAATCTATTTGTATAATTCAAACAACAACATCTTAGAAAATCTGAGCTTAAGCTCAAACCCAGACGATGGCATAAGACTGACATCCTCCTTGAACAATTACTTGAAAAACATAACAGCTAGTAGCAACAATTATGGAATCTACCTCTACAACAGTCAAAACAATAACATAATCAACTCCACACTGTCCAACAACATTGTTTATGATTTCTATGTGTATGCTAGCTCAGACTCCTACTGTAACAACTACCTCCAAAACGTCACAGGCTCCAACAACCTGCCCATAAAATATTTCAACTCCTCTACCAACTTGTCAAATGAAGTTCTCTCCGAGCTCGTCCTATGCAACGCCGACTACTCCAACATCACCAACATAACTATAGACGCCTCCCCAACTCTGAGGAATAACGTGCTCCTTGTCCACAGGACAGACTACTCCAAGTTCACAAATATAAACTCCTCCAACAATTACTATGGAATACTATTTTACGATTCTTCATACAATCAAATATTGAATTCGACTTTATCCGGAAATTTACCTTATGACTTTTACATAACCGCTTCTTCAGACTCCTACTGTAACAACTACCTCCAAAACGTCACAGGCTCCAACAACCTGCCCATAAAATATTTCAACTCCTCTACCAACTTGTCAAATGAAGTTCTCTCCGAGCTCGTCCTATGCAA